>CAYYHM010000023.1:0-22767 GCA_964471795.1 uncultured Chitinophagales bacterium | reverse complement strand
GGATTCTCCTTTACCGGTGTAAGCGAAGAGATGATGCAGATGATTGCCGGAGAATAAGTAAGACACTCCTTACCATAAAAAAAGCCATCTGTTGATGGCTTTTTTTGTTTGTTTACTTGGTTTCTGACCGCTCTTCTTCCTTAGGCCTTGGCTTGTCGCCTTTCTGGCGCAGTACCAGTTTCTCATCTCCTGCAGTATAGTCTACCTCAATGATGGCACCTTCCTCAAAGCTTCCGTTGAGGATTTCTTCGGCCAATGGGTCTTCCATATACTTCTGGATAGCACGGTGCAATGGCCGGGCTCCAAACTGCGGGTCATATCCTTTCTCTGCCAGAAAGTCCTTTGCCGGTCCTGTAAGTTCTACCTGATAGCCAAGGTCTTCCAACCGCTTCAGCACATCACGCAAGGCAATATCGATGATCTGGTGGATGTGCTCCTTGTCAAGGGAGTTGAAGATGACTACATCATCGATACGGTTCAGGAATTCAGGGCTGAAGGTGCGCTTCAGTGCCGTCTCAATTACACCACGGGCAAACGTGTCTGCCTGCTCCTGCTTGCTCTTGGTAGCAAAACCTACACCCTGTCCGAAATCTTTCAGTTGACGCACACCGATGTTGGACGTCATGATGATCAATGTGTTCTTGAAATCGACCTTACGACCGAGGCCATCTGTGAGCTGTCCATCATCCAGCACCTGCAACAGGATGTTGTATACATCCGGGTGTGCCTTCTCAATTTCATCAAGCAAGATGACACTATAAGGCTTTCTACGAACCCGCTCGGTGAGCTGACCGCCTTCTTCATAGCCTACATAGCCGGGAGGTGCACCGATGAGTCGGCTCACAGAGAATTTCTCCATGTATTCGCTCATGTCAATACGTATGAGGGCATCCTCCGTATCGAACAGGTAACGCGCCAGCGCCTTAGCCAACTCTGTCTTACCTACACCGGTTGGTCCCAGGAAGATGAAGGAGCCGATCGGCTTCTTAGGATCCTTCAAACCCACACGGTTCCGCTGAATGGCCTTGGTGATCTTGACGATAGCTTCATCCTGTCCGATGATAGCCTGCTGCATATCTTCTTTCATATTGCGGAGGCGATTTCCTTCGCTCTGTGCAATACGCTTTACCGGTATGCCTGTCATCATGGCAACCACTTCTGCTATGTCATCTTCGGTAACCGGGTAGCGCTCACTGCGTACCTGATCTTCCCAATCTTTCTTGGCCTTTTCCAGGTCTTCCAGCAACTTCTTTTCCGCATCCCGTAGGCGGGCTGCTTCCTCATATCGCTGGCTTTTCACCACCTTGTTCTTCTCCTCCTTCACCTTCTCGATCTCTCCTTCCAGTTCCAGCACATTCTTGGGTACATGGATGTTTTTCAGGTGCACGCGGGCACCAACTTCATCCATTACATCGATGGCCTTATCCGGCAGGAATCGATCAGTGATATACCGATTGCTCAGTTTTACGCATGCCTCCAGGGCATCCTGCGCATAGTCTACATTGTGGTATTCCTCATACTTTTCCTTGATGTTGTTGAGGATCTGCATGGTTTCATCCGGTGAAGGCGGGTCTACCAGCACCTTCTGGAATCTCCGATCCAGGGCACCATCTTTCTCAATGTATTGACGGTATTCATCCAGGGTTGAAGCACCGATACACTGCAACTCGCCGCGTGCCAACGCAGGCTTGAAGATGTTGCTGGCATCCAGTGATCCGGTAGCGCCTCCGGCACCCACTATTGTATGGATTTCATCTATGAACAGGATGACATCACGATTCTTCTCCAACTCGTTCATGATGGCCTTCATGCGCTCCTCAAACTGACCGCGGTATTTGGTTCCCGCTACCAGTGCTGCCAAGTCGAGCATCACCAGCCGCTTGTTGAAAAGCACACGACTCACTTTGCGTTGCACAATGCGCAGGGCCAAGCCTTCCACAATGGCGGTCTTACCCACACCGGGCTCCCCGATCAAAATGGGGTTGTTCTTTTTCCTTCGGCTCAATATCTGGCTTACCCGTTCAATCTCTGTCTCTCGTCCTACAATTGGATCCAGGTCACCATCTTCCGCTAATCGCGTGATGTCTCTGCCGAAGTTGTCCAGCACAGGTGTCTTGGATTTTACATTGCCAGCCGCCTTACCCCGGCCACTGCCGGAGCCAAATCCCTTCTTTTCCTCTTCAAAGCCCTCTTCTTCACTGGGATCGTTGGTGAGGTCGCTGCGAAAATCGGCGGGGCCACCACCCTCAGAACGCTGAAACTCATATTCCGCCTTGAATACGTCATAGTCCACATCAAACTGATTGAGGATGCGGGTAGCGATGTTGTCCTTGTTCTTCAGGATGCTGAACATCAGATGCTCTGTGCCAATCGTATCACTTTTGGTCATCTTGGCTTCCAGCACGGTAATCTTCAGTACCTTCTCTGCCTGCTTGGTAAGTGGCAGATTGCCTGTAGCAGTATTGGTACGTGTGGCCTTATCCTTGATGTTGTCTTCTACGGCACTTCTCAAGTCTTTCATGTTCACATCCAGCGCACGCAATACAGAGTACGCCATGCCCCCATTGGAGCGAATAATCCCCAACAAAAGATGTTCCGTACCTATATAATCGTGACCCAGCCGTAAGGCTTCTTCCCGACTGTGTGAGATCACTTCTTTTACTTCTTGTGAAAATTTTGCTTCCATAACGGCATCAACGGTAAGTAAGGGCAATATGTTCTTCTCAATCGTTAAAGTTGCATAATTCAGACAGATATTTCCAGTCTTTTCTCATGCCTTTTATAAAGATAGCTGAATGCCGCCAAAGCATTGACAACGTTGGTCATTTTACGGCATATTCTGACACCTAAAGTAAAGTTCATGATTCGAGGCTTCTGTATTGAGGCAAATTGTTAATTTTACCTACATCCACAACTACCGGAAGGAATGAAGTATACTGTAGACAAAAAAGACAAGTTCGTTGTATTGAGCTTATTGGAAGAAAAGCTTACATCACTCAACGCGCCTCAACTCAAATCAGAACTTGTAGTGATGAACACGGAAGGTTTCCGCAATTTCATCCTGGATTTGAACCAAGTTGTATTCATCGACTCATCCGGACTGGGTGCGATTCTCATCGGTCATCGGCTATGCCGGGAAGTTGGTGGCACCTTTGCCATCACGGGCATCAATCCACAAATCCGAAAACTCATTGAAATCAGTCAACTCCAGACAGTGCTCAACATTATCCCTACTCTTGACGAGGCAATGGATTTTGTGATGATGGAGGAGTTGGAAAGAGACTTCAAGGAAGAGGGTGAATGAGTATCCGGGTTCGTATCCTGGGCAGCAACTCCGCCGTACCGGCACACGACCGTCATCCTTCGGCACAACTCATAGAATATGGTAACACTGCATTGCTCTTCGATTGTGGCGAAGGCACGCAGATGCGCATGCTGCAACATGGCGTAAAGCGCAGCAAACTGGAACACATACTTATTTCTCACTTACATGGCGACCACTACTTCGGCCTGATTGGCTTGCTCACGTCCCTCAACTTGCTGGGGCACAACAGGGGCATCCATATCTACAGCCACGAGCCACTGGAGGAGATCATCCGAGTGCAACTGGCGGCATCCGGGGTACAACTCCGCCTGTCGGTAACGTTTCACGCCTTGCCTATAGATGATGCTTGCACAATTATCGATGAACCGGCATTTACGGTCCAGGCACTGCCTTTGTCACATCGTATACCCTGCTGTGGATTCCTGTTGCAAGAAAAACCCAAACCCAGAAAGCTCGATGCACCGGCTGCCAGAAGCAAAGGAATTCCACATACCGCCTTTCAGGCATTAAAGGAAGGTGCAGACTATGTAGCGCAGGATGGCACCATCATTCCGGCAGCAGCCGTTACTACCGATCCCGCTCCTTCATTTGGTTATGCCTACATGACTGACACCCTGCCCGTTTCACAATGGGATAAACACCTTCAGGGAATAGATCTGCTCTACCACGAAGCAACATTCCTGCATGAGGGGGCTGCGAAGGCGGAGGAGACCTTCCACACTACGGCGCTGCAGGCTGCCACTGCTGCCCGGCGAATCGGAGTACAAAAGCTATTGATTGGTCATTTCTCCGCCAAATACAAGGATTTGTCACCCCTGCTGGCAGAGGCACGCAGCATTTTTCCGCAGACAGAACTGGCGGTTGAAGGCACCACGTTTACGGTAGGCGATTAACCTACTTGTCGCGCTTCAGGTCAAACTTCTCGATCTTATTGTACAGGTGGCTGCGCTGAATGTCCAGCTCTTCGGCGGTCTTGGACACATTCCACCCATTGATCTTCAGCTTGTGCTCAATGAACTGCCGCTCAATGTAGTCTTTGAACTCCTGGAACTTGCTGAACTGCTCATACAGGTGAACCGGGTCCTGGAAGGTTTGCGGAGATGACACATACTTGGTCACATCTTCTTCGGTGATACGCTCGTAGCTCAGGATCACCAGTCTTTCCATCACATTCCTGAGTTCGCGAATGTTGCCGGTCCAGTGGATTTCCTGCAACGCTGCCAGTGCTTTGGGTGCAATCCGCTTGATGGGCAGGCCGTTGTCTTCGCAAATCTCTTTCACAAATCGCTCTGCCAGCACGGGGATATCCTCCTTTCGCTCGTTGAGCGAAGGCACGTGGATCAGGATCACACTCAACCGGTGGTACAAGTCCATCCGGAAGCGACCTTCCTCTATTTCACGCACCAGGTCCTTGTTGGTGGCAGCTACGATGCGCACATTTACCGATATCTCCTTGTCGCCACCCACGCGGGTAATCTTGTTTTCCTGCAGGGCACGCAGCACCTTGGCCTGCGCCGACAGGCTCATGTCGCCGATCTCATCGAGGAACAGTGTGCCTCCGTTCGCCTGTTCAAACTTCCCGATGCGTTGCTTGATGGCCGATGTGAAGGCCCCCTTTTCATGACCGAACAATTCACTCTCTATCAACTCAGAGGGAATGGCAGCACAGTTCACCTCTATCATCGGGCCACTGTGACGATGCGACAGCTCGTGGATCCAGCGGGCAACCAGCTCCTTGCCGGTACCATTATCACCGGTAATGAGGATGCGCGCTTCGGTAGGCGCTACACGGGCAATCGTATCCTTGATCTTAAGGATGGCCGGTGAGTCGCCGATGATTTCGCGGGTTTTGGTAACCTTACGCTTCAGTATCTTGGTTTCGGTAACCAGGTTGCTCTTATCCAGGGCATTCCTGACAGTGATCAGCAAGCGGTTGAGATCCGGTGGCTTGGAGATAAAATCAAAAGCCCCCTTCTTGACAGCTTCCACAGCTGTGTCGATAGTACCATGGCCGCTAATCATGATCATAGGTAGATCCGGATCGTCGTCCAGGGCTTTCTCCAGCAGCTCCATGCCATCCATCTTCGGCATCTTGATATCTGCCAGCACAACGTCATAGTCGTTGTCCATGATCAGCTGAAGCGCCTCCTGTCCGTCGGCAGCCTCATCTACATGGTAACTCTCGTATTCCAGTATTTCCCGGAGTGTTTTCCGGATGCTCTTTTCATCGTCTACAATCAGGATAGTTGGCATAGGTATGCATCGTTATGATGTCTACGAAAATACACAAAAAGTAGCCGCAAGTCTGTAAGCCGGGTTCTGTCTTCCGCAAAACGGAATCCCTGTCATTTATCTAGCCCCGACCTCACGATCGGGATCCAGCAGCCTACCCGTTTGCCGGTTGCCCAAAGGCGCACAACCTTCTCCCGGCCGAAGCCGGGAAGCAAACTGCTTGGCCTTTCAATCCACAAGGTTTACCCCACCATACCGTTACCGGAATGGCGCGTGAGCTCTTACCTCACGTTTTCACCATCACCTGCAAAGGCGCTCACCTTTACATAGGCTGTTATTCTCTGTGGCACTATCTCTCCGGCAGGCCGGAGCCACCTGTTAGGTGGTGTGGTGTGCTATATTGCCCGGACTTTCCTCTTTTCCGCTATTGCGAAACAGCGACAGGGCGACTTGCGGCCTCTGTAAAGTTCTTACTTTTTGCGGTCATCGCAGCAAAACCTCCGTGGCGCCTCCATCATATCGTGGAATATGGCTTACCGAAAAAGATGCCACGCCAGGATGCCCACTAAGCATCCTATGAACCGCATCTCGCAGCGTGCCTGCACCTTTACCATGGATGATGTACACCATGTCCATGCCATGACGCACGGCCTGATCAGTATAGCTGATGCATTTTCGCATCTGCAGGGTTACGATCTCAAATGCTGTAAGCCCGCGGGTATTGAGACCCATGGCTTCTGTATGCAGGTCAACCTCAGCAGGAAAGGCAGCCTTATCCAGCAGCGGGTGTTTGTCGGCGTAGCGATGCTTTGAGGAAGATGTTACTCCTATATCTGCCAATGAAGTATCTATTGGTGTAGGAAGCTTATGCCACAAGGGGATTCTCAATACAGGCCAATCAAACAGCAGGTGCGCTTCGGCGGTCTTCACCAGATGATTGGGCTTTATCCGTTGCAGCTTTTCTGCTGTCAATTCCTGCCTCCCATCTGCAGGCAACCAACGGATACCCACATCTACGGCTGCATTACCATGCAAATCCATGTGACTGATGATCCCAAGCTGCACCTTACTTTCCGGCAACAACAATTCCGTTACCGGTGCCTCAAATCGCCCCATCTTTTCCAGCGCAGCATCCACCTCAATGAGTTGCGACAACCCGTTGACCAGATAGAGGGTATAGCTGCCATAGATACCGGCATTTCGGTAGTCGGGCAACAATACCAGATCGATTCCTGTCGGAAGGCTTTGCATGATGATAAGTAACTTAGACCCTGTAAGTATGGTTCACCGTCAGTTCACGAAGGTATGAAATGGAAATGGGCGATAGCGCAGCGACTTGAGCTGTGGTGGTGGAAACGCTACCTACGTGGACGGGCACCGGAAGAATACCTTTCCTGGAAGCTGGCATATTGGCAGCAGTTCATCGAGTCGTTACCCTTGCCGCTTCTGCATTCACCTGCCCGCATCCTTGATGCCGGATGTGGTCCGGCAGGTATATTCATGGCGGTGCAGCAACATCAAGTTACAGCCTTCGACCCACTGCTTGACCGATATCGGAAGAACTTGACTGTGTTCGATGAAACCCGATTTCCGCATGTGCGCTTCACGCAAGGCACATTGGAAGAGGGACTTGCCGGCCAATGGCCTGTGGTGTTTTGTGTGAATGCCATCAACCACGTAAGAAGTTGGGAGCAAGCCCTCGACAGCCTGAGTACCATGGTGTCAGTGGGTGGATGGCTGGTGTTATCAACCGACGTACACAGGCGAAAGGCAGCACGTGATTTGTTCCGACTGATTCCAGGCGACATGCTTCATCCACAGCAGCACTGTAAGGGTGAGTACATAACAGCACTGCGCAAGCGCGGATTTACAGTTGTGTCGGAGGAGGTACTTACACCGGGTCGTATCTTCGACTATTGGCGGGTAGTAGCACAAAAAAACCCGGCCTTATAACAAGCCGGGTTGTAGTTTCTATCATTACCTGGTTATTCGCCCACTACTTCGAACGAAACTTCAGCTGTTACATCCTTGTGCAGTTCAACAGTTGCTTTGTATTTACCAAGTGTTTTGATCTCATCAGACATCTTGATGCGCTTGCGGTCCACCTCTACACCGGTAGTGTTGCGGATAGCTTCAGCGACCTGAATCGATGTAACACTACCGAAGATCTTATCGGTAGTACCCACCTTGGCTCCCACCTTAATGGTGGCATTGGCGATCTTGTCAGCCTGCACACGGAATTCCTGCAGCAACTTCTCACGTTTCTGTGATTGCTGGCGCATTTTTTCTTCCAGTGCTTTGATGTTAGACTTGCTGGCGACAACTGCCATATGCTGAGGAATCAGGTAATTACGTGCATAGCCTGGCTTCACGTTTACCACCTCATCCTTGTAGCCGAGGTTTTCTACGTCTTGTGTAAGTATAATCTCCATCGCTAACCGTTTTATTTGTATTGATCGGTTACATAAGGCATCAGCGCCATAAAGCGAGCCTGCTTGATTGCAGAAGACACTTTGCGCTGGAACTTCAGCGAGTTTCCGGTGAGTCGGCGTGGCAGGATCTTACCCTGCTCATTCACAAACTTGGCCAGAAAATCCGGATCCTTATAATCGATGTACTTGATGCCTGCCTTCTTGAAGCGGCAGTACTTTTTCTTCCTGGCGCCAATCTTTGGCGAACTGAGAAACTTGATGTTCTTGTTGTCTGCCATGATTATGCCTCCTGTTTTTCAGCTTTTGCAGCGTCTTTCTGCGCAAGCTTGTTACGTCTCCGCTGGCTGTACTCCACGCCGTACTTGTCGAGGCGGGTAAACATCCAACGCATTACACTGTCATCGCGGCCAAACTGGATTTCCATTTTGCCCACAATGTCACCTGGAGCCTTGAACTCATACAACTGGTAGATACCTGTTGTCTTCTTGTCAATCGGATAGGCAAATTGCCGCAGGCCCCATGTCTCCTGATGGACCATCTCTCCACCGTTGTCAGTTACGAGCTGACCGTATTTCTCAACGATCTTTTTCTGCTCGTCTTCAGACAGAATCGGGGTGAAGATGACCATTAATTCATACTGGTTCATCATACTAATGGGTTGATAATAAAAAGGTTAACCTAAAAATGGACTGCAAAGATAGAATATTTCAACACATTGGTTGTGAGCAGCTGGAATATTTTTCGAAAATTTGCCGCCCGCCATACTATCGTCTAACTTTATCGCATGAGTCAGTTTATCGTTTCTGCCCGTAAGTATCGCCCCCGGCAATTTGAAGATGTTGTTGGGCAGGAACAGGTTACCCGTACCCTGCAAAACGCAATCAATACCGGCAAAATCGCGCAAGCCTACCTGTTCTGCGGCCCACGGGGCGTAGGCAAAACCACTTGCGCGCGCATTTTTGCCCGGGAAATCAACAAGGCAGCTACCGGCGAAGACATAGACATGTCTTTCAACATCTTTGAACTGGATGCAGCTTCCAATAACTCTGTCGATGACATACGCACCATCACCGATCAGGTGCGTATACCGCCACAAACCGGTAAATACAAGGTGTATGTGATTGATGAGGTGCACATGCTGTCATCACAGGCATTCAATGCTTTCCTGAAGACATTGGAGGAGCCACCGGCCTATGCCATATTTATATTGGCTACTACGGAGAAACATAAAATCCTGCCAACCATCCTGTCGCGTTGCCAGATCTACGACTTCAACCGGATTAAGGTAAAAGACATCATCCCCCACCTGCAGGCCATTTGCGATCAGGAACAGATTCCCTGTGAGGCTGACGCCTTGCACCTGATTGCCCAAAAGGCCGATGGTGCCTTGCGTGATGCGCTGTCCATCTTCGACAGGCTGGTGAGCTTCGGCAACGGAGCCCTTACTTATCAAGGGGTGCTGGATAGCCTCAATATCCTGGATTACGATTATTTCTTCCAGGCCACCCAACAGATGCTGGCCGAAGATTCGAATGCCGTACTGCTTTTGTTCGACAAGGTATTGAATCGCGGTTTTGAAGGAGAAACATTCCTGTCGGGACTGGCACAGCACTTCCGTGACTTGTTGATGTGCCGGAATGCAGATACCATTGCGCTGCTGGAAGCCGGTGAGCAACTGACGGATCGATACAAGGAACAAGCCATGTATACGCCTGCAGACTGGCTGCTGAATGGCCTGAGTCTACTCAATCAGTGTGAGCTAGACTATCGCATTGCCCGCAACAAGCGTTTATTGGTAGAGCTGGCCCTACTGAAGTTGTGTTACCTGCCACATGCCAAAAGCGGTCAACTACTCGCCACCCCTGCCGGTGACGACAAAAAAAAAACTGAACCAACAACTGTAGCCGTTCCTGAGCCGGCAGCCCCTGCAGCCACCACCGCAATCCCGCCGGCAGAACCCGACACCACGCCTCTGGCATCAGAGGAACAGATTGAACCGGCTCCTATTCCCCCGACGGCAACAGCGGTAACAGAAAAACCGGCCGTAAGCGGACGCAAGAAACGGACCTCAAGTATAATCATCACCGAAGAGGTACTACCGGAAGAGACTGAAACCTCCACTCCGGAAACTGAGTGGGTGGACAGTGGGCTGACACTTTCCCCGCAGCAACTGAGTAGTGCCTGGGGTCGTGTCATGAGCATGCTGCAGTCAGCCGGAGAAGACAACAAGGCGGAACTATTGAAACAATTTACCCCAACTGCAGAGGGACCCATCGTAACCCTTACCGTGCACAACAAGGTACAGATGGAGCTGATCAGTGAAATCCGGCAGGACATGTACAACGCCATGTCACTGGAATTGCCGCAAGGATTTCAGCTGCAACTTACCTACGACCTAAGCCTGTCTACCAACCAGCAGGAGGAGCATCTCACCACACGCGAGAAGTGGCATAAGATGGCAGAAAGAAATCCGACAGTGCTGGATTTACAAAAACGGCTGGACCTGGATCTGGAATACTAGAAGGAATTATCGTCAATTTAAAGCAGAGCGACAATTATGATGGATGTTCGGTTGATTGCCGGCGAAATAGCCGTCTGGCTACCGTTTGTCTGTCACAGGATGTGCTCATGTTGCCGATGCGGTAAGCCAGCAGGCATTAACAAAATGGCATCTTGCGGGTTATTGCAACAGATGTGTACAGGTTTCCACTGTATCCATTAATTTTGAGCGGCCTTTGGAAGGCATGATTGTTAACCACGAACGCAACGTAAGCAATATGGCTGAAGTGATAAGAATGCCACTAATGAGCGACACCATGACAGAAGGGGTGATTGCCGAGTGGTTGAAAAACGTAGGAGACAAACTCGAACCGGGAGACATTCTGGCTGAAGTGGAAACCGATAAGGCTACCATGGAGTTGGAGAACTATTCCGAAGGCATACTCTTATATCTTGGCGCCAATAAAGGGGAAGCGGTTCCTGTAAATGGTATCATTGCTATTGTTGGAGAGGCTGGCGAGGATTTTCAGTCCTTACTTGATGGTGCCCCTGAAACTGCCATGCCGGCAGCAGCGGAAACCCCTGCCCCGGCTGCTCCAGAGAAGCCTCAGGAAACACCGGCAGCAGCAGCGCCCCAGGCACCGGCACCGCAGCCTGTAACAGCGGCAGACAAGCGCCTGAAGGCCTCACCACTCGCCAAGAAAATGGCCGCTGACAAAGGCATCGACCTACAGCACATCCACGGCTCCGGCGAAGATGGCCGAATCGTAAAACGCGACATCGAACAATATCAGCCTGCAGCTGCCACTGCTGCACCAACTATTACCCTGCCAACAGTTGTGTCGCAGGAAGGATATGAAGAGGTACGTGTTACCCAAATGCGTAAGGCCATTGCACGTAGGCTGAGTGAGAGCAAGTTTACGGCTCCACACTTCTACCTGACCATAGAGGTAAACATGGACAAGGCCATGGCTGCCCGGGAAAGCATGAATCAGTATGCACCGGTAAAAATCTCTGTAAACGATTTGGTGATCAAGGCAGCCGCCATTGCCCTGCGACAGCATCCCAAGGTGAATGCCAGCTGGTTGGGCGACACCATCCGCTATCACCAGCAGATCCACATCGGTATGGCTGTAGCCATGGAAGATGGTCTGATTGTACCGGTAATCCGCTTTGCCGACAATAAGACCCTGGCACATATCTCTACAGAGGCCAAGGATCTCGGAGGTCGTGCACGAACCAAACAGTTGCAGCCCGAAGAATATCAGGGCAACACCTTTACCATCAGCAACCTCGGTATGTTCGGCATTGAAGAGTTCACCGCCATCATCAACCCACCGGATGCGTGCATCATGGCAGTTGGCGGCGTTCGCGACATCGCCGGGGTAGTAGATGGCCAGATCAAGCCAATTAAGGTGATGAAGGTAACCCTCAGCTGTGACCACAGAGTGGTTGACGGCGCCTTGGGTGCTCAGTTCCTGCAGACCTTCAAGGCAATGATGGAAGATCCGGTTCGTATGCTCGTATAGGCATCGCCTTTCGGCTTGTACATCTCTTTGCTGGCTTCCTTCATCTGCAGTAGTGCCTCCGATAGCACTACTCAGTTGCTGTTCATTAGCTGAGTATCTGGTTTTCCGGCAAATCATCTATTTTAGCCTTGTCTAAAAATTTTTCGACATGCTAACAATAGCAGAGGAAAACTATTTGAAGTGCATCTTCAAGCGATCAGAAAAATCTGCTGAAGCTGTAGCCACCAACACGATTGCCGAGGCGATGCATACCAAAGCCGCCAGTGTAACGGATATGCTACGGAAGCTGTCGGACAAGGAACTGGTGCATTACCAAAAGTACCGAGGTGTGCGACTCACCGACCAGGGGGCACAGGTAGCCAAGCGGCTGTTGCGATCGCACCGGCTGTGGGAAGTGTTTCTGGTTGACAAGTTGGACTTCACCTGGGACGAAGTCCATGAACTGGCAGAAGAGCTGGAACATATCCGCAGTGATAAGCTGATGGAGAAACTGGACAAGTACCTTGGCTATCCGCAGTATGACCCTCATGGCGATCCCATTCCCGACAAGCACGGCAACATCAACTACCCATCACAAACCACTTTGAAGGAACTTTTGGAAGGTGATACAGGTATTGTGGTAGGTGTATTGGATAGCTCGGTGCCATTTTTGCAATATTTGGACAAGGTAAAGATTGAACTGGGTACAACGGTAGCGTTAATTCATCACTTTGATTTTGATGGTGCCGTGCAATGCCGGATTGGCCAAAGGGAACTAACCATGAGCGAACAGGTGGCACGCAACCTGTATATCCGCAAGAAAACCGCCACTGCCTGACCATGAAATACAACTGCCATCCGGGTGACACCCGACAGTATACTATCACGGTAAGCCCAGCGGATCAGGCTATGTTTCCGGCTGTTGAGGGGCAGGAGGGAGGCGGACGTATCCATCCCGTTTACGCTACCTTCGCACTGGCACGTGATGCCGAATGGACCTGCCGCCTGTTTGTGTTGGAAATGAAGGATGACGATGAAGAAGGTATCGGCATCAAGGTAACGGTAGACCATAAAAGTCCGGCGCTGGTAGGCAGCATAGTTGTGTTCACTGCCACCCTGCAATCGGCGATTGGCAATACAGTTGTGTGTACCTACACGGCATATGTAGGTGACAGATTGATAGCTGAAGGTGAACAAGTACAGAAAATATTGAAGAAAGATCGGGTACAACAACTGTATCAACCCGTGTAAGAGGCAATAACCAATGGCAAAGGCTGCACAAAACAATACCACCATAGTGGCTCAAAACAAGCGGGCTACCTATGATTATCATCTGGACGAGACCTTCACCGCCGGCATTATGCTCACCGGCACGGAGGTTAAGAGCGTGCGGGCAGGCAAGGCCAATTTGTCTGACAGCTATTGCTTTTTCCGGCGCGGAGAACTGTTTGTCAAGAACATGCACATTCCTGAGTACGAGATGGGAAATCTCAACAACCACGACCCTCGCCGTGAACGAAAACTCTTACTTACAGCCCGTGAATTGAAGCGCCTGGAAACGAAAGTGAAGGAACGAGGCTATACCATCATACCGGTGCAGTTATTCCTATCCGAACGAGGGTTCATCAAACTCGATGTCGCTCTGGCTCGTGGAAAAAACAAAGGCGACAAGCGTGAATCTATCAAGGAGAAAGACATCAAGCGCGATATGGACAGGGCATTAGGCCGGTATAGGAGGTAAGCTCAACGCCACAAGGTATCCGGTCAGGACACCTTACCCTTCAGCATGGGTACAAACTTGAAGTGATCGAATGACTCAGTATGATAGGTATTGTCTCCGGTGCGCGTGATGCGTTGCATGGTTTGGATCTCTCCTTCACCAAGCGGTACTACCAGATGGGCTCCCACTTTCATCTGTGCCAACAAAGCTTCAGGTATCTCCGGTGCTGCTGCAGTAATGATGATACCATCATAAGGGGCAAAGGCAGGCACTCCCTGAAACCCATCGCCAAAAAAGCACCGAATGTTATTGTATCCCAGAGACCTCAGCAAGTTGCGGGCTTTCTCCATCAGGATCTTGTGGCGCTCAATGGTGAACACCTTGTCTGCCAGATTCGCCAACACAGCAGCCTGATAGCCTGACCCGGTGCCGATCTCCAGAATGGTATGGTGCGGCTTTACTTCCAGCAGCATGGTTTGATAGGCAACCGTGTACGGCTGCGAGATGGTTTGCCCCTCCCCGATCTTGAAAGCTGTGTCGTCGTAGGCAAAAGCCAGAAAGGCATCATCTAGAAACAGGTGGCGTGGCACCTGCTGCATCGCCGACAGCACTTTCTCGTCTGTAATCCCTTTCTCCCGAAGCAGTTCAATAAGCTTCTTCCGTAGTCCCTGATGTCTGTATGTGTCCGGCCTGAGCATCGGCCAAAAATACAGCATCAACCGGGCAGACTACCGCTGCCAAATTGTGGGCAACTGATAAGAATGCACAAACTATTGGACAAGCTATTGCCTACTCAAATCCTGAGTTCCGGCTCATCACCCCGTTGTCCGTCAGCCCAAATCACCAATTATCCGGGCAAAGAAAAGCCCGAAGCAACAGCCCCGGGCTTACCTATCTGGTAACAGGCAATTAGTGGTTCACCACGAATCGCTCTGTCGTTATGATTCCATCTTCATCATATACATGCAGCAGGTACATACCTTCTGCCCAGCCGGACACTTGAATATCCCAGCCACCAAGCCATGCATCTACATTGGATTCCCGATATACCACTCTACCGGTTACATCTACCACCGTGAAATTGATAGGCATGTCACCCATTTCATTCCAGGAGAGTGTGAGCACATTACTAACCGGGTTCGGCTGCATGAAGATGATGGCGTCTGTTTCGCCACCCCTGTTTCCGCTACCTGCCACAAAGGTGCCTGCTACCGGTGCACTCTGTCCACCAAAGCAGTTGGCTAGCACGTAGTATTCGTAGGTACGACCCCTACGCAGACCACTGATGCTGATAGACGTATTCGTTGTCGTGAATGTCTGGAAGTTTCCACGACCGGCCTGACGAATGCCTACTTCATAGGAAATAGCACCTACCACAGCATTCCAGCTGATGGTAACGGTAGTATTCGGTGAGTTGGCCTGTACATTGGTAGGAGACTCACAGGTGCCTGCCACACATCCTGTAGTAAGGAAGCTTACTGCATTGGCATACACAGAAGATCCGCCTTCGGTACAGTTGGCCAGCACTTGCCACTCGTAGTCAGTACACTCGGTCAAACCACTCGCTGTGTAGGAAGTAGTAGTCAGGCCAACCACATCGATCCAGTTGGTAGCGCCTGTTTCCCGATAGCGAAGATCGTAAGAAGTAGCGCCGGTAACGGTGTTCCAGCTAAAACGCGCACCTGTGTTGGTAATGTTGGAGGTGCTGAGGTTGGACGGCGCGTTACATACAGCCGCAACATTGCCACAGCCCGGTGAGGTGAGCAGACTGGCACGTGCGCCTCCGGGAGCAAACAGGGCATTCATCCGTGTGCCTTGTCCGGAAGTAAACAGGTTCATACATCCGTCGTCGGAGTAGTCCATGTAGTTCTCCACCATATCGCGGGTGCCGCACGACACGTGGCCTGTAGCACAACCATAGTTGGGGCCATCAGACTCCGGTGTATCGTTCACAAAATCATCTACTCCACAAGGGCCATCGCCCCAAATGTGACGCAGATTAAGCCAGTGACCAACCTCATGCGTTGCAGTACGGCCCAGATTGAAAGGCGGAGTAGCTGTACCGATGGTACCAAAATACTGGTAGCCACACACTACACCGTCGGTAGCGGCATTGCCACCCGGAAACTGGGCATAGCCCAGCAAACCACTGCCCAGGTTACACACCCAGATGTTTAGATATTGATCTGCCGGCCAGGCATCCTTGCCACCGGCACTGGCGAACTTCACCCCATCATTGGTATAGCTGAAGGAACGCTTCTTGGTAGAAGTACGGGTAATACCGTTTGTTGGATTGCCATTCGGGTCTACGGTAGCCATGCAAAACTCGATGTTCACATCGGCAGCCTGCGGCCAAAAGTTGGTTGCATCGCCATTGGTACGGCGGAAGTCTTCATTGAGGACCTGAATCTGTGACAACACTTGTGCGTCAGATATATTCTCCGCTGAAGTACGATACACTACGTGCACAACCACCGGGATGGTTACTACGCCATTGTTGCGCTGATGGCCTGCACGTTGTACATATTCCTGCGTGAAATTCTCTATCTGCTGCATACGTCCCTGTAACCCGGGATCTTGCTGCTGCTGCAGATACAAATGGTCCATGGCTGCACAGGAACGCTGGTTCTGGGCAAAGCCTGCTGTAATGGTGGTGAGCAACAAGAGTGCTCCGAGTAATAGTCGCTGCATATCTGGTATATTTTTGCTTGGCTAAAATAATTGTATTATCTAATACCCTCCCAAAAGAATCGATAAAACAGGCATATCATCCGACAGGTGGACGCGCATCAACTATATTTGCACAAACACCTGACCAATGAGTACCATACAATTCGGCACTGATGGATGGCGTGCCATCATTGCCCGCGATTACACCACCGACAACGTAGCCCGCGTGGCTGCCGGCACTGCCCGCTGGTTATTGCAACAATCAGAAAACCCGAGCGTAGTGATTGGACACGACTGTCGCTTCGGGGGTCCCTTATTCGTCGACACCACAGCCCGTGTACTGGCGGCCAGCGGCATTAAGGTCATTATCGGAAAAGGTATCGTCACCACCCCGATGGTCTCGATGGGTACACATCGATTGGGTGCTGACTTGGGCATCGTTATCACTGCCAGCCACAACCCGCCCGACTACAATGGTTTCAAGCTGAAAAGTCGGCATGGTGGTCCTAGCGACCCTGCCGATGTAGCTGAGGTAGAAGCCCTTATTCCCGAAACAGCCGCCATCCCCGGCACCTCGCTGGCACAGTTCGAAGCACAGGGAATGGTGGAATATGCTGATCTGGAAAGTCTGTACCTACAGGAAGTAAAAGCAAAATTCGACCTGGCTTCTATGCGTTCTTCCGGCATCGGAGTAGCCTACGACCCGATGTATGGCGCCGGATTTCCGGTGTTTCCCAAGATATTGCCAGAAGCAGTTCTGTTGCACAACGAGCACAACCCCGGATTTCATGGCCGAGCCCCTGAACCCATCGAAAAGAACCTGCCTGAGATCAGCGAGCTTATCGCCAACACACCCGGCATCGGACTGGGAATTGCTACCGATGGAGATGCCGACCGTATCGGCTTGTTCGATCACGAGGGTAAATTTGTGGATGCCCATCATATCCTGTTACTATTGATTCACTACCTGCACAAATACAAAGGTTTGACCGGCAAGGTGGTAGTGGCCTTCAGCGCATCGGTGAAGGTGAAAAAACTATGTGAACACTACGGCTTGCCCATCGAAATCACCAAGATCGGCTTCAAATACATCAGCCCCTACATGGTAACAGAAGATGTACTGGTGGGCGGTGAAGAATCCGGTGGTATTGCGGTAAAAGGGCATATCCCTGAGCGTGATGGCATCTGGGATGGACTGACGCTGCTGGAATTCATGGCCAAAACCGGCAAGTCGCTAAAGGAACTGATTCAGGAAGTGTACGATATCGTAGGTCCGTTTGCTTACAACCGCAACGACCTCCATCTGGAGGAGAGTAAGAAGCAAGCCATCATCGCACAGGCCAAATCGGGAGGATTCACGTCATTCGGAGCATACCGAGTGGAAAAGGTAGAAGACACCGATGGATTCAAGTACTACCTGGGTGGCGACACGACCTTGATGATTCGTCCTTCCGGCACCGAGCCCTTGTTGCGGGTCTATTGTGAGGCTCCTGACCGGGAAACGGTAGAGTCCATCCTGGCAGCAGCCCGTGAAACCCTGCTGACCTGACAACACCTCAGGTACAATGATTCGCTCCACGCTATACACCTTGCTGATAAGCTTGTCCATAAGCCTGTCGGCGCAAGCACCTGCCGGTGGCAAGTGGCTCATTCCTGCCGACACCGTACAGCCAAATCGACTAATCGGTGTAACGACAGGGATGACGGCCACCTTTGGCTCTGCCATGCTGTTGCTCAACGAATACTGGTACAAAGATTACCCGAGGGGATCGTTCCGCTGGTTCAATGACAGCCGCGAATGGCTGCAGATGGACAAGACAGGGCACGTGTTTAACGGCTACTTCATGAGCCACTGGATTACCCACATGTACCAATGGAGCGGTGTACCCAACAGGAAGGCTGCTATCATCGGCGGAACTGCAAGCTTTATCATGATGTCATCCATCGAGATACTGGATGGCTACTCGCTGAAGTGGGGCGCCTCAGCCAGCGACCTGCTGACGAATGCCCTGGGTAGCGGGCTGGCCATGTCGCAGGAGTTGCTGTGGCAGGAACAGCGGATCAGCCTGAAGATCAGCGCCTGGCCACAACCCTACGAAACAGCATTGCTACCGCGCACGCAGCAACTGTTTGGCAACACCGTAGCAGAGCTGGTGCTGAAAGATTACAACGCCCTCACTGTGTGGCTGAGCGCCAATCCGGCCTCATTCATCCAACGGGACACCTGGTGGCCACAGTGGCTCAACATCGCTGCCGGATATGGTGCCGATGGACTCTTTGGCGGGTTTGAGAACAAGTGGTGTACAGATGGGCTGAGTGGTATTGCAGATTGCCCACCCGACAGGTTGGTCGATAGATCCGACATTCCAAGAATACGGCAATATTACCTGTCGTTGGATGTAGACCTCAGCCGCATCCATAGCCGGAAGCCATGGGTACGCACCTTGCTTGGCATGGCTAATCTGGTCAAAATACCAGCACCGGCGCTGATGGTAGACGGACAGGGCAGGGTAAGGTTCTATCCGGTGTTTTTTTGAGGCTGGATGTTCGATGTGGGATTTTAGATTTTAGATTTTGGATTTTGGACGTGGGAATTCGAACGATTGACGACGGCAATTGACCGGAATACATTAATACCCACGGTTGAAACCGTGGGCTATTTAAGGGCACCCGCAAGGGGTGCGGCTACCCTGTTTCCCTTCTCATCTTTCCCAATTCAGGCAAACCGTTGAAACGGTTATAATAAACCGGACCATCACATTACCCACGGTTGAAACCATGGGCTGTGTACCTGCATTCTAGAGGCACCCGCAAGGGGTGCCCCTACCCTTTTACCCTTTTCAACTCTTACACTAATCCAATTATCCTCTTATAAACCGACATACATTGGTCGAAATACGAGGTACATCCTACGAACTACAACCCACATCACTCATACCGTAGCGCTTCAATCGGGTCGAGATTGGAGGCTTTTACCGCCGGATAGATGCCTGATGCTACGCCCACCAGGAAACAGAGTGTGACTCCCAGCGCTATCCATAACCAAGGTATCACAAAGGCGCTGCTCAGCAGCACAGATACGATGTTACCAACCAAAATGCCCAGGATAATGCCCAGCAATCCACCCAACTGGCAAATTACCAGCGCCTCTACCAGGAATTGCAGCCGTATGCTGGACTTCCGGGCACCTATGGCCTTTACAATGCCTATCTCCCGTGTGCGCTCCGTAACACTCACCAACAAGATATTCATCAACGCTACCGCAGCACCGATCAATGTTATGAAACCAATTACACCGGCCATCAAGGCCACCATCTGTAGGTTCTCGATGAGGGTGTTGGCAATGCTGTCACTGCGGTTGATTTGGAAGTTGTCCGGGTCGGTGGGATCCAGCCTACGCACATTGCGGAACTCCCCCGTGGCAGCACCAATGGCCGCATCCAACAACTCAGGGCTGGGGACTGCCACACTGATCACGTACCGACCATTGGGATTGGCCCAGGCACTGCGCGCATTACTGAGCGTCACCATCACCTGATTATCACCGGCACCAAACATGGCACTACCCTTGGCTTCCAGCACACCGATTACCTTGTACCGGATACTACCCACAAAGATGTATTGGTCTACTGCCGCTGTATTTTCGCCAAACAACCGCTTGTATACGTCATACCCCAGGATAGCCACATTGTGGCCCGACTGCAACTCAAAATCGGAGAAGTTGCGCCCCTGCTCAATAGTGTACCCTCCCGTAGCCAGGTAGTTCTCATCTACCCCATACACAAACACATTGGGGTTGGTTTTATCTTCTCCTCGCCGCACCGTGGCAGTAAACGTGGCCAGTGTAGAAATGCTCACCACATCCGTGTATGAATACCGCTCCTTGAACATTTCCACTTCCTTGTAGCCAACCTTCTTTACCAGATTCGGATCAGCCTGCCGGTTGAACTGCGGGTCAAGCTGCTGAATGGTGAAGGTATTGGCCCCCATGCGGGTGAAATTGGTGTTGATGCTGTTGGTGATGCTGTCCATGGCCGTGAGGATGCCCACCAAGGCGGTAATACCGAAGGCTATGATGGCTATGGTGAGAAACGTACGCAGTTTGTTACTGCGGATGGATCGAAATGCCTGCCGTATGTTTTCTCCAATAGTCATGCTGAACCAAAGTGTCGGATGCCCGTTAAAGATAGCCGAAACCCCCAGAAAGACGTTTGCAATCGCTACTTTTGCAGGGATTTTTAACACCATTTAAAACGGCAACAACATGGTTTTCGATCTTGACATGATCAAGGCGGTATACGACAGGCTTCCGGCTCGCATTGCGGCTGCCCGTGCCATCCTCAACCGCCCGATGACAATGAGTGAAAAAATATTGTACGCCCACCTGTTTGACGGCAACCCCGACACTGTACTACAGCGTGGCAAGGATTATGTCAACTTCGCACCCGACCGGGTAGCCATGCAAGATGCCACCGCACAGATGGCGTTGTTGCAGTTCATGCTGGCCGGCAAAAAGACCGCAGCTGTGCCTTCTACCGTGCATTGCGACCACCTGATTCAGGCTCGTGTAGGTGCCGACAAGGACTTGCAGGAAGCCGTGAACAAGAACAACGAGGTGTACAACTTCTTGCAGAGTGTTTCCAACAAATACGGACTGGGCTTCTGGAAGCCGGGTGCCGGTATCATCCACCAGGTAGTGCTGGAAAACTATGCATTCCCCGGTGGTATGATGATTGGTACTGACAGCCACACGCCTAATGCAGGTGGATTGGGCATGGTAGCCATCGGTGTTGGTGGCGCTGATGCTGTAGATGTGATGGCCGGTATGGCCTGGGAACTGAAGATGCCGAAGCTGATTGGCGTGAAGCTGACCGGTCGACTGAATGGCTGGACTGCGCCCAAAGACGTGATCCTGAAAGTAGCCGGCATCCTGACCGTAAAAGGTGGCACCGGCGCCATCGTAGAATACATTGGCGAAGGCGCACAATCTATCTCCGCTACCGGAAAAGGCACCATTTGCAACATGGGTGCCGAGATCGGCGCTACCACGTCCATTTTCGAGTATGACGACCACATGGCCGACTACCTCCGCCATACCGGCCGTGCCGAGGTGGCTGAGATGGCCAACACCATCCGCGAGCACCTGCAGTGCGACCCGGAAGTAGTAGCTAATCCGGAGAAATACTACGATCAGGTGATCGAGATCGACCTGAGCCAACTGGAGCCACACATCAATGGTCCATTTACCCCGGATGCCGCATGGCCGGTGTCCGAGTTCGGCAAGGTAGCCAAGGAAAAAGGCTGGCCGCTTGAGTTGGAAGTTGGCCTTATCGGTAGCTGTACCAACTCCAGCTACGAAGACATGACACGTGCCGCCTCTGTAGCGCGCCAGGCCAAGGAAAAGAACCTGAAAGCCAAAGCAGAATACACCGTAACACCCGGCTCCGAGCTGGTACGGTTCACCGCAGAGCGTGATGGCTTGCTGGCAGATTTCGAGGAGATTGGTGGCGTAGTGCTGGCCAACGCATGCGGACCGTGCATTGGTCAGTGGGCTCGCCACAGCGATGACCCCAACCGGAAGAACAGCATCATGACCTCGTTCAACCGCAACTTCGCCAAGCGCAATGACGGCAACCCGAACACCCACGCCTTTGTGGCTTCTCCTGATATCGTGACTGCCTTCTCATTGGCCGGCAGACTGGATTTCAACCCGCTGACAGATACCCTCACCACCGTTGATGGTCGGGAGGTGATGCTGGATGAACCGAGTGGTGATACCTTCCCAGCCAAAGGATTTGCGGTAGAAGATGCAGGATTCGTTGCACCTGCGGAAGACGGTAGTGGTGTGAACGTGGTGATTGCCGAAGGCAGCGACCGCCTGCAGAAGCTGGATCCCTTCCAGCCGTGGGATGGTGGCAACCTCACCGGCCTGAAACTGCTCATCAAGGCGTATGGCAAATGCACTACTGACCACATCTCCATGGCCGGCCCATGGTTAAAATACCGTGGTCACCTGGATAACATCAGCAACAACCTGCTGATTGGTGCCATCAACGCCTTCAACCAACAGGCCAATTCCATCAAAAACCAGCTCACCGGTGCCTATGGTGCTGTGCCAGATACTGCTCGTGCCTACAAAGCTGCTGGTATTGGCTCCGTGGTGATTGGAGATGAGAACTACGGGGAAGGCTCCAGCCGTGAACATGCGGCCATGGAACCACGCCACCTGGGTGCACGTGCTGTGATTGTAAAGTCATTTGCCCGTATCCATGAAACGAACTTGAAGAAGCAGGGCATGCTGGCATTGACATTTGCCCATGCTGCTGATTACGACAAGGTACAGGAAGATGACACCATCGACATCCATGTGGCCGACTTTGC
>CAYYHM010000022.1:0-34016 GCA_964471795.1 uncultured Chitinophagales bacterium | reverse complement strand
CGCATGAGCCACGAGCCCATCGATGAAATAGCCTTCGTGATAGGCGACTTTGGAGAAGCGGTGGAGCAGCAGCTGATAGGGATTGCTGAAAGCCTGGGCGCCAAGGGCTCCATATACTATCAGGACCAACCGCTGGGAACCGCCCATGCCATCATGTGTGCTAAAGAGTCGATGGACGACCACCTGATCATCGCCTTTGCCGATACCTTGTTCCGGGCTGACTTCCACCTCGACCAGTCAGCCGATGGCGTCATATATGTAGAACGTGTGGACAATCCCAGCGCCTTCGGTGTTGTAAAGTACGACGACAATCACATCATCACCGACTTTGTAGAGAAACCTTCCACCTTTGTTTCTGACCTCGCCATCATCGGCATCTATTATGTAAAGGATGGCGCCAACTTGCGCAAGGAATTGCAATATCTGCTGGACAACGATATCCGCGACAAAGGCGAATATCAACTGACTAATGCCCTCGAGAACATGAAGAACAAGGGCATACAGTTCAAGGTGGGGCAGGTGCAAGAATGGCTGGACTGTGGCAACTATGCGGCTACCGTCTTTACCAATCAGCGGGTGCTGGCCACACTGCACAATGAGCCTTTGATTGCCGACAGTGCCCGCATCAGCAACTCCACCATCATTGAACCCTGCTTTATCGGGGAAAATGTGGTTATACAAAATAGCGTAGTAGGTCCATACGTTTCCTTAGGCGATGGGTGCACGGTTACGGATAGTATTCTGAAGAACAGCATCATACAGGAAAACAGCCATCTGACCAACAAGCTCATCAGTGACTCCATGATCGGCAATGAGGTAACCTTGCAGGGGCGTTTTGAAGAGCTAAGCATAGGAGACTTCTCCACGCAACAATGAACATGATCCGAATCCTGCTTATACTCAGTTTTGGCACGGTACTCCTCGCAGGTTGCGCAGGCAGTAAGCCGGGCACTACCCGCAACCTGGTGTTCGATGACAATACAGCATTGTCGGGACAACAGGCGGCCGGCAGAGAAGCCCTGGTGGCATTCCACGATGCGCTGAAAGCCAAATCCAAAGGGGAGATGGACCGTGCTGAAACCTTATTTCAGCGCGTGATTTCCCTGAATCCCGACAATGATGCTGCCTACTTTGAATTGTCGCGGCTGGCATTGGCGCGCAAAGATGCAAATCAGGCAGCAGCCTATGCGCAGCAAGCGCTGAAGCTGGATCCCGATAATCCGTTTTATCTGGACTTGAATGCCGGATTGCTGCGGAATTTCGGGCAGCTGCGGGAGGCGTTGGCCATCTACAACCGGCTGATACAGGATCATCCGGAGAATGCCAACTACTATTTTGAGGCAGGCTACCTGCAAGAGCAACTGAAAGACTTCAAAGGAGCGATTGCGACCTACGACAAATTGCAACAGCTGATTGGCCCGGAAGAAACACTGATACTGCAAAAACATCAGCTGTACCTGATGATGAACAACATACAGGGTGCGGCTGCTGAAGTGCAGCAGCTGATTGACCTGTATCCTAATGAAGGCCGGTACTATGGCATCCTGGGCGAGATGTATGAATCCGCAGGTATGCCGGCCATGGCGCTGGAAGCTTATCAGCAACTGATTACCCGCGATCCCGACAATCCGTATGCTTCCTTTTCATTGGCTACTTTCTACAGGCGGAATGGCGAAACCGACAAATACCGACAGTATATCTACCCGGCATTTACCAGCCCACAGCTGGACATAGACCTCAAAGTAGCCCACCTGTTGAGCTACATAGACATCATCAAGGTAAGTGAAACACAGCGTAAAGAAGCGTTTGAGCTGGGCAGACTAATGACTGAAGCCCATCCCGGCGAGGCCAAAGCCTTTGCCATGTATGGCGACCTATTGTTCAATGGTGGCGACAAACCTGCTGCACTGGCTGCATACAAACAATCGCTGGCACTGAACAATGGCATCTACTCCGTGTGGCAGCAGGTGATGTACCTTACGGCAGAGCTGCAGGATTTCAAGGGGCTCGACTCCCTTACTGAAGAGGCTATGGGCCTCTTCCCCAGTCAGGCACTACCCTATTTCCTCCACGGTGTGGCCAAGAATCAACTGCATGACTACAAGGCGGCGCTGCCGGTGTTGGACAGGGCGTTGCTCATTGGTGGTTCCAATCCTCTGCTGGCTGCTGAGATCTATGCCTCGCTGGGCGACACACACCACGCCCTGGAACACCACACCGAATCCGATAGCTGCTATGAAGCCAGTCTGCGCCTGAATCCAGACAATGCCTTCGTGCTGAACAATTACAGCTACTATTTATCCCTTCGAAAAATCCAGCTTGATAAAGCTGCGGATATGGCCCGGAAAGCCAATGAACTGGAACCCGGCACGGCATCATTTCTGGATACCTATGGCTGGGTGTTGTACCAAAAAGGACAGTATGAACAGGCCCGCCAGTGGCTGGGGAAAGCGCTGGAGGCAGGAGGCAATCAAAGTGCGGCTATCCTGGAACACTATGGGGATGTCCTGTTTCAGCTGAACAAAGTAGACGAAGCAGTGTCGTATTGGCAACTGGCTGTAGAGGCTGGCGGAGAGAAAGCTACGTTGGACAAGAAAATCAATGCGAGGGAATTGTATGAATAAGTGCTGGTTCGCATTGCTGCTGCTTTTGACAGTAACAGCCTGCCGGGTTACCCGTGACACCCCCGTAGAAATCCGCAAGATGCGCGACCGCGAAATTATCCGTCGCGTTACCGAGCAAGAGGTGGTGTATTCGACCCTCACTGCCCGGGTTAAGATCGACTATTCAGGCAACGGAGAAACCACCTCTTTCAAGGGGGACCTGCGTGTATACCGCGACAGCGCCATCTGGCTATCCATCAAGCCGGCATTGGGTCTGGAGGCCGCCCGGGTGCTCATCACCACCGACAGCGTGAAGATCTTGGACCGTATCAACAAACAGTACCTGGCCAAACCCATTCGCTACATCGCCGACACCTACCGGGTACCCCTGGACTTTAACCTGATGCAAAATGTGATCACCGGCGGACTGTTTTACAGAAACCACAAGGACATTGAGGCTACTATTGTAGACAATGCCTATCAACTGGTGTATGAAAGCGACAGCATACGCAATATTGTAGCGGTAGATCCGGTTAATTTTACCATCCATTCCCTATCGCTGTTGGATGTCCCGGGTCGGCGGTCGGTAGACATTGATTATATGGACTATCGTAAGATAGACGAGCAATGGTTTACCCACAACAGGAAACTGGTAGTCACCGAACAGGAGTCCTACCAGGTGTCACTGGAGTTCAGCCGGGTTACACTCAATGAGCCGGTAGCTATCACGTTTGTTGTGGGCGACAATTATGAATCGATCGATTAGCCATATCCTGACCCTCTTGCTGCTGCTGGCAGGCAGCCTCGGACATGCACAATCCATCGATCAGCTGAAACAAGAAAAAGAACGTCTGGAGCGCGACATCGCCCTTTCCCGGCAGCGCATTGATGAGATGCAGACGCAACGATCGCTCACCCTCAACGAGGTGGTGGCGCTACAGCAGCAGATCAACACACGACAGGCGCTCATCAGCAACATCAGGCAACAGATAGCGGTATATGATGGACAGATTGCAGAAAGTCGCGCTGTGATTGACCAATTGGAAGATGACCTGGAACGGCTGAAGGCAGAATATGCCAACCTACTGCGCAAGACCTATACCAGCCAGAACAACTATGGCACCCTGCTCTTCCTGTTTTCCAGCCGGTCGTTCAACGATGCCTACCAAAGGCTGCAATACCTGAAGGCATACAGCAACTATAGGCAGCAGCAGGCGGCACTTATCCGACAGACCTTGCTGGAACTGGACCATGAGGTGGCCGCTATCGAAGAAAAGCGGCAGGCGCAAGCCACACTTCTCACCGGTGCGCAAACGCAACAGCAGGAACTGGACCGCGAAAAACGTGACCTAGATACAAAGGCCCGTACACTGCGGGAAAGAGAGAACTACTTCCGGGCACAACTACGCACCAAGCAGGAGGAAGCCGACAAGCTGAACCGCCAGATCGAACGCATGATTGCCGAAGCAGCCGCCCGGGCACGCAGCTCTTCCACCACGGCAGCAGGCGGCTATGCCCTTACACCGGAAGCGCTGGCCCTCAGTAATTCCTTTTCGTCCAACAAGGGACTACTCCCCTGGCCGGTGGAACGGGGAACCATCATACAGCCATTTGGCAGAAAACCCCACCCTGTATACAGCGGTGTATTTACTGACAACAAAGGCGTAGACATCGGCACCACCTCAGAGAGTGAGGTGCGTGCCATCTTCAACGGAAAGGTGACCAACACTTTCTACCACCCTACCTTCAACCGCGGTGTTATCATCAGCCATGGCGAATATTTCTCCGTATACCTCAACCTCAAAGA
The DNA here is from genome assembly GCA_964471795.1 of uncultured Chitinophagales bacterium. Taxonomy (GTDB): domain Bacteria; phylum Bacteroidota; class Bacteroidia; order Chitinophagales; family S012-47; genus CAJXXO01. Next base: position 29,606 of record CAYYHM010000022.1, on the reverse strand, counting down.
GGTGTATGTGCGGGAAAATCAGGAGGTAAAGACCAAAGACCGGATTGGCAAGGTAATGGGAAACTCGGACGGATCGCAGCCCATGGTACATCTTGAACTATGGAAAGGCACCACCCTGTTGAATCCCTCACAATGGCTATCGCAGTAAATTATGATGGAGTCCGGTAAGGTAAACCGGTAATTCCGGCTAATAATTACTTGCGCAGCACCCTTACAACCGCAACACCTTTTCGATGATTACCTGTACCTTTGGGTAAAATAATGTTGCCATATGCTGACAATCTTGTTGTTGGGTCTTCCCGGCGGTGCTGAATGGATCATCATTTTGCTGGCCATTTTGCTGCTCTTCGGTGGCAGAAAGATACCTGAATTGATGCGTGGTATCGGCAAAGGCATCCGTGAGTTTAACGATGCCAAGAGCAATGTAAAAAAAGAAATCGAAGACGGCATGCAAGAAAAGGAAGAGAAGAAGTAACCCCTCAACCCTTTTCATTAATCCGATTCGTATTGTCTGAAGCAGGAAGATTTCCTGTGGACAGATATACCATTTCACAGATGTCAACGTTGCTGATGATAATGAAGACAACACGTGTACATATGTATTGGTACAAATGGGTACTAACAGCGCTGCTTTTAGCTGCCGCACCATTCGCCATAGCCCAGACAGCCGTGCCGGATACGCTGGTGCAGGAGGAGACACAAATGATCCGGGAGGCTCTGGATAGCCTCGCCACGCTACACGTGTCCGATGAGGACCCCGCAGTTATCACTACCACCGACAACATACCGGTATTCTCTGACTCTGTATACGCCTACAGGCTGTCATTGTTGCCATCGCCGATAGCATTGGACTACAACGACATCGTGAAACGGTACATAGACATGTATCTGGTTCAAAAGCGTTCTCAGGTAAGCAAGATGGTAGGGTTATCTACCTTGTACATGCCCATCTTCGAGGAAGTACTCGACAAATATGATTTGCCGCTGGAATTGAAATACTTGCCGGTAATCGAGTCAGCACTGAACCCACATGCCGTGTCGCGCGTGGGAGCTACCGGTCTGTGGCAGTTCATGTATCCCACCGGAAGGCTTTACAACCTCACCATCAACAGTCTGGTGGATGAAAGACGAGACCCCTATCTGGCTACCGATGCTGCTGCCCGGTTCCTGAAAGACCTGTACGAACTGTACGGAAGCTGGACGATGGCGCTGGCAGCCTACAACTGTGGGCCAGGCAATGTCAACAAGGCTATCCGTCGCAGTGGTGGCAAAACTACCTACTGGGAGATACGGGATCACCTACCCCGGGAAACCCGTGGCTATGTACCGGCATTCATCGCCGCCACCTATGCCATGAATTATTACGAATCGCATCTCATAGAACCCCTGATGCCGGAGTGGGACATCAAACTGGTAGATACCGTTTTGATACACGCAGAGCTCCCACTGGATATTATTGCCGGCAAACTGGACATCACCGTTGAAGAGCTGGCATTTTACAATCCGGCACTAAAGCGCCAAATCGTTCCATTTGTTGAGAATGGATACCCGCTGCGCCTCCCGATGGATATGGTAGCCTCCTTCGACACCTACCGTGACACCATTTTGGCAGAAGCTGCCGCACGACCGCAAGCGCCTGCTTCCTCATCACCGCAGTTCACCTCCGCCAGAAGCTACAGCAGCAGTGCTTCCTCCAGCTACAGCAGCTATACGCCCAACACCGACGGCAAGACAAAACTCACCTACACCATCAAGTCGGGAGACAACCTGGGTTACATCGCCTCGTGGTACAACTGTTCTATCCATGACATACAGGCCTGGAACAACCTGCGCAGTTCCCGCATCTATGCCGGCCAGAAGCTGGCCATCTATGTGCCGGACAACAAAGTAGAGCAATACAGGGGGATTGAAAACATGTCGTTGGCCCAAAAACAATCACTCAGCGGATCATCAGCGCCAACCACCTCCAGCACCACCTCGGCAACTACTTCAGGCACCGCAGGAAACTTACAGGAATATACCATACAACCCGGCGATACGCTGTGGGATATTGCCCGCAAATTCCCCAAGAACTCGGTTGATGACATCAAGCGAATCAATGGCATTACCGATCCCCGCGATCTGAGGCCGGGCCGTGTCATCAAGTTGAAGGTATGAGATATGCATGGGTCATATGGCTGATGCTACCCTGGCTGACAGGTTGTTACAAGGAAGAGGAACAAGCCCTGCCCACTGCCGGCGGCAACCTGGACGAGCTGATGATCATAGTAGATGATGCTGATTTTCAGCAGCCCATCTCCGACTCGCTGATCTACCACTTCTTTACCCCATATCCCGGACTGCCACAGCTGTACGAGCCAACGTTGCCGATAAAAATCAGGGAATGGAAGCGGTATGAAGCCGCCAGCGACCTGTTCCACAAATACCGCAACCTGGCGTTTGTGGCCATCCTGTCGGAGAACACCCCTATCACACAGTTTGTCCGACAGCAAATAGGCGAGGAAGCCTACCAAAAAGCCCTCACCGACCCGTCCACCTGGATGGTAGTTACTCACGATCAGTTTGCCAAACCGCAGCGCACCATCTACCTGTTTGCCCCCACTTATGAAGAGATGTACGACCGCCTCAACAGGGGCTTTCAGCAAGTAGTAGCGGTAGTAAAAGAGGCTGAGAATGCTCGCTTGCACAAAGCCCTGTTTGCCAAGGGTCACATGAGGAACATAGAAACGGCACTGACCACGTATATGGGCATCACTATTGAAGTTCCCGCCTATTACAGCATTGCCATGGCCAACGACACTATTGTGTGGTTCGATTATCTGGAGGCTTATTTCGACAAAAAGGAGAATCAGACCAAGCAGATACGGCGCACCTTCCTGGTGCAGGAGGTGCTGCTGGACGACATCTATGCGTCGCCTTTCTATGACAGGTATGCCGATCAATCTGGAACCGTAGACGTATTGCCGTTTGCGGCACGTGACCTGATGAACAGCCGGTACATCTTTGGCAGGGATACTACCTTTTCACCCTACACAGACTACCGGCAACCCTTGTTTCAAGAGCAAATCGAGAATGGCGCCACGCTAAGCAGGGGTCTGTGGCGTATGGACAACCCGTTTATGGGCGGGCCCTTTTTGACTGTTGCCCGGTACACCGAAGATTCTACTGCCCTGTTGCTGATAGATGCACATGTGTATGCCGCAGGATCAGACAAGCGACCCATCATCAGGGAGTATGAAGCTATCCTGTCGAGCATAACTTTTCCCTGATTCAACACAATTGCCGTTCATTATGCCACGATTACAGGTAGACACCTTTTCCAAATTCGTTGTCATTGGCGACAGGGTGCTCATCAAACCCCGCGAAGCTGAAGAACAGACCAGCTCGGGACTTTACCTGCCACCAACGGTTCTCGAAAAGGAGAAGATCCATAGCGGATATGTGATCAAGGCTGGCCCCGGGTATCCTATCTCCAGCGAGGGCGACGATGAGCCGTGGCTACAAGATGATGCCCGCGTGAAGTACATCCCGTTACAGGCCCGGGAAGGCGATCTGGCGATTTACCTGCAGAAGCATGCCTACGAGATAGAATTCAATAATGAGAAATACCTCATCATTCCCCAATCAGCTATTCTGATGCTGATCCGGGACGACTCACTATTCGACTGACCAATCCACTACACAGTACAGGTTTATACCGGCGTATATCAAAATACCCCGCCAAGCCAAATCATTACCTTTGTACACAGTTATCATCCTATGGGAAAGAAGATCAGAAAACAGGACGCCCTGGACTACCATACCACCGGACGTCCGGGGAAGATAGAGGTAGTTCCCACGAAAGACACCAACACACAGCGCGACTTGTCGCTGGCCTACTCACCCGGTGTGGCAGAACCCTGCCTGGAAATTGCCGCCAACGTAGATAATGTATACAAATACACCGCCAAGAGCAACCTGGTGGCTGTGATATCCAACGGCACCGCCGTGCTCGGACTGGGTGACATAGGCCCCGAAGCCAGCAAACCCGTTATGGAAGGCAAAGGGGTATTGTTCAAGAAGTTTGCTGACATTGATGTGTTCGACCTGGAGCTCAACACCCGGGACATCGATGAATTCATCCGGACTGTAAAGATCCTGGAACCCACCTTTGGCGGTGTCAACCTGGAAGACATCAAAGGGCCTGACTGCTTTGAGATTGAGCGACGCCTCAAAGAGGAAATGAACATCCCCATCATGCATGATGACCAGCATGGAACGGCCATCATCAGCAGTGCGGCACTACTCAATGCGTTAGAGCTGGTACACAAGAAAATCGAAGACATCCGCATCGTGGTGTCCGGCGCCGGCGCCTCAGCCATCGCCTGCACCAAACTGTTCTGTGCGCTAGGCGTGCGACACCGCAACATAGTGATGCTGGATAGCAAAGGCGTAATCCGGTCCGACCGCACTGATCTGGACCAGTACAAGCAGGAGTTTGCCTCGGATAGGGATTTGCACACCTTGGAGGAGGCACTGCATGACGCCGACGTATTTATTGGCCTTTCCAAGGGCAACATCATGACGGCAGATATGCTGCTGTCCATGGCGCCCAACCCCATCGTGTTTGCCTTGGCCAACCCGGATCCGGAGATTGAATATGACCTGGCAGTGCGCACCAGAAGCGATGTGATTATGGCTACCGGCAGAAGCGATTACCCCAATCAGGTAAACAATGTGCTGGGATTCCCTTACATATTCCGCGGCGCACTGGATGTACATGCCCGTGAAATCAATGAAGAGATGAAGCTGGCAGCCGTGCGGGCACTGGCAGTGCTGGCCAAACAACCTGTTCCGGAAATCGTGAACATGGCCTACGATGCCAAAAACCTCACCTTCGGCAGGGAATACATCATTCCGAAACCCATGGACCCCAGATTGCTGGAAACGGTGTCGCCTGCTGTGGCCAAAGCCGCCATGGATAGCGGCGCCGCACGCACTCCGATACAGGACTGGGACGCTTACCGACAGGAGCTCCGCAACAGGCTGGGCATAGAAACACAGGTAGTTCGTGTGGTGATGGACCGCGCCAAACGCGACCCCAAGCGCGTGGTGTTTGCAGAAGCAGACAACTACAAGATCCTGAAAGCTGCTCAGATCTGTAAGGATGAAGGCATTGCCATTCCTATCCTGCTGGGTTCCGAACAACGTATCCAGGAAATCATGGAGGAGCATCAGCTCGACCTGGGCGAGGTAGAAATCATAGACCCACGTGACAAGCGAAACGAACTGAAGCGGCACGAATACGGAGAGATGTTCTTCGAAAAGCGGAAACGCAGGGGCTTCAACCTGTATGAAGCCAAGAAAGCCATGCGCGACCGCAACCATTTCGGTGTCATGATGGTGGAACTCGGCGAGGCCGATGCCTTTATCTCCGGCCTTACACGCAAGTATGCCGATGCGGTAAAACCCGGCCTTCAGATTATCGGTACCTACAAGCCGGGCTATAAGGTAGCCGGCATGTACATACTCATCACGCAGCGCGGCCCGCTGTTTCTGGCAGATACAACCATCAATATCGATCCCGATTCTGAGGGGCTGTACCAGATTGCCATGCTCGCCGCCAATGCGGTTATGCAGTTCAACATCAAGCCGCGTATCGCCTTCCTCTCTTACAGCAACTTCGGCTCCGTAGAAAACGAAGGCACCATCAAGATCCGGAAAGCCCTTGAAATGCTGAAAGAACACCACCCTGATATTGTTGCCGACGGTGAAATGCAAGCCAATCTGGCCTTCAATCAGGAGGTGCTGGTCAGCAATTATCCGTTCTGTGACCTCATCGGCGGGGATGCCAACACCCTGATTTTCCCGAACCTTTCCAGTGGCAACATAGCCTACAAACTGCTGCAAGAGATTGGAAATGCAGAAGCTATAGGCCCCGTATTGCTGGGCATGAAGAAGCCTGTGCACATCCTGCAGCTTGGCAGCTCCGTACGGGAAATCGTCAACATGATAGCGATTGCGGTGGTGGACGCGCAGGAAAAAGAACGATTGGCAAAACAAGGTACTGTGTAAGCCTTTGGTAATTATTTATAAATTTGACCTCATCTTAATGCTTGTGCCTATTGATCCAACGTGTACGCTTCGTTATTATCGGATTACGTTAACTTCTTGATTTCATATTGAAGAGGGATCAATGTACGCATACATTTCAGGCAAGCTGACACATAAGTCGCCTACACTTGTAGTATTGGAAAACCAGGGTATTGGCTATGAACTCCACATCAGCCTGCATACCTATTCTACCATTCAATCGGCACAGGACTGCCTGCTGCATACCTATCTGCATGTAAAAGAGGACGCCCACACCCTGTATGGTTTTGCGGAGCCTCAGGAAAAAGAATTGTTCATTCATCTCATTGGTGTATCTGGCATAGGCCCCAACACAGCACGGATGATCCTAAGCTCAATGGCCCCCGGGGAGCTGGTAGCTGCCATCCGCACAGAAAACGAGGTAGCCATCACCCGCATCAAGGGGGTAGGCCCCAAATCTGCCAAGCGCCTCATCCTGGAACTCAAGGATAAGCTGGGCAAAACAGCGATTGCTGACACATTGCCGATTGCCTCAGGCAATAGTGCCAGAGAAGAAGCGTTAAGTGCACTGGTAATGCTTGGTTTTGCACGACCGGCAGCTGAAAAAGCGCTGGTAAAGGCCATTCAAACCACTCCTGATGCCAACTCTGTAGAAGCATTGGTGAAAATATCCCTCAAGAATCTATAAAGTCGGGCATGTCGCTGCAGCAATTGAACAAGATCATCAAAACCATTACCCTGTCCATGGTAGGCACAGCGGTGTTTGCGGCCATGCAGCCCGCCGACACGCCGCGGTTTGCCGGCAACCCCCTGCCCGACCCTGATTCAACCGGAACCGACACCACACAACAACTCCCCTTCACTACCCGTGACAGACGTGGCGACTTCTACACCGACCCCAACAACAACCCCGTTGACCTGAACGACCCATCCATCATCGATCAGCAAATCGAATACGACCCGGAGACCGGCGACATCCGCATCAGTGAGATGATAGGTAACTTCTTCTACAGGGATCCGAACTACATCTCGTTCGAAGACTTCCTGAAGAAAGAAAACGAACGCCTCAATGAGGACTACTTCAAACAGCGATCCGATGGTGTAAACCTGCTGGGCCGCAATGAAGGGGTGGACCTGGTGACCGCCAACGAAGCCATCGACAAGCTGTTCGGCGGCACCAACGTAGAGATCCGCCCGCAGGGTAACATTGAGCTGATATTTGGCGGCAACTTCCAGAACATTGAAAACCCCACGCTGCCGGAACGGGCACGTCGACAGGGCAACTTCAACTTCGACATGAACATCAACATGAGCGTGGTGGGTCAGATCGGCGATAAGATGAAGTTGAATACCAACTACAACACGCAGGCTACGTTCGACTTCGAGAATCAGGTAAAACTGAACTACGAGGGCACGGAAGACGAGATCGTACAGAACCTGGAAGCAGGTAACGTTACCTTTCCCCTCAGCAGCCAATTGATACAAGGCTCACAAAGCTTGTTCGGTATCAAATCCAAGCTGAAGTTCGGAAGGCTCACCGTTACCTCGGTGCTGTCGCAACAGCAATCCAAGCGCGAAAACATTACCGTGCAGGGTGGGGCACAAACCCGCGACTTTGAGATAAAGGCGGATCAGTACGACGAAAACAGGCACTTCTTCTTGGGTCATTTCTTCCGCGACAACTATGAGAAGTTCCTGGAGACCATGCCCATCGTGAACTCGCCCATCATGATTACCCGACTGGAAGTGTGGGTAACCAACACGTCGGGCTTTACGCAGAACACCCGGGATGTGGTGGGCTTCATGGACCTGGGGGAAACGTCGCGCCTCTACCGCACCAACATATTCACGCCGGTGCCCGGCGCAGGTATTCCCTACAATGGCGCCAATGACCTCTACGCCAAGGTACAAAACACACAAGGCACCAGAAACCTGAACACGGCCATAGCCTCCTTACAACAGGGCCTTGGGCTGTCGCCCATCATAGACTTCGAGAAAACCCGGGCCCGCAAGCTGGATCCGACGGAATATACCCTCTACCCGCAGCAGGGCTTTATCTCACTGAACCAGCAGCTGCAACCCAATGAGGTGCTGGCAGTAGCCTATGAGTACACGTATCAGGGTCAGACCTTCCGCATCGGTGAGTTTTCGCAGGACTTGCCGGTAGACCCCAACAGCCAGAACGTGCTGTTTCTTAAGATGCTGAAGGCAACAGCTGCACGCCCCATGCTACCCATCTGGGACCTGATGATGAAAAACATCTACTCGCTGGGTGCCTATCAGATCAACAGTGAGGACTTCCGGCTAGACCTGTACTACCAGGATCCGGGAGGCGGCGAAAAGCGCTACATCCCGGAAGGAGAGGGCATCAAAAGCAGGCCCCTCATCCGTGTGCTGCAACTCGACCGCCTCAACAATCAGCTTGACCCACAACCTGACGGCATCTTCGATTTCGTACCCGGCGTGAACATCAACCCGCAGAACGGCCGCCTCATCTTCCCGGTCGTAGAGCCATTCGGCGAATTCCTGCGACAGGAAATCGTGGAGAACGGCAACTCCAATAACCTGGCCGATAAGTATGTGTACCAGATCCTGTACGACTCCACCCGATTTGTGGCACAGCAGTTCCCGCAGCTGAACCGCTATGTCATCCGGGGTACCTACAAATCCAGCGTTTCGTCAGAAATCTATCTGGGCGCCTTCAACATTCCCAGAGGGTCGGTTACCATCTCTGCAGGTGGCCAACAACTGCGCGAAGGGGTGGATTATACCATCGATTACAACCTCGGTCGAGTAAAAATCATCAACGACGGGGTGATGAATTCCGGCGTGCCCATCAACGTGAGCTACGAGAACAACGCCACCTTCGGCTTCCTCACCAAAACCATGATCGGTAACCGCTTCGATTACTGGGTGAGCGACAAGCTCACCCTTGGTGGTACGCACATGTTCCTGTCGGAGCGTCCCTTTACCCAAAAGGTAAACTTCGGTGACGACCCCATCGCCAATAATATCTACGGGTTGGATGTAAACTACAACTCCGACCTGCCTGCGCTAACCACCTTCCTGGATAACCTGCCGCTGATACAGACAGAAGCGCCGTCGAGCATCAACTTCTCGGCAGAGGGCGCCTGGCTGCAACCCGGCCACAGCCGCGCCATCAACCAAGGTCGCGACAATCCGGGTGGTTTCGTGTATGTAGACGACTTTGAAGGCACCCGCAATGCGTACGACCTGCGCTTTCCGCTGTGGAGCTGGGGCCTCTCGAGTACCCCCGCCAAAGCGGTGGATGAGAATGGCAACGTGCTCTTTCCGGAGGCAGAGCTCTTTGACAGCCTGGCATATGGATACAACCGCGCCAAACTGGTTTGGTACAACCTGGATCCTGTGTTCCAAGCCAACAATGCCGCTACACCCGACTTCTTGAAGAACAACCCGCAGTTGCAAAGTAACCACTACGTGCGTATCATCGACGAGCGGGAGATCTTTGAACGCGACAATCCCAACCTGCTGTTTACGCAGATTGCTACCTTTGATATGGGATACTACCCCAACATTCGGGGTCCTTATAACTTCCTGACAGGGCGCAACGGCGTGCCCGGTGTGGCTGCCGGTATCAACCCCGACGGTACCCTGAAGGATCCTGCCTCCCGCTGGGGCGGTATTCAGCGAGCCATTCAGACCAACGACTTTGAACAGGCCAACGTAGAATACATCGACTTCTGGGTGATGGATCCGTTTGACAACACGCAGCCGTATGGCAACGTGAACGGCGACGGATTCCTGTACTTTCACCTGGGCAACGTCAGCGAGGATGTGCTGAAGGACTCCCGTATGTTCTTTGAAAACGGGTTGCCTCGCCCCAACACAGACCCACGTATCGACACAACCGATTGGGGGCGCGTGCCGCGAACTCAGGTGGTGGTAAACGCATTCGATATAGACCCTGAAGTGTTGAAGGCGCAGGATGCAGGCTTCGACGGCTTTTTGTCGGCCGATGAGACCAACCACTTTGCAGACTTCGTTCAGCAGGTACAGGCCATGGTTACCAGCGGAGACCTTACGCCAGCGGCGGCACAGGAGCTCCTCAACGACCCGGCATCTGACGACTTCCAGGACTATCTGGCACAGGAGCTGCAGCAGGCCGAGCTGGACATCCTGCAGCGCTACCTCAACTTCGACGGACCTGAGGGCAACACCAGCGCCAACACCGAAAACGAGCAGTTTTCCCATGGCTCTAACCTGCCCAACAGTGAAGACCTGAACAGGGATAACACCCTCAGCGAAACAGAATCGTATTTCCAGTATCGTGTGCCCATCTTCGCCGGCATGGATGTTACCAACAACCCCTACATCACCGATGTGGTGGTGCACAACGCCGCCTTCCGCGATGGCTCTTCCGACGAGATCCGCTGGCTGCATTTCCAGATTCCCATTCAGGAGTTCACCGACCGCATCGGCGGCATACAGGACTTCCGCTCCATACAGTTCATCCGCATGTTCATGACCGACTTCGAGCAGCCGGTGATCATGCGATTCGCTCAGCTGCAACTGGTGCGCAATCAGTGGATGAGGTATCGGTTTTCGCTGCTCACACCCGGCGAGTACATCCCCAACGACGACGACAACTCCACCATCTTCAACGTAGGTGCTGTGAGCATCGAAGAAAACAGCCGCAAAGAGCCAATCCCTTATGTGCTGCCACTCGGTGTGCAGCGGGAGCAGTTTGTGGGTAACAATGCCGGAACCACTTTCCTGCAAAACGAACAGTCGCTGTTCCTGGAAGCATGCGGACTACAAGATGGCGATAGCCGTGCGGTATTCAAAACCCTCAACTTCGACTTCCGTCAGTACGACAGGATGCAGCTGTTCTTCCATGCAGAAGCTTACAACGGCCAAAAGCAGGCACCCACACCACTGCGTGATGGTGATCTGGTAGCCTTCGTACGTATTGGCGACGACTTTACGCAGAACTATTATGAGTATGCCATTCCGCTGAAGGTGACACGGCCGGATGACCTTACCGGTACTGACGAAGACCGACGGGGAGCCATTTGGCCTATGGAAAACTTGCTCGACGTGTTGCTGGACTCACTGCGTGAAGCAAAGGTGCAGCGGAATGCCCTCGGCATAAGCCCTTCAGTACCCTACACACTGAACCTGGGCAATGGCCACGCCATCACCATCGTAGGTAACCCCAACCTGGGCGCTGTGAAGGTATCGATGATCGGATTACGCAATCCGAAGGAAGAAGGCGTAATCGGTGATGAGCTCTGCGCCGAAGTGTGGGTAAACGAGTTCCGCCTCTACGGCCTCAACGAGCAGGGAGGAGGTGCCGGCGTGGTGCGGGCCGACCTGCGGCTCGCCGATCTGGGTAACGTGTCGGTTGCCGGTGCCATGCATACCATAGGCTTCGGACAGCTGGAACAGAAGGTGAATGAGCGCTTCCGGGATAACTTCCGGTCATTCGACATATCTACCAACCTGGAGCTGGGCAAACTGCTCCCACAATCCTTCGGCATCAGCCTGCCTATGTATGCCGGACTATCCAACAGCTACAGCCGTCCGGAATTCGACCCCTATGACTTCGACCTTAGGGTGGCCGATAAACAAAACACCTTCATCGGTGCTGAGCGGCAGGACTACCTGCGACAGGTGCAGGACTTTACCTCTATCCGAAGTCTCAACTTCACCAACGTAAGAAAACAACGCTCCGGCAATGGCAAGGTGTTACCGTGGGATATCTCCAACTTCAATGTCACCTATGCCTATAGTGAAATACTGAAACAGAACCCCATCATCGAGTACGACATCATCCGCCGCACACGAGGCGGACTGGCCTATCAGTACAGCACACAAACCAAGTACATAGAGCCCTTCAAAAAGCTGATCCCGGCACGGGTGAAGTGGCTGGCTATCATCCGTGATATCAATTTCAACCCTATCCCCAACCGGTTCAGCTTCCGAACCGACCTGAACCGGCAATATGGAGAAACCGTGTTGCGCGACCTGTACGGCGATGCCCTGCTGGATACTACCCACAACAAGTTCTTTACGTGGGATCGGTTCTATGACATGCGCTGGGACATCACCAAATCGCTGAAGCTCGATTTCAACGCTGCCAACCAGGCCCGCATCGATGAACCCGACGGCCGCATCGACACCCGCGCTGAAAAGGACTCCATCTGGACTAACATCCGCAATTTCGGACGAAACACGAACTACCGGCATACCATCACCCTCAACTATAACCTGCCCTTCAGCAAGGTGCCTGTGCTGGAGTGGCTGAATGCCCGCGCTGCCTATTCGGTGGACTACGAATGGCGAGCCGCCTCGCTGGTGGTAGACACGCTGGGTAACTTCCTCAACAACTCCCGCAACATACGCCTGAATGCAGATGGCAACCTGGCCAGATTATACAACAAGGTGGGCATACTGCGAAAAGCCAATGAGCGACGTCCACAGGCCCGGCCGGGGCAGGGGCAAGCCATGTCGCGCGGGGCACAGGGCGAACGTGCCGGCGAACAAGAGGAAGAAGACAAGAAGAAGCGCGGAGAAGGCGAGCTACACCCGGCATTGAAGACCTCGCTGCAGATACTTACGGGACTAAAGCGCATCTCCGTAAACTACACCCGAACAGAGGGAACCGTGCTGCCAGGCTTCATGCCCGGCACCACCATGCTGGGGATGGACAGGTTCGGCGCCCCGGGATGGCAGTTCATCACCGGCTTCCAGCCAGACACCAACCAACTAAATCAGTATGCCTTCAATGGCTGGATGACACCATCTGAAAACCTGAACTTCCAGCTAACACAAAACCTGCAGGAGAATTTCGACGCCCGTGTTACCCTGGAGCCATTGCCAGACATGCGTATCGATCTGAACTGGAAAAGGACCTATTCCGACAATTACGCCGAGTTCTTCCGTTTCGACCCGACGGCCAACGGATACCGACACCTCAATCCGCTGGAGATGGGCAGTTACTCCATCACCTTCAACGCATTGAACACCCTGTTCGATAAGATCGACACCTCCTCATTCAGCCAGACCTACCGCGTGTTTGAAGAAACCAGGCAGCAGGTATCGCGCCTGTTGGGCGAGCGAAACCCGAACTCGAACGGCATTTTCCTGCAGGAAAATCCTTTTGACACCCTCGTCTATCCTGAGTTCAGCGATGGATACGGCCCTTATGCCCTCGATGTGCTGGTGCCCTCATTCCTGGCTGCCTACACCGGCAAGGATATCGGCGAAACCGGACTCAGTATTTTCGGTCTTACCCCTAAGCCCAACTGGCGCTTTACCTACAACGGGTTGTCCAGAATCGCCCCGTTGAATACCATTTTCCAGAGCTTCAACATTCAGCACGCTTATACCTCCACGCTAACGATAAACAGCTTCCAAAGCGACTTCAACTATGGCGACTCTACGGGTGTAGGCTATCCTTCCGTACGAGACACCTTCAGTGGCAACTTCTACAGCAACTACATCATACCACAGATTGTGCTCAGTGAGCAATTTGCGCCGCTCATCGGCGTGGACATTACCCTGCAGAGTGGCCTCAATGCCCGGGTAGAATACAAGAAAGCACGGCAAGTAATGCTCAACCTCACCGATTTCCAGATGATTGAGAACAGGAGCACCGAGATTACCATCGGTAGTGGCTATCGGGTGAAAGGCGTAAAACTGCCTTTCAAAGTAAAGGGCAAGGAAGCGCGACTGGAAAACGACCTCAACTTCCGGTTCGACTTCAGCCTGCGCGATGACCGTACCACCAACTACGTGCTGGATCAGAACACGGCTGAACCTACCTCAGGCGCCCGCACCTATTCACTGAGTCCATCTTTGGACTACGTGGTGAACGACCGGTTGAACATACGTCTGTTCTTCGATCGACGCAGAACCCGGCCCTACACCTCCGCCTCATTCCCGATTACCAACACCAATGCAGGTATTGCTGTGCGATTTACTTTGGCACAATAATTTCCTCAGGTAGTGGTAATTGCCCTAATTTTATGCAAAATTCAGATCATGACATTTCCGGACAACCTACGGTACACCAAGGACCACGAATGGATTCGTGTTGAAGGCGACGAAGCCTTTATCGGTGTAACCGACTTTGCACAGAAAGAACTGGGCGACATTGTATATGTTGAAATCGAAACGGTAGGAGAAACCCTGCAGCAACAAGACATCTTTGGTACGATAGAAGCGGTAAAGACGGTATCTGACCTGTACATGCCCGTATCAGGCGAGATACTGGAGCTGAACCCCGCCTTGGACAACAATCCGGAACTCGTAAATGAAGATCCCTATGGCGAGGGCTGGATGGTGCGCATCCGGTTGTCGGATCCGGCAGAAGTAGCGCAGCTCATGGATGCTGCCGCCTACGAAGCCACTTTGTAAGCATGGCTATGCGACTTACCTGGCAAATGCTGCCTGCCGTCCTGTGGGGAGGCTTGATCATCGTTTTGTCATTATTGTCGCCGGCACAGATGCCCAAAGTCGCTGTCTGGTCTTTTGACAAGCTGGCGCATGTGGGTGTCTATTTTATCTTTTGTTTGCTTTTGTTGTATGGAATGCACTCAGGCACTGCATCTTACGATAAGAAAAAACACTATTTCAGCGTTCTGACTTTATTGATAGCCAGTATTTTAGGCATTTCTATGGAGGTACTGCAGTATGTAGGGCAGGCAGGACGCACCTTTGAAATGCTGGATATTTTGGCTAATATTATCGGCAATTTCGCTGGAATAGCTGTGTACAGCATGTTTCACTAATAAAATTCGACACCATGTCAACTCCTGCATTAGTAATGGTGATAGTAGGCATACTGGTAGTTCCGCTGGTTGTCACTTATTTGGTGTTTGCCCTACGCAAACCCAAACAAGTGGCGCAAAGCCACAAGGAGCAGCCGGCTGCAGCCTTATTCACCAAGAAGTATGACGAGGTGAACGTAAACAAGTACCGGGCAATCTTTATGCGGGTTGGCTATGTACAAATCCTTACCATCCTGCTGATCCTGTTTACGTTTTCACCGAAGGCCAAGAAGTCGGACATCGCATTCTCCGGCTATTCTGAAGAGATTCCACTGGAACCTCCGGTAACCCAACAGCCACCACCCCCGCCGCCACCACCACCACCACCACCAGAAATTGAGGTAGTGGAGGACAAGGAAGAGGAAGAAGAAGAGCCGCTGGATCTGTTTGACCAGGAGCCTGATGAGCCTATGGATCTGCCACCACCCCCACCACCAGATCCGGAACCCGAAGCTCCTACCACTCCTTTCCGTATCGTAGAGGAAATGCCGGAATTTCCGGGTGGCGTACAGGCGCTGTATGAGTTCATCAACAGCAAGATCAGGTATCCCGCCATTGCCCGTGAAAACGGTATAGAGGGAACGGTATATGTGCAATTCGTAGTAGGTGCCGATGGCTCAGTATCTGAAGTAGAAGTACTTCGAGGCCCGGGCGGCGGACTCAACGAAGAAGCCATGCGGGTAGTAGCCTTGCTTCCCAAGTGGAAGCCCGGCAAGCAGCGCGGTAAAGCCGTGCCGGTGTACTACAACCTGCCCATCCGCTTTACATTGAATTAATTCGTCAACAAATAACTGAAAGCCGCATGGTGCTCATACCATGCGGCTTTTTCTTTGTAGCAGCGCATCAAAACCTCACTATTCCCGTTACATACTATGTTGCGTAACTTGCATACCATGTGGAAGCAGTTGTCATTCTGGTGTAGTATCATGTTGTTTGGCTTGCTGGTGCAGGCACAACCTGCCAATGAGCACAACTTGGCGATACAGTATTACCGCGAAGGCGACTTCGCCAAAGCGGCTGTATTGTTTGAGACCTTGTACAAGGAAAACCCGCAGGCAGAATACTACTACCGCTATTATTACAATTGTCTCATCAGGCTGGAAGACTACACCACCCTGGAAAAGGTGGTGAAAAGAGCGATGCGGCAGCGCCCCGAAGATCAGACATACCGGATAGATCTGGGTTATGTGATGTCACAGACAGGCGATGTTTCGGGCGCCTACGCACTATATCAGGAAGCAATCGATCAAATGGCGGCCAACAGGTCGGAAGTGCTGCGTGTCGCCGGTGGATTCAACAACATCCGGGAATACGAATGGGCCATCAAAGCCTATGAGCAGGGACGGAAGATGGTGCGTGACTACAGCTTTTACTACGAACTGGCCAACCTGTACCGAACAACCGGCAATGGCACCCAAATGGTCAACAATTACCTGAATTACCTGCTGGAAAGTCCGCAACAGCAGCAGACAGTACAGAACATCCTCCAAGATTACATGGATCAGGATGACCTGTACAAGGAAACCCAACGCATCCTGTACGACCGGCTGCAACGATATCCCGACGTAATCCTCTACAACGAATTGCTCATCTGGGTATTCACACAACGGAAAGACTTCGATGCCGCCCTGATACAAGCCAAAGCATTGGATCGCAGGCTGCAGGAAGACGGCATGCGTATCTACAACCTGGCCAGGGCAGCACTGGACGAGAAACAATATGACGCAGCCATCAAAGCACTGGATTACCTGATCGCCAAAGGAAATACTTCCAATTTCTACTTCTTTGCCCGCGAGCGCATGCTGGAGGTGCGGTATGAAAAAATCACAGAGCAGCTGGATTATTCTACAGAAGAACTGCTGCAACTAAAGGCTGCCTATCAGGCCTTCATGCAGGAATTCGGCCAAAACCGTCTGAAAGCTGCCTACACAGCCAAGGCGCTTGCCAACCTGGAAGCCTTTTACCTGCATCAGCTGGATTCGGCCATCACCATCATGGAACAACTGGTGTATGCTACCCCCGGCCTGTCCAATGTTTTCCTGTCGGAGTGCAAACTCGATCTGGGCGACTACTACCTAATGGATGGTGATATCTGGGAAGCTACCCTGCTCTATTCTCAGGTAGACAAAAGCATGAAGGACGAACCGTTGGGCGAACTGGCACGGTTCAAGAATGCCAAGCTTACCTACTACCGGGGCGACTTTCCATGGGCGCAGGGCCAACTGGATGTGCTGAAAGGATCTACCTCGGAGCTCATTGCCAATGATGCACTGGACCTCTCTGTATTCATCACGGCCAACCTCGGACTGGACACCTCTTCGCAGGCCATGTGGCAATTTGCCCGTGCTGACCTGCTGATGTTCCAAAACAGGATTCCCGAAGCGCTGAAAACCCTGGACTCGATCATCGCTGCCTTTCCGGATCACGTACTGCTGGACGACATATACCTGCTGAAGGCACGGGTAAGCATGCAACTGCAAGATTTCCCTACCGCGCTGGACTACCTGAAAAAGATCACCACACAATACAAGGACAAGTTGCTGTTGGACGATGCTTACTTCCTGATGGGCAAGCTATATGAAGAAGTGTTGGCCGACAAAGAACTGGCTATGGAGCAGTACCAAAAAATCATGCTCGACTTCCAGGATAGCATATATGTACTGGAAGCCAGAGAACGGTTCCGTAAATTGCGGGGTGACACGCTAAACTGATCTGAGCAAACTATGATCGTCTACAACGTTACCATCAAAATCGATCCATCAGTAAACAATACATGGCTGACATGGATGCGGGATCAGCACATCCCCGATGTGATGAAGACGGGTCTTTTCTTCGACTATAAGATGTTCAGACTGATGGAATTGAATGAAACTGACGGCATAACCTACACGATTCAATACTTTTGTGATAGTTTCGAAAACTATCAGCAATACCAGAAAGATCATGCTCCCCGCTTACAGCAGGAGCATCAACATGCATTCAACAACAAATTTGTAGCCTTCCGTACCCTGATGAGGTCGGTATAATTCGCAACATCATGAAAAGCCTACTGCTCCTTCTTACTGTGTCGCTTTTGTTCATCCTGCCGGGATGCCATACCTACCTGTGGCAAGATGTAGAAACCGACATCAACGGCACCTGGACCAAACTGCCGGTGGAACCTGGAAAAGAAATCCAATACACCTTCGACAACGGCACACTCACCATAACAGTAAATGGATCGCCGATAGAATTCACCGATGACGACAAGGTAGTATATCCCGGACTAAGCTATCGAGTGGACAAGAAGATCAGCAATCAATACCTCATCATCCAACAGTTGCGCAACCCCAGCTCTATCGGACGCACCGAGATGTTCTACGGCACCAACCGCTGGCTGGTGGTAAAGCAGAAGGACAATGAGCTGTATCTGATGAGTGAGGGTGAATCCGGCCTGAAGGGCGAATACCAACTGGAGTTCTTCCGGTAACGAGAACCTATATCTCCTCGATATATACGCGCTTTACCCGCTGGCTGATGCCTGAAATGATTTCATAGGGTATAGTGTTGGCCTGTTTGGCCACGACAGCCACTGGTATCTGGCGACCGAATACTTCCACCTCATCACCTTCCCTGGCCTCCGGGATATCCGTGATATCGAGCATAGTCATATCCATGCACACATTCCCGATCACAGGGGCACGCATGCCACGGACCATCATGTACCCTACACCGTTACCCAATGCCCTGCGATACCCGTCGGCATATCCGATAGCCACGGTGGCTATACGGGAATCCCTGACTACCCTGCCCGCTCTGTTGTAGCCAACAGTTTGGCCTGCTGGTACTGACTTGATCTGTGAGATAACAGTGCGCAGGCAGCCCACCGGCTGCAGGTGCAGTCCTAGTTTGCCCGATAGATCCAGCCCATACATGCCCAACCCGATACGCACCATATCAAAGGCATATTCCGGGAACCGGGCTGCTCCGGCGCTGTTGGACAAGTGCTGCAGCGGTCGATAACCCAGCAGCTGTGCCGCTTTGTCCACTACATCCGTAAATGTTGCCGCCTGCTGATGGGTAAAAGCGTCATGTGCCGGGTCGTCGCTGGCTACCAGATGGGAGAATATGGAGGCGACACACAGGCCATGTGCCTGTACTATGGCCACCCAGGTATCGGTCTGTTCCGGCAAAAAGCCCAGCCGGTGCATCCCAGTATCCACCTTGATGTGGATGGCTGCCGGCAGCAGATCAGCAGGCAGCGACACAATAGCTTCCAGCAGCGGCAGGCTGTACACCTCCGGCTCCAGGTTGTAGTGCCGCAGCACCGACAAATTGTGGATATCAGGATTCATCACCATTACCGGCAGCCGGATCTGGTGTTTCCGCAGGGCGATACCCTCTTCCGCATAGGCCACAGCCAGGTAATCGACGTTATGGTATTGCAGCACGCTGGCCACCTCGTGGGTTCCACTGCCATAGGCGAAAGCCTTTACCATCGCCATCACCTTCACCTGTGGCGGCAATATGGCCCGATAGGCACGTATGTTGGCTGCCAGTACGGTAAGGTCCACTTCAAATACGGTGGTATGGATCTTCTCCTCCAGCCACTTCCCTACCTGCTCAAAGGCAAACGCACGAGCCCCCTTAAGCAGGATGGCTTCATCGCGGAAGGTGAGTGCCGGTATGGCTTGCAACAAAGATGCTGTATCCGGAAAGGTGACACACTCAGGCACCCCTATCGATGCAACATGAGCCGAAATGGTGGGGCCCACTGCTATGAGCCGTTGTATGTGGTGCGACCGCAACAGGTCGCCAATTTGCCGATACAATTGATCAGATGGTATCCCTGTCTCCAGCAGGTCGCTCAGGATCACCGTCGCGGGCTTATTGCGCGCCTGTTTGTCCATGAAGTCGAGGGCTACCTGCAACGAACGCACATCGGAATTGTAACAGTCGTAGATCAGCAGACTATTGCCTATGGCTTCTTTCAACTCCAGCCGCATCGGCACATGGTGCAGCGACGCAATCTGCTCTTGAAACACACCCACCGGCACACCAAGCACCGAACAAACTGCCAAACAGTGCATCACATTCTCCATACTGGCAACATCGGAAAACGGAATGGATAACCGTACGTCCTCACCCTCAATCCGTACGGTGAGTACACAACCCTGCACCGTATCCTCACGATGCAGCACCCGAATGGTATGATGATCCTGTGTGCCCCAGCTGATCAACTCCTTGTCAGGAAACATGGTACGGATAGTAGTGTCCACCAGCGCATCGTCCCCGCCAAACACCAGCTGTCGCACCCGTGCGAATAGTCCCAGCTTCTCTTCCAGCTTTTCGATGCGACTGCTGAAGCCCTCATCATGTGCCGGACCAAGGTTGGTAAACACGCCAATGTCCGGATGGAGGATGGCCTCCAGCCGCTTCATCTCGCCGGGTATGCTGATGCCCGCTTCAAAGATGGCCAGATCATGGTAGGCTGCCATATCCCACACCGACAGGGGCACTCCGATCTGCGAGTTGAAGCTCTTAGGGGTACGTACGATAGTATAGCGGTGATGTAGTAGCTGAAACAGCCACTCTTTAACAGTTGTCTTACCGTTGCTGCCTGTAATGGCAATCACCGGATAGTGGAACAACGCTCTGTGTTGCGCCGTGAGTTGCTGCAAGGCCTGCAAGGTGTCGGGTACACGCAACAAAGCGGCGTCAGGATAATGTGCCGGAAAGTCTTGATGCACCAGAAATGCCCGCACACCCTTATCGTAGGCTTGCTGTACATATCGGTGGCCATCATTTACAGCCGTTACCAGGGCAACAAACAAGGTGTTGGATGGAGCGAATATCTTACGGCTATCATAGGCCAGCTCTGCAATGGAATAGTCGTAATCCGGTTCAGGAAGTTGCAGCCAGTGGGCCAATGTACGCAGCGGATGAGCCATAGTGCGGAAATTACCGCTTTACCACCAGTTGAACCATTTTTTCCGGGGGAAAGCAATCCACCAGATCTGCCTTTCGCGCTTTACCGGGTATACCGATAGCTTGTACCCTTCACCGGTGGTGTTTTCACCATCGGTAAGCCGGAACGCAAACCGATGCACCGGGCATACGATACATCCCTCATCATTCACCCAACCCGTGTACAAATCTCCTCCTGCATGCGGGCAGTTTTTGGGGAAGGCATGCCACGACCCCTGATGATGTGCCAACACAATATGTTTGCCATTGATACGGTGAGACACCATGTCCTTGCCGTTCTTCAGTTCATCGTCCAGATCCAGCCCCAGGGCCGTCCACTGTAAGTTCGCTGCCATAGACTACTGCTTATGAATCAAGGCCACGGCATGTGCCACAACACCTTCCTGCCGGCCTATAAATCCCATTGTTTCGTTGGTGGTAGCTTTGATGGAAATATCATCCACAGACACTGACAGGATTGGCGCCAGCGCCTGCTGCATAGCCGATATGTGGGGGTTGATTTTCGGCTGTTCCAGTACCAGCGTGGCATCCACATTGCCCACACTATATCCTCTGTCACCAATCAACCGCATCACCTCACGGAGCAACTCCTTGGAATCTATCCCTTTGAAACGTGGATCAGTGTTGGGAAACTGATTGCCGATATCGCGGAGGTTGGCCGCACCCAGCAGGGCATCGCAGATAGCATGGATTAACACATCGGCATCGGAATGACCTACTGCCCCTTTGGGAGAGGGTATCTGTACACCTCCCAGATAAAGGGGTCTGCCCTCTTCCAACTGATGCACATCAAATCCAAAGCCTACCCTGATGTTCATCGGTTAGTTCCCCGAATTGCCTGTCAGTGCGTCGAAGTCGAAGTTGAGCGAGAAGCGAAGCGTGTTGTCAAGTGGGTTACGCTGATTGGTAGTAGGTATCAGGTACGAGAAGTTCAGTCCGAACACGTTGTACTTCAACCCCAAACCAACGGTGAAGAAATTGCGGCCACCCTTGGTGCCATGCTCATAGAAATAGCCGGCACGGACAGCAAACTGATTGTCGTACCAATATTCAGCGCCCAATGTCCAGATGATTTCACGGAACTCCTCACTGAATCCACCCGGCGCATCACTGAAGGAGTTGATGACTGCCGAGGGCACAGACTGATTCTTGAACTCTCCGGTTGGCTCCGGGGTAGGTGCCATCAACTTGTTGAGGTCGATACCGACCAGCAATTGGTTGTAATCATCGAGTTGCATGTTCAAGGAAATGCCAACGCCGAGATTTGCCGGAAGGAAGTCCCGGTTGGTGGCATCAGCCGTGTAGGTGATCTTGGATCCGAGGTTGGAGATGTTGAGACCCCACGCCAAGGTTGCGTCCATGTCACCCAGCTCAATATCATCGTTCTGATAGAAGAAGGACAAATCAGCAGCTACTGCTGTTCCAGGCCGTACGTCGATGCCATTCACCTGTTGGCCTGTAGCCATGTTGGAGTAAATGAATCGCAGCATGGTTCCCGCCGAGAAATAATCGGATAGCTTTCGGGAATATCCGAAGTCCAGGGCAAACTCGTTGGGACGGAAATCGCCGATGTATTGTCCGCTTTGGTTGGTAAACTGTATGCTACCCAGCGAGAAGTATCGTAAGGAACCGCCGATGGTAGACATATCATCAATGCGCTTGAATCCATAGACACTGGCCAGGTAAATGTCGTTCACCAACTGCCGTAGCCAGGGTGTATAGGTTACAGACAGACCCATTTCCTTGTCGGCAAATGACATCTTGGCTGGGTTGTGGAACCAACCATTCGGGTCGGCAGATACAGAAACACCCAGATCGGCCATACCGCCGGCACGGGCATCTGGAGCTATGCGCAGGAATGGAACAGCCGTGGTAACGGTATTCAGGATGTCGTTACCCAGTGTCTGAGCCTGCAGCGTGAAAGCGCCGGCACATATCGTCCAGGCCATGGCAAGAGCAGAAAATCGTTTCATCATGATGAGCACTTGTTTTGCAAATATACAATCTTACAACACGGAACCGCCTGATACTGTAAATCAATGGCGGCATTTGCTTTGTAAGGAGATTACCTCAGTTTGGGTAAAGTGCTGCGATAGGCGGATGATTAAATGATAATGCTCAAAATTAGGTATTCATAATCAATAGGTCAAGTAGTATATCAGCGGAGTACAACCAATTTTTCAAATACATCAGCCTTGGCGCCATCTGCCGCCACTACTTGCATTTTATATACATACACACCCTTACCAATCGGATCGCCATATTCGTCCAGTCCATCCCAGGAGATATCGTCCACCCGGAATCCACTGGAAATAACTTCCTGCCGGATGGTCTTCACCACCCTGCCCGTAACGGTGTAGATCTGTATGGTTACCTGCAACGGTTGACCTGGCCGGTTGTGTTCAAACCAGAACGAGGTGTTGGTAGTAAACGGGTTGGGGTAGTTCAACACATGCGACAATGCCAGCTCCGCCGACTCTGCCACTACGAACTCCGTAAAGCCCTCACCTGAATTGTTGTGTACATCCCATGCCTTTACCGCAATGCGGTGGCGACCGGGCGGCAAGGAAGACAACGGATATTGTACCTCACCCCTCGTAAAATCATCCAGTGCCGCTTCATAGAATCCATTCAGCACGATTTTGTTGGTCACCTCCTCGTTCATCACGGCAGTGATATCGTGACCGATGGCCGAGCCCGCTGTGTTGATGCCACTGTCATCTGCCAGCTTTACCAACAGGATGGGGTTCTCATCGGTGGTGCCACCGAATACGAACTGTTCGTCATTCATGAACAACTGCACCTGTGGCCCCTGATCATCGATGGCGAAGGTGTCTGCCGAGCCACCCACCACAACCGTATCGAAGCCGTTGGCATCGAACACGCCGTTTTCCGCATAATAGCTGATCTTGCCGGGGCCATACTGATAGGAGATGTCCTTGGGAACGATGAACGTGAACGAGAAAGCGCCGCCGGTTACGCTGGCCTTGCCTTTGTATACGATGTTCTTCTGAACGGTAAACTCCCTTTTTCGGCTGCGAGGGTCGTTGACCAGCGTTTGTATATCCTCAGACTTGTCGAAGATGGTGGGGTACACCACCCCGTTGAAGTCGGTGAGTATACCACCGCCACGTTGTGTAACCACACCTTCGATGGTCACTTTTTCCAGGGCACGCAAAGTATCACCGTTCTGTACAAAAGGCTCGGACTGAAAACGGGTGGTTACCACCTCCTGCTGCGGATATCCCAGCCGCATGGCAGGGTCGCCCAGCAGCAAGAATTTTCGGTTGTTGGCACCGCCGGAAATAGAGTTCTTGGCATGCATGAGCACATCTCCCAAGGTTTGGAATTGACCATTCACCGGAGATAGCAGTGTATCGAAAAGTGCTTTATTCAATATCAGGTTCTGGTTGGAATATACGAGTCGCACGGTGGTGACGAGACCTATGGCGCCACCATTCGGCGTGGTCTGTAACACTTCGCCACCACTACGCAGGTTGGGATTGTCGAAGCGGCTGAAGGAGCAGGTAGCCGTAACAAACAGTGGAAGCTTATCCCGGTTGGTCCAGTTGACCATGTCCTCTATGCCGAGGATCTTCTCATGTGCCCAGCCGGCCTCCCCACCATGCCCGGTGTAATTCACAATCAACGCTCCTGAAAAGATGGCAGCGTTGATAGCCTCGTTTACCTGCGGATATCTGGCACCGTTGGGGGTAGCAATCTGCTCAAAGGCATCCATGTATATCTTCTGCACGTTGTACACCGGATGGTTTTCCGATACGCCACGGGCAATCAGGTCTGCATCATTGATGTGGGTATTGAAGTCTTCATCATCAGCAATGAAGGTGATGGTGTTGCGCCAGCTGCCCAGCGAGGGAGCGCTGTGGTAGTGAATGATCTTGCTGACCACATCATTGGCCTGTTCCAGATCTTCCGCCACAATACGTCCTACTCCAATGTCCAGCCTGGGATTACCGAAGTTGATGTCCCTGCCTTCTGACGGATCCAGGAAGCCGAAATAATCATCGGACACAAAGGTTACCGATCTTTCGAGCGACTCATAGCTTTGATAGGTAGGCACGAAGTTGTGGTTGCGGGATTCATCGATCTGCAGGTTCTTGTAGTCATAGGAACCATCACCGAGTAACACCAGATACTGGGGCAGTTCTTGCGGTCCCGCTGCCCGTTCGTATAGCATACGCATCATGTCGCGGATGGCGGTGATGTCTTTGGTGCCTCCGGAAAACTCGTTGTACACCTGCTCAACGTCCACTACCGCTACCTCATAGCCGTGTGCAGTGCGGTGGAAGTCGGCCAACCGGCTGGCAGCCGACAAGAAGGCAGAAGCCGTCAGGATAACCACGTCCGGCTGCCCCAGCGTGCCATGCAGATCCTGATTCGGCACAGTACCTCCTGCCTGTGGCGTCAGGTAACTGTTGCCACTGAAGGCAACGAACTCGCGGAGATCATCGGTAGGCGCAGTAAAACGGGCATTTTGCAATGGCATTCGCTGAATGTCGTGCACATCCGTAACATCCCACACCTCTGCCACATTACCGGCAATGCTGAAGGATGTAACGGCAGCTGGCGCCACCGACCGCACATCACGGAAGTGCAACTGATCACCGGTAAGGGCTAGTCGGCTTCGGGTGTTGAGGGTGAGATAGTTGAGCCATCCTGCTGACTGTGGATCACCACTACTGGGCGAAAAGGCCACCTGAACCTGCGCATTGGCGGGTGCTGTACTTACTCGGGTAGTGCCACTGAAGATGCGTGCAAACGTGTCAAAATAGTTGATTCCTACACTCGATACCACACCCGATGCCAACTGTTGGCCATTGAGGCGTATGTTGAAGCCCGGCGCCCCGGAAATGGAACGACCGATTAAGTTGTAGGTTACGTACAAGGGCTCACCGGCTATGGGCGAAGGAATGGAAAAGTCGTAGCTACGCTGCAACTGGGCGAAGTCGAACTTCTCGCCATACCATTCCCTGCCAGACTCTGCCACGTTCACCAGTTCCTGCTCATAGTGTGCATAGTAGTCAAAAGCATCGGTGGAATAGGTGGGCGTACCCGTATTGGCAGCCGTAGCTACGCGCTTGCCGGCACCTTTATCTACCGTAAGGAAATAACACGTCCTGGTATCATAGTGATGCGGCTGACGCCGAAATATCACGGTAGGTTGCCCATTGACAGTAACTGTGTCCGCCACCCGGGCGTTGGGAGACTGTCCATAGAAGAGCACTGCGTCGCCGGCGTCGAACCGGCCATCGCCTTCCCCGGATACCACCACAGGTATCTCTGCCAAGTCATCAGGCCGGGGTGTGGCATTGCTTTCGGGCAACATACCACCTCCATAGCTGAACAGTCGAATGTTGCGGGGATCGATCTGAGACACGTTGATGCCCAATCCCTGTAAAAAGGAGGCATCCATGCGGTGGATGCCATCTTCTGTAGTGTACACCTTGTACCAGTTGCCTCCCGCCAGCAGCGACTGTGAGGCAAACGATTGACTGCCGCGAGCCTGTAGCCTTGTCCTTAGTGTAGGCGCTACCTGTATGTCGAATACGCCTCGTGTCATGCCCTCCACAAGGCCGGTCAGTGCATTCCGCCGCAACGGAACTACCGTAACCCAGGAAAAAGGTTGTTTCTTGATGTAGGCTATGCCGCTTGTAAGCTGCGGCTGATCCGTAAGCCGGCTGAGGTCTACTTCATCCAGCTGATCCATTACCTGCCAATCGGCTTCCACAAGGGTCACTGTTACCGATCCGTCAGCAGAAGGCCACTGTGCGTACCACTCCGGCAAGAGCCCGTTCTGCGGATTGGCCATGCCCTCCTCCAGACGCAGCATTACCTTATACATGTTGTCAGACACATATTCCTTTACCGGCGATTGCCAGGTAAAATGCTGCTCGATGCGGAAACTTTCCTGTGCCGAAGCAGTATACACCATACACAGGCTTACACCGGTAACCAGGGTTCGTACTATGAATGACAGATAGCGCAGGTGCGTCATGGTATTGGGATAGTTGCGTAATTTTAACAGCTTTACATCGTTTTGTGGGCAAACTTCGCAAATCAACAGACCAAAAACGGATGCTTTCAAAGGGTATTGTTCAGTATAGGATGCTAATTTGCTGCATTTTGTTGCAAGTTGTTGCCATTTTTTGGTCAAAAACAACTTTCGCACAGGATGCAGTATTCAGTCAGTTCTATGCCAACCGGCTGTACATGAACCCCGCATTCGCCGGCACCACAGCCATGCCAAAGATACACCTGAATTTCCGCGATCAGTGGCCGGCCATGAATCATGCCTATGTGAGCTACTCCGCATCCTATGATCAGTACTTCGAAAAAGCCAACAGCGGCATCGGCTTGTTGTTTGTGGGCGACAATGCAGGAAGTGGTATCTATCGCACCATCGCAGTAGGTGCCATATACTCGTATCAGGTGAATCTGTCCGATGCCTTTGCTATGAAATTCGGCTTGCAGGCAGACTTCCACCAAAAGACCCTGGACTGGAACAGGCTGCTGTTTTTGGATCAGATAGATCCGGTTACGGGTTTCTATGATCCGGGCAACAACCTGAATCCTACCGGAGAAACCGCCTCCTTCGACAACAACCGCAGCTATGCCGACGTACATGCCGGTGTGCTGGCCTTCTCCGAGCGATTTTTCATTGGAGGCACAGTGAAACACATCAACCAGCCGGTAGAATCGTTTACTGTCGATTTTACCTCACGACTGCCTATGCGCTATTCCGTGCATGCAGGTGCAAGGCTGGGGGATCTGGAGAATAGCGAGAACAGTGTAACATTGTCGCCCAACATCATGTATACCCAACAGGCAAGATTCCGGCAACTCAATGCCGGCAGCTACCTGAAGATTGGATACTTCCTCGGCGGTTTGTGGTACAGATATAACCTGAACTACTCTGATGCCGTCATATTTCTGCTGGGTGCACAAAAGAATATATTTACGTTCGGATACAGCTATGACCTGACACTCATGGACTTAGCCGGACAAACAGGAGGCGCCCATGAATTGTCCGTCATCCTGAATTTTGATGACATGGAAAATAACAACAAAGGAAAGTCGTTCTATAAATCATTGCAGTGTCCCTCATTGTTTTAACACGTTGAGGTGAATTAAATTTCTATATTTGCGACTCTTGAACATGAAATCCCGTAACATGAAGAGGAGAATTTCTTTCAGCACCTTGGGTGCAGCAGCTCTGATGCTGATCTTCTCAGCCTGCAGCAAAGAGCGTTCTTCCATCACCAACTGGAATTACAATGATTCCAAGTGGGGTGGATATGAAGTGCGTGACTATGCAGGACAGGCCACAGGCCCTAACCTGGTATTGGTGCAGGGCGGTTCATTCCTGATGGGCAACACCGAGCAGGATGTAACATTCGAGCATCACTCCATGCCACGCAACGTCACCGTGTCTTCGTTCTACATTGACGAGACGGAAGTAGCCAACGTGCATTACCGCGAATACCTGTATTGGATACAGCGCACCTTTGGCGCCGATTTTCCGGATGTGTACCACCGGGCACTGCCGGATACACTGGCATGGCGCGAAGAGCTGGCATACAACGACCCGTATGTACAGTATTATTTCCGCCACCCGGCTTACAACTATTATCCTGTAGTAGGGGTAAGCTGGTTGCAAGCTTCAGAGTTCTGTAAGTGGCGCTCCGACAGGGTAAACGAAATGTACCTAATAGAGCAGCGTATCCTGGAGCCAAATCCAAGCCAGTACAACGAAGATAACTTCAACACAGAAGCGTACCTCCTTGGTCAGTATGAAGGCAATGCCCGCAAGAATGGTTTGCTTAGGGACTACAACCCAGACGGCACCGGAGAGCGTAAGGCTCGCATGGAAGATGGTATCATGTTGCCGGATTACCGCCTGCCTACAGAAGCTGAGTGGGAATATGCAGCCCTTGCCTTGGGTGGCAACAATGTAGAAGATCAGGAGATGTACTCACAGCGCCGCATTTATCCATGGAACGGTAGCACGCTTCGCGAAGCACGTCATGGTGGATGGCAGGGTGAGTTCCTGGCCAACTTCAAGCGCGGCCGTGGTGACTATGCCGGTCTGGCAGGCAACCTGAACGACAACGCCATCATTACCGCTCCTATCTACTCTTACATGCCAAACGATTTCGGCTTGTTCAACATGGCCGGTAACGTAAGCGAGTGGACAGCGGATGTGTACCGTCAGTTGTCGTATACCGATATGGAAGACTTGAACCCATATCGTGGTAACGTATTCACGCAGCGCATCCTTGACGAAGAAGGTCAGCCTATCGAGAAAGATAGCCTTGGCCGGATTCAATATGAGGTAGTGAGCTCAGAAGACGCCATCAACCGCCGCAACTACAAGCGCGGTGAGGTAATCGACTATGTGGATGGTGACTCAACTTCACTTGTACAGTATAATTACGGCCGTACTACTTTGGTGAGCGACAACACCCGCGTGTACAAAGGTGGAAGCTGGGCCGATGAAGCCTACTGGCTGGCACCGGGCGCCCGTCGTTATCTGGAAGAAGATCAGGCACTGGCTACCCTGGGTTTCCGTTGTGCTATGATTCGCCTGGGTGGTGATGTAAGCAACGAAATGCCGGGTGGCAATCAGTTCCCGGAAGCCCGCTCCATCCGAAAAAGAAACGCCAAGGCAAGAGGACTATAATCCTGCCATACCGAATAGACAACCCCGGCCGATCGCCGGGGTTTTTTTAT
>CAYYHM010000021.1:30350-34032 GCA_964471795.1 uncultured Chitinophagales bacterium | reverse complement strand
TTGCCCAAACGACTGAAGGCTGGCAGGTAGATCCTGCACAGGCTCCCTACCAATCGGTACGCATCACCACCAGTGAGGGCACCTGGATGAATCTGGATGTAAGCCCTGATGGCAAGACCATAGCCTTCGACTTGCTAGGCGACATTTACACGCTGCCTATCGCCGGAGGAAACGCCACACTGCTACGTGAGGGTCATGCCTGGGAGTCGCAGCCGCGGTATAGTCCCGACGGCAAGTCCATCGCTTTTACCAGCGATGCCGGTGGGGGCGACAACATTTGGGTGATGGATGCCAACGGTAAGAATGCGCACCCTGTGACGGATGAGAACTTCCGCTTGCTCAACAATCCGGCCTGGACACCCGACGGCCAGTATCTGGTAGCCCGCAAGCATTTCACCTCGGAGCGATCGCTGGGTGCCGGTGAGCTATGGCTGTACCACACTTCCGGAGGTAGCGGTTTGCAACTCACCAAGCGGAAGAACGATCAGCAGGACGTCAATGAACCTTGTGTATCTCCTGATGGCCGGTACATCTACTACAGCGAAGACGTATATCCGGGCGGTTACTTCCAGTACAACAAGGATCCCAACAGCCAGATCTATGTCATCAAACGGTATGATCGTGAAACGGGTGACATCACTACCATTACCGGAGGCCCTGGCGGTGCATGCCGACCACAGCTAAGTCGCAGTGGCGAGCAGCTGGCCTTTGTCCGGCGGGTACGTACCCAATCGGTCTTATTCATCCACGACCTGGCTACGGGGGCAGAAAAACCCCTCTTCGACGGGCTGAGCAAGGATCAGCAGGAGGCGTGGGCCATCTTCGGTGCTTACACGGGCTTCGCCTGGACACCCGATGACCTGCACATCATCATCTGGGGCCAGGGCAAACTGTGGCAGGTGAATGTAGCCACCGCTACGGCTGAGGAGATACCCTTCACCGCCACCGCCAATCATTCCATCACAGAAGCCCTGCACTTTGAGCAAAACCCGGCGCCTGAAAACTTCACGGCTAAAGTTATCCGCCATGCGGTGGTCTCTCCCGACGGCAACACCCTGGTGTTCAGTGCAGTGGGTCGCCTTTGGTCGAAAAAGCTGCCAAACGGTAAGCCGACCCTCATCCCTACAGGCAATGACTTTGCCTTTGAGCCGCAGTTTTCACCCGACGGATCACAGCTGGTATTTGTCACCTGGAACGATACAGCCTACGGTGCAATCTGGTCCATGCGGTGGCCCGACCCTGCTGCCATACCACAACGCCTTACCACACTCAATGGCATCTTGCGAACACCGCAGTTTTCGCCCGACGGACAACAGATCGTGTTCCAGAAGGAAGGGGGCAACATGGACCAAGGTTACAACTACAATAAGCAGAACGGCTTATATGTGATGCCTGCAAGTGGTGGTGAAGCCACCTTTCTGACCGATGAGGGCATCTTCCCCCGATTTAATGCGGCAGGAGATCGCATCTACTATCAAACGGGAGGCTACCTGTTTGGATCCCTCGGCAAGGCCTACAAAAGTATGAACCTGCGGGGCGAAGATGAGCGCACCCACTTTACTTCTACCTACACAAACCAGTTTGTACCAAGCCCCGACGGGAAATGGGTGGCATTCAATGAACTGTTCAAGGTGCACATAGCGCCGTTCCCTCAGATTGGCAGCCCGATAGATCTGCATGCCGGCACACAAGCCATACCGGTGGCTCAGGTTACCAAAGAGGCCGGCATCAACCTGCACTGGTCGGCAGACAGCGACAAGTTGTACTGGACGCTGGGCGAAGAGCTTTTCTCTGCCGAGCTGACCGACCACTTCGCCTTCCTGGAAGGGGCAGCTAAGAAGCAAGCCGAACCGGCAGCCATCGGTGAAGGCATCAAGGTAGGGCTGGAACTGCCTACTGATAAGCCCGAAGGCACCATAGCTTTTACCAATGCCCGCATCATCACCATGAAGGGAGATGAAGTAATCGAAGGCGGCACGTTGGTAGTATCCGGCAACCGGATTCAATCGGTAGGCGCAAGCGGCAGTGTAGCTATTCCGGACAATGCCACCATCATAGATGCTACGGGAAAGACCATCATGCCCGGCATGATTGATGTGCATGCCCATGCCAACCACTTCCGGCTGGGCCTCAATCCACAGAAACACTGGCCATATTATGCCAACCTGGCGTATGGCGTTACCACCATGCACGATCCCAGTGCCAACACGGAAATGGTGTTTGGATATGCGGAGCTGGTGAAGGCAGGACGTATGGTAGGGCCACGGGTGTTTTCGACAGGCATTATCCTGTATGGCGCTGATGGTGACTTCAAGGCGGTGGTGAATAGTCTGGAAGATGCCCGTGCTGCGGTGCGCCGCACCAAAGCCTTCGGTGCCTTTTCCGTGAAGAGCTACAACCAGCCCCGCCGTGAGCAACGGCAGCAGGTGATTCAGGCTTCGCGGGAGGAGGAGATCATGGTAGTACCGGAGGGCGGCTCGTTCTTCTACCACAACATGAGCATGATATTGGATGGACATACCGGTGTAGAACACAACATCCCGGTGGTGCCTGCCTATGATGATGTGGTGCAATTGTGGGGCGCCAGCAATACCGGGTACACCCCTACATTGATCGTAAACTATGGAGGGTTGAACGGCGAATATTACTTCTACCAGCACAGCAACGTGTGGGAGAAAGACCTGCTGCTAAGCTACACACCCCGCGCCGTGATAGACCCGCGAGCGCGCCACCGTACGATGGCACCGGAAGAGGAATATGACAACGGCCACATACTGGTGGCGGAAAGCTGCAAGAAGCTGGCCGATGCCGGCGTAAAGATAAACCTGGGTGCACACGGCCAATTGCAGGGGCTGGGCGCACATTGGGAGCTTTGGATGTTTGTGCAGGGCGGTATGACGCCGCTGGAGGCGATTCGTGCTGCTACCTTGAATGGTGCTTACTACATAGGTATGGACAGAGATCTTGGTTCTCTGGAGCAAGGAAAGCTGGCAGACCTGATCGTGATGGACGACAATCCGTTAGAGGACATCCGCAACACCGAATCCATCACCCACACGATGGTTAACGGACGATTGTATGATGTTGGCACCATGAACGAGATCGGCAATTACGATCGTCCACGGACACCCTTCTTCTGGGAAACCATGGATTATGCACCCCAATTCGAGTTCCACTTCGATAGTAATGGCTTCATGCAGCCACAGTGCCATTGCCATCAGCATTGAGTAGGGATATGGGATTGTAGATGTTGGATTTTGGACAGGGGATTTTGGATTTTGACGGGGGACGAGGGACCGGGGATTGGACTTTCCCTTTCCTACAGCCATTTGCGAAGCAGGATATGGGATGTTGCATAATTGGCTCCCGATACTGCAATCAATATTAACGATAAATCGTTGAAACGATTACGCTAATAACAATCTTGGTTCCCGCAGTTGAAACCGTGGGCGACCCCAGGCACCCGCAAGGGGTGCGGCGACAATTTTCAACATACACAATTACCTGCAACACCCCTTTTTCCCTGAATTCAGAAAATCTGTTCCTGCAATGTTGCTCATTAATCACCAACTTTACAGACTATGATAAGACTAATCATCTTGGGAGCAGTGGTTGCAGGGTGGTGGGTACAGGCTGCAGCGCAGGGGAAGATTTACAGCCGCACCTACATGGACAACATACG
>CAYYHM010000021.1:28140-30250 GCA_964471795.1 uncultured Chitinophagales bacterium | reverse complement strand
TACAGGCTGCAGCGCAGGGGAAGATTTACAGCCGCACCTACATGGACAACATACGCACGGTACGGTGCTACACCGACGGGCTGGAACTCACCCTACCCCTCATCACCATGGGTGGCAACGATCAGCTGGTATGCAGTTTTGATGACCTGGATGGAGACCAGAAATCATACTACGCTACTATCATCCTCTGCAATCAGGACTGGACGCCCTCTACCCTGCCGACTTTCGAATACATCGACGGGTTTGAAAGCATTCCCCTGATGCAATACCAATACTCCTTTGCCACACTTGCACGATATACACACTATGAATTCAGACTACCTCAGGTAGACATGACGCCGACACTGCCTGGCAACTACATCATCAAGGTGTACCTCGATGACGACACCAGTCAGGTGGCCTTTACCCAGCGTTTCTATGTGCAGGACAATAAAGTGCGCATACAAGGTATGGTACGCCAACCCAACGACGTACGGCACCGGCAGACACATCAGGAGGTAGACTTCTCCGTGCTGCACCCCGGCTATGACATCAGCAATCCCTTTCAGGAGGTCTTTGCCACCATCATGCAAAACAACAGGGAAGACAATGCCGTCATCGGCCTGAAACCCACATTTGTGCGGGATCAGAAACTTGTCTACGACTATGAAGAAGAGAACCTGTTTGAAGCCATGAAAGAATTCAGGTGGGTGAACCTGCAAAGCCTGATGGTGCTGGATGAACGCACCAAAATGGTAGAAATGCTGCTGGGAAAACAGCATGCCTTTGTGGCGGAAGACAATATCAGGTCCTATGAACAGTACTTCTACCGGCGCGACATCAACGGCCGTTTCATCATCAATGTCCGGGAAGAGCGGATTCCTACCCTCAACGCCGACTATGTGGTGACTCACTTCACCCTACCCTTTCAAAATGAGCTTCCCTCCGGCGAGTTATACATCATGGGAGGCTTCAACAACTGGCAGGCGACCGATGAAAACAAGCTGGTGTACAACCCGCAACGCAACGCCTATGAAGGAACTTTACTGCTGAAACAGGGCTTCTACAACTACCTATACGCCTACCGGCAACGGACGGGATCACCGCTTGATTTCGACCTTATTGAAGGGAATTATTTTGAAACAGAGAATGATTATACTATCTTGATCTACCATAGGCCGTTTGGGCAGCTCTACGATGCCCTGATCGGTGTGCATACATTGAACACATTGCTGAACTAAGTATGACGAAGAAACAACCCATTATCCTGCCGACAACCGGATCACTGTTGGTTTCCGAGCCTTTCCTGAGTGATGAGAACTTCAAGCGTACCGTGGTGATGCTGTGCGAACACAACGAAGAGGGCTCTTTCGGTTTCGTCGTGAACAGACCATCCGAAACGTTGGTACATGATGCCATCGAAAACTTCCCCTACTTTGAGGCACCGCTCTACATCGGTGGACCGGTAGAGAACAACACCCTACATTACATCCACCGCCTGGGCGAGCGTCTTCCTGAATCGGTGCCGCTGATGGACGGCCTGTGGTGGGGTGGCAATTTCGAGGTATTGGTCATCCTGATTCAACAGAACCAGATTAGTCCGGACGATATCCGCTTGTTTGCCGGCTATTCCGGCTGGGGTGCGGGACAGCTGCAGGAGGAACTGGATGAGGACTCGTGGATCGTAACCATGGGCAAACCCGACTACCTGTTCGAAACTTCGCCCGATCAGCTGTGGCAACATGTTCTAAAGGACATGGGTGGCCGCTTTCAGATGATGGCTAACTTCCCGGAAAGTCCGCTGCTGAATTGATGCTGCCGCAAGCCGGCATCTCCTGCTATCTTTATCCCTTGTGAAACAAGTCCATTCCCGCGTCAAAGGATACTATCCTGTCGCCATTTTGGCAATGGTAGCAGCTATGCTATGCCTTCCGGGTCTGGGCAACATTGCCTTGTTCGACTGGGATGAGGCCAACTTCGCCGCCGTAGCACGAGAGATGGTGCTGACAGGGCAATGGTGGAAGCCAACCCTTCACTTTACGCCCTTCACAGAAAAACCACCCCTCTTCTTCTGGCTGCAAGCTGCCAGCATGTCGATGCTCGGCATCAGTGAATATGCAGCCCGCTTTCC
>CAYYHM010000021.1:0-28040 GCA_964471795.1 uncultured Chitinophagales bacterium | reverse complement strand
TGCAAGCTGCCAGCATGTCGATGCTCGGCATCAGTGAATATGCAGCCCGCTTTCCCAACGCCCTGCTCGCCATCATACAGCTGCCGGCGCTATACCTCATGGGTCGTCAATTATCAGGCCCCCGGCTGGGCATGTGGTGGGCTTTGGTCTGGATGGGATCCACGCTGCCACAGTTCTACTTCCGTACGGGCATCATCGACCCATGGTTCAACTTCTTCATGATGCTCAGCCTGTATGGGCTGATAGTCTATCATTTTCGTAGAAACGGCTTCCGTTCCCTTGCAGTGAGCCATGGAGGATTGCTATACCTCACGCTGAGTGGGATAAGCTTGGGATTGGCAGTACTCACCAAAGGACCGGTTGCTATATTGCTGGTTGGTGGCACAGCATTTCTGTATTGGGTGGTGAAAGCCCGATTCACCTGGTATATCCACCCGCTTCACGGACTGTGGTGGCTGCTGGTGGCATTGCTTACAGCCGGGTGCTGGTATGGCTACATCACCTGGCTGGAGGGAACCGATTTTGTGGTGGCATTTACCGAGCGACAGATCGCACTCTTCTCCACACCCGATGCGGGGCATGGCGGCTTCCCCGGCTATCACATTGTCGTATTGCTGGTAGGTTGTTTTCCGGCCTCCCTACTGGTGCTGGCACTACTAAGTCCACGCACCTTGGAGGCACCACATATACGGGATATGAAAGTGTGGATGACATTGCTGGCACTGCTGGTGCTGGTGCTGTTTTCTGTGGTAGAATCGAAGATTGTGCACTACTCGTCCATGGCCTATTTCCCGCTTACCTTCCTGGCGGCCACGTTCCTGCACGATGTGGACCTGGGGAAACGCACCTGGCCTCGGTGGCTGTCAGTGGCAATCGTGCTGGTGCTGGCGATGTACCTGGTCGTGTCGTGGCTGGGGCCATGGCTTGGCAACCATCCGGAACTGCTGATCGGAATCATCGATGACGCATTTGTGGAAGCCACCCTATCAGAAGGACCCGACTGGCCATGGTATACCTACCTGCCTGGAGTGATGTTGCTGTTTCCACTGGTGTTGTTCCTGGCCCCATGGCGCTTCCGGCATGCCCGCATCAGACCAATATTGCTTTTGGGAGCCACCACATTGTACACTACTGCTGCTACTGCCTGGTTCATGCCCCGTGTAGGTGCTTACAGTCAGGATGGGGCAGTGGCGCTGTTGCAGGATTTGTCTGATGAAGATGTGTATGCCATTACTGCCTTTCGCAGCTATCTGCCCGCCTGGTATCTATATCCGCAACCGGATGATAGCGCATTCAGGTTGCCAGCTGACTGGGTAGCCCCAACACCTCCTTCAGGCATGAATACGCTACCCTATCTGGCCTTTGAGTGGAATCTGAAACAATGGATATTGTATGGCCCCATCGATCGGCCGGCGTATATCATCGCCAGAATACAACAAACCGACCGCTTGTTGCAGGATCAACCCGCACTACAGGCAACAGATACTGTGCAGGGCTTTGTGCGGTTAGTCCGCATGCCCTGACTCTAGGGCCTTGTCATACGCTTTGATGTATTGTGCAATCAGGTTCCGCCAGTCGAACTGCTCCGCATAATCCTCCAGCTTGTTGCGCTGTATCATCCGGAAACGACGTGTGGTCTTCACAAAATGGAACAGGTAGTTGGCCAGCGAAGTAGCCAGTTGTTCACCCTCCTCCTTGCTGTATTTCAGCACATGCACGCCGGCATCTTCGTGGTCTTTTTCCAGCCCCTGCACATATCGGCCAAATCCTGACAAATCTGTGGTTACCGTGGGTACCCCCGAGGCGATACATTCCAGCGGCGTATATCCCCAAGGTTCATAGTAGCTGGGGAAGATGCCCAAGTGGCAGCCCCGTATGAAATCAGCATAATCAATGCCAAACAGTGGGTTGGTAGAGCTGATGAAGTCCGGGTGGTAGACCACCTTTACCTTGTCCAATGGACTATTCACCAGCCGTGCCTTTCGGAGGTAGACCAATATGTCGTCATGCACATCGTCTTTCAAATTGTGCGTCACCACGATGGGCCATTTGTTGGTTTTCCAGCTCTGAATGGTACGCCTGTACCGCAATCGCCAGTAGTCGTCTACCAGTTCATTCAGGTTGGGTAAAATGTGGCTGCCTTTTGAGGAAGCTGCCGTAACGAAGAGCCGCTCTTCTACCTGCCGGGTGATGGCCCTGCAATTGCGGAAGATCTCTTCCATCACACCCCGCTTTTCCATCACATCCGGATTTACACTCCACGTAGGTCGCCGGGTGATGAAGAAAACAACCACTGTGATGTCCACCTTAGCATCCTTCATCATCTGGTTCAGCTTGTTGATGGCCTCCAGCGTGATGTCATAGCCTTTGTTGTGGAACTCAAACCGCCCGGAGGTAAAGAAGTACAGCGTCTTGTCGAGGTCGAAACTGTAGCTGTGGAAGAAGTGCCCCATCACGAACCGATGGATGCGTTCCTTGAACTCCATGTGGCGGTTTTGCACCTCATGGTAAGCAGAGAACCGATCGATGTTCAGGCCATTCGGAGTAATCACCTGCGGGCGCTTCCCGATGAGGTGCTCACATTCATCAGCGGTAACTTCACTTACAGTGGTAAACACATCAGCAACTGTGGCAGCCCGATGTTCTATTTCTGCGATAGCCTGTATGCCATACCGGGCAGCTTCCTTCCGCCAGTCGTACTTGGCCAGATTCTTATAAAAATGCCGGTCATTCATGGCAATGTATCGGCCTACCATGGTGGCATGTGTGGTAAATACCGTACGCACCTGTATCTTCTCGGCACGTACATCGAACAACCCTGTCGCTGCCAGCCATTCATGAGCATGACAGATAATCGGTCTGCGTCCCCTTACCACTTCCGTGTCCAACACCCTTAGGAAGGTACGCAGCAGGTCGCCAAACAGTAGCGACGGATCGAACAACTGATCCTGTGACTCTGAGGAGATGCCATGCTCCTGATACAGATGCCGCTTGATGTTCTCCAACCTGTTGTAGACATTGGTAGGATTCAGCAATACCACCTTGGGCCTACCGGTTACCAACCAACGACCATAGTGCACCTCGTAGCCCATGCCACGCATCTTCTCGACAGCCTCCCCGATGGGGTCGTTGTCCAGTGAATCGATGGGGTCAAATTCCGCCGCCACATCGGGGTTCACTGCAGGGCCCACCATGCAATAATCGTCACCGAACTGTTTGATAACTGCAGGTAGTTTCGACCGGATTACCGTGTAGATGCCACCCATCTGATTACAGACCTCCCAGGAGACTTCCAGCAGTAATGGTGATGTATTTTTCTTGACCGGAGACATAAGCATAGTTTGTCGGGTAAATGTACAGGCATAAAATCACCGGCAAGGTGATTGTCGTCAAGATTGTACCTCAACAACGATTGCTCAAAAAGTTAGCAAGATGTTTTATGTGGCGTTTTTTATTTTGTAATTCAGTTGTTTACAGATATCTGATGACTGCTTACTTTAAGGTATTTTTCTTGAATCGATGACAGTAATTTTGTAGTGCAATGGATCGGCAAGATGACATATAACCTCTGATAATCCGCACCCGCGATGGGTCTGACACCCTGTATGTGCCGCATCTGAAAGAGTACTATCATTCTATCCATGGGGCTGTTACCGAGTCGCTTCATGTGTTCATAAGCGCAGGATTACATCACCTGCTTCCAACACCACCGGCAGTAGATCGCATCTTGGAAATCGGCTTTGGAACGGGGTTGAATGCCTGGCTGACTGCCCTGGAATCGATTACCTTCCCTGCCCCCATCCGGTATATAGGTGTCGAGTATCATCCTCTCCCCCAAGACATCCTTAGTGAGGTCGGATACCATAGGCACCACAGACATGATGCAGGTGAAACCGTATGGTCGGCATTGCACGCAGCCAGCTGGCAGCAGGAGACAAAGTTGCTGCCGTCGTTTACCCTCCTGAAATGGGCAGGCAACTGGCAACAGGAGGCGCCAGTCGCGAGCCATAATTTCCACCTCATCTACTATGACGCCTTTGTCCCCGATAAATAACCCGACATGTGGACACCTGCCCAATTCGACAGGTGCTTCCAACTGCTGTCACCCGGGGGCATATTGGTTACCTACACCAGCAAGGGAGTAGTGCGCGGGATGTTGCAGGCAGTAGGATTCGAGGTGGAAAAAGTACCCGGGCCACCCGGCAAGCGGGAAATGCTGCGAGCTACCAAACCTGATGACGATAATTCCCGTGATTTGTAGTTTTACCACAAACCATCGACATGGCACTGAAGACACAACCCACGCAAGACGATGTGGCAGCATTTCTGGAGACCGTCACAGATCCACAAAAACGGCAGGATTGTATTGTAGTAGGTGAAATCATGAGTCGGGCAACAGGCGAAAAACCCATGATGTGGGGTACTACCATTGTAGGATTTGGAACCTATCACTACAAATATGACAGCGGACGGGAGGGCGACTGGATGCTTACCGGATTTTCTCCGCGCAAACAAGCCCTCACACTCTACATCATGTCGGGATTTGATAAATACCAGGAGCTCATGGATCAACTGGGCACCTACAAAACCGGCAAATCATGCCTGTACGTGAAGCGGCTCAGTGACATCAACCTGAATGTGCTAGTGGAGCTGGTACAAGAATCAGTCCGATACATGCGCAGGCAATATCCCTCCTGATGGCGGCGATCAAAACGTG
This sequence comes from uncultured Chitinophagales bacterium, assembly GCA_964471795.1. Lineage (GTDB taxonomy): Bacteria > Bacteroidota > Bacteroidia > Chitinophagales > S012-47 > CAJXXO01. Next base: position 23,323 of record CAYYHM010000021.1, on the reverse strand, counting down.
GGGCGAACCGGACGGTTGTCCAGTATGCCTTCAATCCGCTCCATCACTGCTTCGGTCAACAGGGATACATCTCCGGCTGCCTTCAGGTTTTCCTGAAGGTGATGTGCCTTACTGGCTCCCAGGATTACGGTGCTCACATCAGGGTTGTGCAGGCACCATGCCAGCGCTAACCGCGTAACGGAAATACCCAGCTCATCGGCCAGCGTGGTCAATTCGCGGGTCTTTGCAACGCGTTCCTCAGTCAGCGACTTCTCCTTCAGCCAGTCCATGCCTTCCATGCCCAGCCTGGTGTCTTCCGGAAAACCACTGTTGTATTTACCGGTGAGGATGCCGCTGGCCAATGGACTCCAAATGGTTGTACCCAGTCCTACTGTCTTGTAGATCTGGCTAAATTCCACTTCTACCTTAGCCCGATGGAACATGTTGTACTGTGGCTGCTCCATCACCGGTCCGATCAGGTTGTACTGACGAGCCACCATATGTGCTTCCATGATCTCCTGTGCACTCCACTCGCTGGTTCCCCAATACAGGATTTTACCTTGTTGTATCAGGTTATGCATCGTCCACACCGTTTCTTCAATCGGGGTTTGCTTGTCGGGACGGTGGCAGAAGAACAGATCGAGGTAATCGGTCTGGAGTCGCTCCAGTGCCTCATGACAAGCTTCTACGATATGCTTCCGGTTGAGTCCCTTCTGGGTGGGCAGTACTCCCCCCTTCCCAAAAAACACCTTACTGCTTACGATGTAGCTGTCTCTGGCCCATCCCAGCTTCTTCAGTATGCGACCCATCACCCGCTCACTTTCGCCGTTGGCATAGATCTCAGCATTGTCAAAGAAGTTCACCCCATGATCATAGGCCATCACCATCAGCTCAGTTGCCACACTGTCACTGATCTGCTGGCCGAAGGTTAGCCACGACCCCAATGATAACTCACTTACCTGAAGTCCACTTTTGCCCAATCTTCTGTATTGCATGATTCCTGCTATTTGATCTACAAAGGTAGGGAATGCCTGTGCCGATGAAAGGTTCGTGACACGGAAAGAATTCGGGTGGTTGCCAGCCCACCTGAACCTAGGCTGTAGTCATTAACCAATCAGAAATAAAACCGCCTACCCTCGAAGTTCATCCGGAAGCTAATACCCGCATAACGGGTAATGTCCGGCGAAATCCCGGCGATGGCATCCACCTGCCGACGATACAGGAAGTAGGCCTCGAGCCACATGTTGGGTCGAAGCATCCAGCTGGTGTTCAGACGCAGCAGGCCTAACTCACGGCTAACACCCTGACCGGTTACGTTGCCGAACTCACGTTCCCTGGTAGAGTAGTCCAGCAAGATGTTGTTGCCCCAGTTGGTTCCGGTACTATCCACACCCTGCGCTACCATGGTCACAATTGCATCGATGAACAATCTGTCCATCGGCTGCCAGCGTAGTCTTCCTACCCACTCATTGAAATTGGCGCCCAGCGGGTGGGCCAGCGGTTGCCGGTAGTGGCTGTAGTTGCTGCTTACGTTGAAGTGGGTGTACATGTAGGGACGTACACTGTTGTATTCCAACTGCAGGTCCAGGTTGCTGACCCCGAAGGCATCATAGTACTTGAGACCTGCCTGGAACGCATACTTGTTGCCCCACCAGCCGGTACCCCTCACCAGGTCATAGAACTTCCATTCGTCTATGATGAACTGACCATAGAAGCTGGCGTGCTTCAGGAAGTTGTACCGCCAGTTAAGTCCAATCAGCACATTATGTGGCGATCCGATGCCATATTCTACTGCGCGATAGAAGATGATTGGGTTAAGGTAGTACCACTCAAGGCGGGCATCGGTTGTATCCGTGCCGCCATGTACTACCGTTTCAAACAAACCCACGTTCAGGTTTTTGGTAATGTCGGCACTGATGTAATGTGCCGCCAGATATTTTCTCCGGAATCGGGTTTCGCCTACCCTGTTACGGGAGTCTACCATTTCGGCGAACAGGTTCATGTAATGGATGCGCCATACCCGTGTGTTGAGCTTCAGGAACAGGTAGTCCTCGGACTGATCGCTGAGGATGAGCGACCGAAATCCGTTGCCGATGAAATTCCTGTCCTGCCCGAACTGTACATTCAACTCAGGCATGATATCGGCCGATATGTACCCTCTGGCATCCAGGAAGTCGATGCCATTATCCTTGAATCCTTTGGTGATGCTCTCGCCCCGCAGAATACCCCTGTTGCCATTCCTGTCGGCCATCACATATTCCGGGAAGTTTGCCTGATTCTCGGTAATCCGGCTGAAGAAGGTCACCTTGTCGCCCAGATATCCAATCATCTCTGCACCACGCGTGTTTACGTACTTGAACTCATCTACGCCGGCCTCAGACCCGGCTTCCAGATGGAACAAAGGATTGATAGCAACACCGAATCGCTCCTCGGTATGACTGTAGAGATAGTTGGGATGAGTATAGAAATGCCTAAGCAGTGGCTTGTTTCCACGGACACCAAAAAAGAATGCGCTCTGTGCCACCCGGTCGTTGAACTGGTCTTGCCGGCTCCTGCCGTACATGGCCGCCATTCCGGCACTGTAGGTACGATTGTAATAAGGCTTGATCGCAGTATGGATGTGCAGATGTCCACCGGAGCCATTCAACACATCGATGCGATCCATCAAGTGCGTGCCCACACTATAGGGCTGGAGGTAGAATGGCTTCTTGATGGAGGGAAGGATATCGATTACGTCCGCTGTGTCAGCAGCATACCACTGGCTATGCAGTGGAATGGTGGCAAACAGGCAAAGCAGGAAGGATAGTCGTAACATGGATTCAATTTATTGCAGGATACGTGTTTGCTGCACGTAACGGCGCAACACATACACACCGGTCAATGCGACCACAAAATACAAACCTGCTTTGATCCAATCGTCTAGAAGCAGGTAGCCAATGCCAAATAGTACCGCATACACAGACACCACTGCCGATGCCCAGCAGATGAGCAGATTCGACAGTTCCCCTGCCCTTGCCGGCAATTGGGCTGCTGTTCGTATAGGCCCCCACCAGCCATCTGGCTCCACCCGGCTGTAGAAGTCCATCAGGTGCTTTCGGTCAGTAGGTCTGGTTAGGAAGGTTGCCAGCAACCAGGCTATCGTGGTTATGCCCACCGTCAGAAAAAACGACTGTGGAAACACCCAGCCCAGCCCGTAGCGTGCAATGGCATAGCCCACAAATGGCGCCAGCGTTGCTACTATCTCACTCCAGGCATTGATCCGCCACCAGTACCACCTCAGAATGAGCACCAACCCAAGGCCTGCCCCACATTCAATCAAAAAGGTCCACACGCCGGCCACTGAGTCCATGAAGGTGGTCGCAATCAGCCCAAGTACCATCAGCAATACTGTGGCTACCCTGCTAACCATTACCAGATGCGCATCACTACTGCCGGGCTGCAGGAATCGGGCATACAGATCGTTTACCAGATAGCTGGCGCCCCAGTTGAGCTGTGTGCTCATCGTGCTCATGAAAGCCGCCAGAAATGCCGCCAGCAGCAACCCACGCAGACCGGCAGGCAGGAAATCGCGCATGGCAAACACATACCCCTTCCGGGGATCACGCTGATAGTCGATCGCTTGCTGCAAGGCTTCATCATGCTGTGCCGCTACCAGAACTCGTTCCCGCAACTCCCTGATGTTATTCAGCTCCCGCTGTACGGCAGGCCGGGAGGCGGCGAAGGCCTCCAGCCGCGCATCATCCCACAGCAAGTTTTCACCGGGCATGGCCACCCGACTTACCTGCCGTTCTACAGCCAGCCGCAGGTCGCTATCCGGAATCTTCTCCATGTAATTGCCGTATAGCAGTATGGCGCTCAGCGCCACCACGATCCAGGGCCACGGCCGAATGGCATAGTGGGCAATCTGGAAGAACAAGGTCGCATACACGGCATGCTTCTCATTCTTGGCACTCATCATGCGCTGTGCTACATAGCCACCGCCCCCCGGCTCAGCACCCGGATACCAGCTGGCCCACCACTGTATGGTCATATGCGCCAAAAAAGCACCGATGCCAAGGGTGAGCGTCGAAGCACCCATGCCACCCGTTCCCAGCACCGGAAAGAAGCGAGTAGCTCCCGGGCGCACCGTTTCCAGCTTGTCGGTAAGTGCTGCCAGTCCGCCAACCTCCTCACTACCCACAACCAGTGCTGCCAGCACCACACAGCCTACCATGGCCACCACAAACTGTATGTTGTCGGTAATGGCAACGCCCAACAAGCCACTCATAGCGGAATACAGCGCAGTTACTACCAGCAAACCGCCTGTCAGCCAGAAGGCTGTGCCGGGCGGCAGACCGAAAAACACCTCCAGTAAGGTAATCATGGCCAGATTTACCCAACCCATAATGAGTACGTTGAGAAATACACCCAGATAGATGCTTTTGAACCCCCGCAGAAAGGCGGCGGGCTTACCGGAATAGCGCAGCTCCACCAGCTCCACCTCGGTGAGTACACCTGCTCGCCGCCACAGACGGGCAAAGAAGAAGGTCGTCAGCATACCACCCATCAGAAAGTTCCACCACAACCAATTGCCCGCAATGCCCTGCTGTGCCACGATCTCTGTTACGGCCAATGGCGTATCCGCTGCAAACGTGGTGGCCACCATGCTGATGCCGGCTACATACCAGGGGAGGTTGCGACCACCCAGAAAGAAACTGCTGAGGTTTTTGCCGGCACGACCGGTAAAGGAAATGCCTACACCTACTATGAGCAGCAGAAACCCGGCCAGAATCAGCCAGTCGGGGGTGGTTAAGGCGATAGATGCGGGATAGATCACAGGTTCATAGGATATTAACATGCGCACATTAGGTTGTATGGGTGGGATGACTAAATTTGCACGGTCGGGGGGCGAAAGTGAAATTCCGATTTCCTCCGCACACATACAACAAAGGAAATCCACGATGAAAGAAATCAATAAGATCGCTGTCTTTACATCAGGGGGCGATGCACCCGGTATGAACGCAGCTATCCGGGCAGTTGTTAGGGCTGCCATATTCTACAAGAAGGAAGTGATGGGTGTTGTCAAAGGCTATGAGGGCATGATTGACGGCACGATCATTCAGCTTGACAGCCATAGCGTCAGCAACATCATACAGCGGGGAGGCACCATGCTAAAGAGTGCCCGCAGTCAAAGGTTTCGCACCAAAGAGGGCCGCAAACAGGCATATGAACACCTGAAAAAGAACAACATCGATGCCTTGGTGGCCATTGGCGGTGACGGCACCTTCACTGGTGCGCACATCTTCTTTGAAGAGTTTGGCATACCTGTCGTAGGCATTCCGGGCACCATCGACAACGACCTGTACGGCACCGACTATACCATTGGGTACGATACAGCCATCAATACAGCCGTAAATGCCATCGATAAGATCAGGGATACGGCCGACAGCCACGACAGATTGTTCTTCATTGAAGTGATGGGTCGTGATGCCGGCTTGATCGCTCTCCGCAGTGGCATAGCTGGTGGCGCAGAGGCCATACTGGTGCCTGAAACCCGCACCAATGTAGATAAGGTGATCGAAGTGCTGGCAAAAGGCTGGCAGCATCATAAGAGCAGTTCCATTGTAGTGGTTGCCGAAGGTGACCAGATCGGTGGCGCCATCAAGCTCGCCGAGATGGTAAAGGAAAAGTTCGACTTCTACGATACTCGCGTTTCCATTCTGGGGCACATGCAGCGTGGTGGCAACCCCACCTGTCAGGACCGGGTGATCGCATCCCGCATGGGTGTAGCAGCGGTAGAGGCACTGATTAATGGCCGCAGTGATGTGATGGTAGGCATCGTCCACAAAGACATCAACTACACCCCGCTGGAAAGTGCCGTGAAATACAACCTGGAAATCAACAAGAACCTGCTGCATCTGGTAGAGATATTGGCAGGGTAACCATTTACACCAAGGTGGTGGGCATTGTTGTCCATAATCATCCTTTCTGATTCATCGCTGTACACTTGGCAGTCATGGTGACTTCTCCTTGCAACAGCTTTTCTGTAGGCCTTTTACCTGGTGTTAGTAGCAATTGTGAGGTGACCTACTCAAACAACTGCTCAATGGTTTTCATTGGTAAAAACATCTTACCGCTATCGGGGAGCTTCGTAAAGCCGTAGCCAGCATAAAATTGTTCGGCAAATTCGTCAATAGGATCAACTACTACCGCAAATGATCCTAATTCCCGAGAAGCTAAATAACTTCGATATAGAGCGTCTATAAGAAGCTTTTCTCCTAATCCTTGCTTTGTAAAATTACGATCCCTCGCTAACCGCCCTAATAAGGTTGCCGGTATCACTTTATAAGCCTGAGGAAATCTCCTTTGTAAGTCGTCTGGAATATATTCTCTCGGTATACTTGAATTAGATAAAGTATAATAGCCTTTAACTCTATTATCTTTTGGCTCATCAGATAGTATAAAACACATCGCAAGTCTTTTGCGAATATCTTGATTTGCCTGTTTCTTTAAATACTCATCTAATATTTCGTGTCCGCAACTAAATTCTTCACGAATGTGGTGTTTTGCCAGAACTACTGTTTGTAACTCCATTTACTGTAGCTTCTGCTTTTTAAATTTTTCTGCAGCCGCCTTCAGTTTCGCATTAGGAGGTTCTGGGTTTACAATTGCGTTAAAAAAAATCTCACTATCACGTTTAGAAGCTATAGTTAGCTCATACTCATCTATGATTTCCTTAGCTCTTTTATGAGCAGCACGCAAGACAAACTCAGTTAAACTTCTAAATCCACCTAACTCGGCTGCTTTCTCAAATAACTCTTTTTCATCTGCTGATAATCTAGCGTCAAATCTAGCTTTACCAGTTACGCTTGTACTTACTGCCATCTGTTCATCATTTTGATTGTTCGTACAAATGTACGGTCAATTTCCGTACCAAAGAATTTATGTACGGTTTTTTTACGTACAATGTTTCAACAATAAATAATAGGGCTACCCACCTAAGTCGCATGAATTTGATTATGCAGTGTTTGTATGAATGCTATCCCTCCGGGGGCTTCTTTTGGCTTGACCCCCTGACGCTGCGGTCAGGGCTGCAAGCAAAAGAAGCAATCCGCCTCAGGCGGACAAGGCTAGCCTGCCTGCCGGTAGGCAGGGATTTCTCAGCGACCCACTACGCCTTGACAGCGGAAAATCAGAAACTTGCTTCGGTGCTATAGTAACCAGTATACTATTTCAGCATATTACTCGCACCGAATCTTCGAACAGCCTGATTTTCTATCGCTGTCTTCAGCGAGTGGGTACCCCGCTTACGAAACCCAAGGCCAACAGAGCACTTTGGACAATTCCATGGTCAGTGCTAACGAATAATCAACACCAACTAAATAGTCTACTTATAATTTACATGTATTTCGTACACAAAATAAAGGACCTGGACTGTATTTCAATACTACTATGAAAACCCTACATTTTAAATATCGTAGGAGCGCTATTCTATGGGCTAAGGCTCTTTACTAGGGTATGTACCCTAAATGGGTAACCTTATAAATAAAATACTACTAACAGCATTTACACCCATGCGGGTTTGTTGTTTATGAGCGTAATCTATTGTGAAAACTATTCCTGATTTGTAAAACACTCTTGGTAGTGCGCCGCACGGTGCATGGCTGTCGAACAGTATATCCTGTAAACTTATACCCGAGCCCTGATATCTCAGCAATGATTGACTCTTTAAGGGCATCAATATCCATAGCCAGTTCCTTTGTTCTCTGACGTACAAATCGGCATAGTAACCTAAGTCATTTTATCCCGCATACATCCGCCGCAACTTTGTGTCTGTTACACAATCCTATAACCATGGACATAGCAACAGACACTAAAAAGTACGTATATACCTTCGGCCCGGGTAAGGGTGAAGGTGATGCCACCATGAAAGACCTGCTGGGTGGCAAAGGTGCCAACCTCGCAGAGATGAGCAACCTGGGCATACCGGTGCCGCCCGGATTTACCATCACCACCAAGGCATGTGTAGATTACTATGATCTCGGAAAAGATGTTACCATCGACCGCTTGCAGGATCAGGTCTCTGCCGGCATCCGCGCCATTGAGCAGGCCATGGGTCGCACCTTTGGCGATCCGAACAATGCCTTGTTGCTATCGGCACGCTCGGGTGCCCGTGCTTCCATGCCGGGGATGATGGATACCGTCCTTAACCTGGGGCTGAATGATGAGATCGTGGAGGGTTTTGCCCGGCAAACGGGCAATGCCTGGGCAGCGTGGGACTCCTACCGCCGCTTCATCCAGATGTATGGTGATGTAGTGATGGGGCTGAAGCCAGAAAACAAGGACGACCACGACCCATTCGAAGTGATCATGGATGAGATGAAGGAGAGCCGGAACATCACCCTGGACACTCAGTTCACCGTGGAAGACCTAAAACTGTTGACCATTCGATTCCGAGAACGCATCAAGAAACAAACCGGACAGGCCTTCCCAACCGACCCATGGGAACAACTATGGGGCGCCATATTGGCCGTGTTCAGCAGTTGGATGAATAAACGCGCCATCAGTTACCGGCGTTTGTACAACATTCCCGAAAGCTGGGGTACAGCCGTAAATGTACAAGCCATGGTATTTGGCAATATGGGTCAGACCAGTGCTACCGGCGTGGCATTTACCCGCGATCCGGCTACCGGAGAAGACCAGTTTACCGGCGAATACCTCATCAACGCACAAGGGGAAGACGTAGTGGCCGGTATACGTACCCCGCAACAGATAACCCTGCTGGGCAGCCGCAGGTGGGCAGAACGTGCCAACATCAGCGAAGCAGATCGACAGAAAAATTATCCCAGTCTGGAAGAAGCCATGCCCAAACTGTATCAGGAGCTGGATGCCATTCAGCAACAGCTGGAAGACCACTACACCGACATGCAGGACCTGGAATTCACCATTCAGGAGGGCAAGCTGTGGCTATTGCAAACACGCAATGGCAAACGCACCGGCCAGGCCATGGTGCAGATCGCCATCGACATGCTGGAGCAGGGTATGATCTCTGCTGAAACAGCCCTGTTGCGGATCGATCCTGACAAGGTGGATGAGCTCCTGCACCCCTCGTTCGAAGAAGGCCATGAAGATGAACACCCGGAAATCACCAAAGGACTCCCCGCCTCACCGGGTGCTGCCACCGGTCAAATCGTATTCAGTGCCGACGATGCTGAAGAGTGGGCCAGGGAAGGCCGGAAAGTGATCCTGGTGAGACTCGAAACATCACCGGAAGATATTCATGGTATGACCGTTGCAGAAGGAATACTAACCGGCAGAGGCGGTATGACCTCCCACGCTGCTGTCGTTGCACGAGGCATGGGCAAGTGCTGCGTGTCCGGTGCGGGCGAGCTGCAGATAGACTACAAGCAGCGCAAGATGCAGGTGGGCGACCATTGCTACAGAGAAGGCGACTGGCTGTCGCTGAATGGCACAACAGGGCAGGTTTTTGAGGGTAAGATACCTACCGTACCCGCTGCCATCAGTGGCGCCTTCCGCAACATCATGGATCTGGCAGACCGCTATGCACGCATGAAAGTGCGCACCAATGCCGACACACCCCACGATGCAAAAGTGGCCCGTGACTTTGGCGCACAAGGCATCGGGCTGTGCCGTACAGAGCATATGTTCTTTGAGGGTGACCGCATCAATGCTGTCCGGGAAATGATTCTGGCCAAAGATGAAGAGGGCCGCCGAAAAGCACTCGACAAACTACTCCCCTTCCAGAAAGAGGATTTCAAAGGCATCTTCAAAGCCATGGAAGGTCTGCCGGTGACAATACGCCTGTTGGATCCGCCTTTGCATGAGTTTCTGCCACATGATGAGGACAGCAAGCAGATCATGGCCAGAAACATGGGCATCACCTATGCAGAAGTACAGCAGAAGATCGACAGCCTGCAGGAACTGAATCCCATGTTGGGCCATAGAGGTTGCCGGTTGGCCAACACCTATCCGGAAATCACGGAAATGCAAACCCGCGCCATCCTCGAGGCTGCCATCAGCCTCAAGAAGAAGGGTATGGATATTGAGCCGGAAATCATGATTCCGCTGACCAGTGTAGGCCGTGAACTGCGCATACAGATGGACATCATTCGTGCCACAGCGCTGCAGGTATTCCGGGAACACAAGATGAAAGTGCCTTACAAGATGGGCACCATGATAGAGATTCCACGGGCGGCTTTGATCGCCGACAAGATTGCGCATTGTGCGGACTTCTTCAGCTTCGGCACCAACGACCTGACGCAGATGACCTTCGGATTCAGCCGCGATGACGTCGGCAAGTTTCTGCCGATATACATGGAGAAAGGCATCCTGGAAAAAGACGTATTCCAAACCATCGACCAAAGTGGTGTGGGTCAGCTGGTAGAGATGGGCACACAAAAAGGCCGCAGCGTAAAACCCGAGCTGAAAGTGGGAGTTTGCGGAGAACATGGCGGTGACCCGAAATCCATCGAGTTCTTCCACCGCACAGGACTGGACTATGTGAGCTGCTCCCCCTATCGCGTACCGGTAGCGAGGCTGGTAGCGGCACAGGCCAACATTAAAGGACAGAAGGGCGAAATACCGATAACTTCCATTACGGAAGATGCATGTTACAAGCCACTGGAGGAATAAGCACTACTGTCCGCCAGTAAAAGCGGACACCGTACTTGTATCAAAGTGCAAAAACCCGACAGCCCGCTGCTTGTCGGGTTTATTGTTGGTGATAGGGTAACGAATGGCCGTCAATAGCATGATGCGGAACAAATGCTGAAAAGCCGGTAGTGATACGCCGGCTTGCTACTCCCCTTTCTTCTTGGGCAATCGCTTGGTTTTTTTGAGCTCTTGGTAGAGCAACCACTCGATTTGCCCATTCAGACTCCGGAACTCATCAGCAGCCCACTTCTCCAGTGCTTTGTGCAGCTCTGGATCCAAACGAAGTACAAATGACTTTTTCTGAGCCATCAAGAAATTACATTGAGCAGCTGTGGTTGAATCGGACATTCATGGCTACAACATTAGCTTTCTCTCTCTAACATTACTACCAATCCTGCATTGTTGCCGGTAATACTAACTACCCGCCAACCTTTGCGACACTCGTCATTCAAGCGGATTTCAAACTTATCTACCGATTCAAAGGCTTTTTGCCTGAAAAATCTATATCGCTGTATCATATACCCAGGGTTTATTGATGCAATGTTCCGGTGTTAATAACAGGTGATGCATCCCGATCGCCACACAACACTACCATCAGGTTGCTTACCATAGTGGCCTTCTGGCTTTCATCCAGATCAATCACCTGCTTCTTGCTGAGCTGCTCCAGTGCTGCTTCTACCATACCGACAGCTCCTTCTACGATCTTGTAGCGTGCGGCTACAATGGCAGTGGCCTGTTGCCGGCGCAGCATAGCCTGTGCAATCTCAGGCGCATAAGCCAGATACCCGATGCGCGCCTCATGCACTTCAATGCCCGCTATCGCCAGCCGCTCGTCCAGCTCCCGCTCCAGTGCCTCGTTCACCTCATGCATACCACTACGCAGTGTAATCTCTGCCTGTTCATCATCAAAGTTGTCATAAGGATATAGCCCGGCAAGCTTGCGGACCGCAGCATCGGTTTGCACCGTAACGAAATGCTCGTAGTTATCTACCTCGAACGCTGCCTTGAAGGTATCTTGCACCTTCCAAACCAAAATGACGGAGATCAGAATCGGATTGCCCTCCTTGTCATTCACCTTCACCCGCTCACTATCAAAGTTGCGGGCACGCAAAGAAATCTTCTTCTTGCTGAAGAATGGATTCGCCCAGAAAAAACCGTTTTGCTTTACAGTTCCTTTATAATCACCAAACAATACCAGCACCATCGATCCATTCGGATTCACGACAAAAAACCCGGGAAGGATGAGGAATATAGGTAATGAAAATGCCAACGACCATAATTGTCCCCGGGTGAGCAGGAAAATAGCAATGCCAATAAGTGCCAATAGCAGCACGATAATGGGGTATCCGGACATGGGTGAAAATGAGCGTTCTTGTGTCATGATGATTGGATTTTTGATACTAAATTGATATCACAATGATAAGGATTAATTCCCGCTTCACCAAACCTGCTCCACTTTACATTGCAGGTAATTCCGTACTTTTACGTCACCACAATCAGTTCCGGGTACTCGTGCCGGAATGAACCACAGCCCGATTGACCCAATCTATTACAGTATAGTTCTTATTGATAGAAATTATCTATCGAAGCATGTAACTTCGTACATCAATCACCAAAAAAAGTATCCATATGGAACACAACACACCTCCGAGCAACTCATCGTACAATGTGAATGCCGACAGCAAGTGTCCATTCACCGGTGGCTCCATGCAACATGGGGCAGGAAGTGGCACCCGGAATCGCGACTGGTGGCCTAATGCACTAAACCTGGGCATTTTGCGCCAGCATTCTGCCCTGTCGAATCCTATGCATCAGGACTTCAACTATGCAGAAGAATTCAAGAGTCTGGACTTGGCAGCACTGAAGAAAGACATCTTCGACCTTATGACGCACTCTCAGGATTGGTGGCCTGCCGATTATGGTCATTATGGTCCATTTTTTATCCGGATGGCATGGCACAGTGCCGGTACCTACCGCATCGCCGACGGACGAGGTGGCGCAGGCAGTGGCACACAGCGCTTTGCACCACTGAACAGCTGGCCGGATAATGCCAACCTGGACAAAGCCCGATTGCTGTTGTGGCCCATCAAGCAGAAATATGGTCGTAAGATTTCCTGGGCCGACCTGATGATTCTTGCGGGCAACTGCGCACTGGAATCCATGGGCCTGCAACCATTCGGTTTTGGTGGTGGCCGTGAAGACGTATGGGAGCCCGAAGAAGACATCTACTGGGGTGCCGAAGGCGAATGGCTGGGTGATAAGCGTTACACCGGCGACCGTGAGTTGGAAAATCCGCTGGCAGCCGTGCAGATGGGATTGATCTATGTGAACCCTGAAGGCCCTAATGGCAACCCAGATCCGATTGCTTCCGCTAAAGATATCCGCGAGACATTCGGTCGTATGGCGATGAACGACTACGAAACAGTGGCCCTGATTGCCGGTGGACATACCTTCGGTAAAACGCACGGTGCAGCAGACCCATCAAAATACGTAGGGCCTGAGCCTGCCGGTGCTTCCATCGAAGAGATGAGCATGGGCTGGAAGAACACCTATGGCACAGGTGCCGGTGGCGACACCATCACCTCCGGTCTGGAAGGTGCCTGGACAACCACCCCTACTCAGTGGAGCAACAACTACTTCGAAAACCTGTTTGGCTATGAGTGGGAACTTACCAAGAGCCCGGCAGGTGCCTATCAGTGGAAGCCGAAGGATGGTGCCGGTGAAGGCCTGGTGCCCGATGCCCACGATCCTGCGAAGAAGCATGCTCCATTCATGCTGACCACAGACCTGGCGTTGCGCTTTGATCCTGCATACGAGAAGATTTCCCGTCATTTCTATGAAAATCCTGAGGAGTTTGCCGACGCCTTTGCCCGTGCCTGGTTCAAGTTGACCCACCGTGATATGGGCCCTAAACTGCGCTATCTGGGACCGGAAGTGCCTGCAGAAGACCTGATCTGGCAAGATCCGATTCCGGCGGTAACCTATGAGGTGATCAACGAGAAGGATATCGCAGGATTGAAAACTCAGATCCTGGAAGCAGGATTGTCTGTTTCCGAACTGGTAGCGACTGCCTGGGCATCTGCCTCTACATTCCGTGGCTCCGACAAGCGGGGTGGCGCCAACGGTGCCCGCATTCGGCTGGCTCCGCAGAAAGACTGGGCAGTAAACAATCCGGCTCAACTTGCCAAAGTACTGAAGGCACTGGAAGGTGTACAACAGGCATTCAACAGTGCACAAACCGGCAACAAGCAGGTGTCTCTGGCTGACCTGATCGTATTGGGTGGCTGTGCTGCCATTGAGCAAGCCGCTAAGAAGGCCGGCTTCGACGTATCCGTGCCATTCACTCCCGGTCGGGCTGATGCTACACAAGAGCAGACAGACGCAGAATCTTTCGAAGCACTGGAGCCTGCTGCAGACGGTTTCCGCAACTACTACGCACCTAAGCACAAAGCAACGGCAGAGGAGATGCTGGTTGACAAGGCTCAGCTGCTGACACTCACAGCACCGGAGATGACCGCCCTGGTTGGTGGTATGCGTGTACTCGACACCAACTTCGACAACTCGAAGCATGGCGTGTTTACCCAAACACCGGGCGCACTCACCAACGATTTCTTTGTGAACGTACTCGACCTGGGAACCACCTGGAAAGCCCTCGACAGCGGACAACATGCCTTTGCCGGCTATGACCGCAAAACAGGTGCTATGAAGTGGACAGGCACACGTGCAGATCTCATCTTCGGATCGAATTCTGAACTGCGGGCGTTGGCAGAGGTGTATGCCTGTGCAGATGGCAAGAAGCAGTTTGTCGATGACTTCGTAGCTGCATGGAACAAGGTGATGAACCTGGATCGGTTTGACCTGCATTAATCAATGTTCGTAACCGAGAAATGATAGCAGCGGCCCGTAACAGGGCCGCTTTTTTTGCTTATATTCTATCGATTGCTGTTGGGATGATTGCCTGCCCCTACCCTTCCAGACAGATTGGCTCTATTCGTATACCTGAGCTACAATATTGCTGCTGAAGAGTGCTCCTGGTTACCACACCCATCCACTCGCATACCTGCTGTTATCTGCAAGCAGTTCATACAGCAAGCGCTGCGCAGCAATCGATGCAGGAATAGCCACCTTGTTGTTGAAGGTGGTTGACTCCCAAACGAGTTGCCCGTTGATCGTAAATAAGCGTATGGTGAAGACTTGATTCGCCGGATTGGCGAAATACAGGTATACCTGTTGATCGTTCGGGAAACGCAGTATTTGTACGCCATTGCTTTGCAGCCTGATTACCTCTGCCGATAGCACATTACTCTCCCCGGTATTCCCGAAGGTAAGTCGATACCAGGATCGCTGGTTGATCAATGGCATTGAGTCTACAAAGTCATAGGTTATGGCAGAGAATGGATCGCCACAGACACCGGCAATCACGCCTATGGTATCGAATGCGCTGCCGTCGCTGCTGCGCTCAATGAAGGTTCCCTGACATGTGCTGCCGGCGGACAACGTCCAGGAAAGCAGCACACGCTCCTGAATGACCTGCAATCCGAAGTTCGAGTAGAACTGCGCAGGCAATGGCCGCAAAGAGGCCAGTGTTACAGACAAAACAAGAAGCCATGCACGCATATCTTGCAAAATAACGACACCAACATTGGTTTCATGCAGGTATCCATCATTTTTCTGCTTCATGCACGCAATGGTCTACCTTTGCAGCATGTCTGCCGATTCATCTATCAGCATCAACAAATTCATCAGCAGCCGGGGACTGTGCTCCCGCCGGGAAGCTGACCGCTGGATTGAGGCGGGACGGGTGCGGCTCAACGGCAAAGTGGCCAGCAAGGGAAACAGGGTATACCCCGGCGATAAAGTAACCGTTGATGGCAGAACATTGCAAAACGCTACCGAACCGGTCTACCTGGCACTGCACAAACCGGCAGGCATCACCTCCACCACCGATCCTTCCGATCCTACCAATATCATACGGTTTGTCAACTACCCGGAGCGTCTGTTCCCGATCGGCCGACTCGATAAGGAGTCCACCGGGCTTATCTTGCTCACCAACGACGGGGATATGGTGAACAAAATCCTGAGGGCAGAAAACAAGAAAGAGAAGGAGTACGTGGTTACGGTGGATAAACCGGTAACCGAAGAGTTCATCCGCAAAATGGCCGGAGGCATTCCTATGCTGGGCACCGTTACCAGAAAATGCGAAGTTGAACAGACCGGACCGGTGACGTTTCGGATTGTGTTGATACAAGGCCTGAACCGCCAGATCAGGCGAATGTGCGAATATCTGGATTATCAAGTGGTGAAACTGAAACGTACCCGCATCATGCACCTCAATTTGCGACACCTGCCGGAAGGACAATGGCGGGAATTGACAGAAGAAGAGGTGCGAACGATGAAAGCTATGACAGGCGGATAATTGAGACCGCTGCCAACAGCCTAACAGAATGTACGACAGACTACAACCGATTGGCTATAACTTGCCCTCCGGGGATTGGCTCGTAACCCATCATCCTTGGTCAGCTCCATGTAAATGATTGCCTCAATTCGTGTAACGGTGCAGTCTACCCACTATACCAACCAAACGGTTTCCTATATTACCTTTGCATCCCCCCGGAATTCTACTAAAAGGAGAAGAACATGAAAAGAGACCCGTTTGCAGCCATTGCTGACCCTACACGCAGAGCCATTATCCATATTCTATCGGCCAGCCCCCTCACCGTAAATCAGGTTGCCGATCACTTCATGGACATTTCCCGACAAGCTGTAAGTAAGCAAATCAGGCATCTGCAACGAAGTGGTTTCGTGAAGATGATGGATATCGGGCGGGAACGTCATTGCCACTTGCAGCCTATCGCCTTTCGGGCGCTCAACGAATGGGTGCAACAATACAGCCATCTGTGGGACGACGGCACAGCCGCAGCAGTAGCCCAGCAGGAACAGCAAGAACAGCAAGAACCTGCCGCTAAGCCGAAAAAGACAAACCCAAAGAAATCAGGCACCACCAAGAAGGCACCGGCAGCAAAGCCAGCACCCAAAAAGGATGACGGTCTGACACAATTGTCCATGTTCGACTTGTAAACTATCGATGCAAGAAAAAACCCCGCACGGTTTTATCCTTGCGGGGCGCACCATCAATTTGAGGGTAAGGGAGTATCAGGGTTCGTATCGGCCCCGGTTCTGCTACCGGAAGCCGATGGAAGAAGTCGTCTTGCGATAGCTGTTTTCTTCCACGGCCAGTGCCTGTAGTAGGGCGAAGTCTACAGAAACCCCCTGCAGTGCATGGGTAACTTGTGCTTTTCGTGCTACATTATCAATTTGTGCTCCGGACAGGTCAACATGGGCTATCGACCGGGCTTCTTCATCCGACAGTTGGGGAAAACGATGTTGCCAAATCTGTTGCCGGCATGCTTCATCAGGGCGCTCCACCGATAACTTGTACAGGAAGCGACGCTCAAATGCCTTATCCAATCCTTGATGATGGTTGGTAGTGGCAATCAGGATGCCATCAAAATCCTCCATCTGCTGCAACAGGATGTTTTGCATCGTATTCAGCATTTGCAGTACTGCATTGCGCTCTACCCCTTCACCGGACCGTCTTCCCAGTAAGGCATCAGCCTCGTTGAGCAGCAGTATAGGTGCTTGATCATAAAACTGGAGCGCCTTGTGGTATTCCTCAAAGATGGCCTTTACATTCTTCTCACTGCCGCCTACCCATTTATCTTTGATATCCGGCATATTCACCATCAGGATATGTCGATTGGTGGTGCGGGCTAACTGGCGAACCATCTCCGTCTTACCGGTGCCGCTCGGTCCGTATAACAATACAGACAAAGCAGTAGACAGGCCCTGTGCAGATAATCTTTCGCGCACCTGCTGGAACTTGCCTTGTGTGAGAAATGATCCGAGCTCAGTTCTTTGTTGCTGTACCGCCTTGGTATACACCAGATCCACATCGGTGATGTCGGAATGCTTTATAAGGGTAAGCATTGAAAATACCGGCTCCCTTTTGGTCAAGGTTACTACTGTACCACCTGTCAACACATCTGTCCCTTTCAGGGTAAGCTTCAGATTGTTGCCGCTGATGAAGAATCCGTCCTCCAGCTCCAAATATTGCTCCTGCATCAGTCGGTGTGTACCCTCCAACAGTTGGCGTTTCATCACCGACCGATCCATGTAACTGTCGGTACAAACAAAGGAATACTGATTCACATCCAGTTCTCTGTTGTTCAACGTATTGAATCCGACACACAACAATAGTACCTTTTCATCGGTATCGAGTTGCAACTGCGACAGGCGCTCCACTACCGGGAGTTCGCTGTTCGCTTCCAGAATCTTGCGGTGCAGATCTCGCAACTCTTCCAAGGGCATGTCCCTCTCCAGACATTGATCAGCCACCTCCACCATCATCTCCATCAGTTGATAATCGTCGGCTGCAGTATAGGGTTCGGGCATTTTTTCGCCATTCACCACATGGCGAATAACGGTGTAGGGTACATCGAATGAGGTTACCTGCGCTGTACCGGAAGTTTTGCTGTGAAATAATCGCCTTCTCTCGTTGGGGCGCAAGAGCTCCATCTTCAACAGATGGTCCAGATAGGGCTGACACTGTTGTACGAACAAGGAAGTAGCATTCAGATAATTGGCCAGCTCCTGTGTACTCACAGTACCGGAATTCAGGTACTGGATAAACACAACGGCAAACACCCATGCTTCTTCCTTGGAGAGTCGGTATGCCTGCTGCACCAATTCGATGTCAGACAATACCGGAGCAATCGTCTCCGGATAATTGTCACGCGACATTCCGCAGTGATTCAGGTGGTGATAAATAGATTCAAAGGCGGTTTGTAATGCTGAAACTGATTGAAAAGGATTGACATGGTGAGGCTGCTTCGCAACCGAGGAGGTCTGATTCATAGGCAGTTGAATTGTTGATACGAAAGAGAATGGAAAACGCAATGATAATAGTAGTCGGCGCAACCTATTTGCGATGACAATTTTGAATTGATATTTTCGTGAAAGAACCGAACACCAGATGTTTTTAATAATTAGTTATTGAATTGCAATCTATTTTTTAGCTGTTAAATATATTTTATGATTTTAAAAGTATCCGAAAATAATAAAATTTACCTGATTTTCCAAATTTTTTGGGCAGTAAATTTCAGATAACAAAGACTAATTGGTTTACCTACAGGCATTTCCTTGTAATTTAGCCCCTACTACATGTCAATAATCGCAATGAAATGAAGTTGTTTCTGCCATACCTACTCCTGCTGACAATACTATTCCCTACCCGATTGCTGGCACAGCAGTCTGACTTTGAATTAATCTGGGCAGACGAATTCGACTACACCGGTGCATTAGATACTACAAAGTGGTTCCACCAAACCCGACTTCCCAATGGCAACAGCTGGTACAATGGGGAAATTCAGCATTACACTGACCGTGTAGACAATGCATCTGTTGCCAACGGATATCTATATATCACTGCAAAGCGGGAAACCTACTCTGATCAGGGCGTCACCAAGGATTTTACGTCTGCGCGACTGAACTCGAAGTTTGCCTTTACCTATGGACGGGTGGAAGTACGGGCCAAACTTCCCACCGGCATAGGCACCTGGCCTGCCATCTGGATGCTGGGGCAGAACATCACCGAACCGGGCGCCTACTGGCAACAGCAAGGATATGGCACTACCTCGTGGCCGGGCTGTGGCGAAATCGACATCATGGAACACTGGGGCCACAATCAGGATTATGTGAGTAGCGCCATCCATACGCCATCCAGCTTTGGTGCAACGGTAAACGTAGGAGGCAGGATGTTGCCCAACGCATCTGACTCGTTCCATGTGTATACGCTGGAATGGACGGCAGATTCACTGATTTTCAGTGTAGATTCTGTGATTCACTACACCTATGCGCCTGCAACCAAGACTCCTTCCACCTGGCCTTTCCATGCACCGCAATATCTCTTGTTGAACATAGCCATACAAGCCACTATAGATCCTCAGTTTACGGAAAGCGCCATGGTGGTGGACTACGTGCGGGTATTTCAACGAAACGCCAAGACCGGTATAGAAAATTCTTCAGAGCGTTCATTCTTCTGTTCGCCCAATCCTTTCCACTCCAGCCTTACCATTTCCCTGCCGGCAGCTAGTGCCGGTGATTGTGTAATCAGACTGTTTGATACAACCGGACGAATTGTTTTCCAGGAGGTGACGCAGCATGTTCAGAACAACACCCCCATTACCGGACTGGAATCACTACAGCCTGGCGTATACATATTGCAAGTGACCACCAACGGGGTTCCCTACTCCCAAACACTGCTCAAGTCATAATCTGCACAAATACTTACTACGCAGATAGGTTGCGCCAGCATACCCTACTTTTGAGTCATTAAGCATCCCGAAGGTTGATTTCAACCGCCAACCGGCCGGCCGCGGCACGGTGGTACAATGATGTGGGGGTAACACCCAACAGAATACGGAAGGACACCCTTCGGGATGCGATTGTTGAACATCGTAAACCCGATTGTATGAATCGTTATTTTAACCCCCATTTCCGTCCATCATCCTATTATGATGTATCGGATGACATCGAAGCTATCTTGCTTCGACATGTAAAAGGTGCTGCACGCCGCACTGAAATCAAACGAGCTTTACGCGCTGAGGAGCCTATAGACGATTGGTTGATTCAGGATGCACTATCTGACCAGGAGCGCGACCTACTGGGATCATTCGACCCGTATTTTATGGGTGGCGAATACCTACCCAATATGGAGCCTGGCTCTGTAGAATTGGCGTACATCGAAATGAGCAGTACCACGCATGATGTACTTTCTGTGAGGGCTTTGTATAAAGATGGCTGGTATCACTTTTCGGTCGAGGATGAGTACAACAATGTGTACACACTACCATTTACCAAACGAAGAAAACCACTCACATTTTGGGAGATGATCAACTTGATCGACAAGGCACATCCGGACGACTATGAGTATACTCCAGGCCTCATGACATGTTTCAACCTTAATTATCTTAATCAGGTTGGACCGCTTACTGAAATAGTTGAAAGCATAGCCGAGAATGGATATAACGATTACGCCCTTCCCAATCTGCTCACGATGAACATCTATTCAGAGTTCTATCCTGAACTAGATGACTATTACCGTGCATACGAGCACAGGGTGTATGACTTCTACATCAAGAACAATATTGGTGCATGGAGAGGTCCAAATAGAACACTGTATCAGTATATGAACGACACCCGCCGTTTCCTGTTTGGTTTGAAGCATGGGCAATGACAGAAGATTAGTATATGTTGCTACAAAGTAGCGCACCGGTAATGGCTACTGTATCTGATCTGGACGGATTTTATCAATTTGATACACTGCAACCCGGAGCGTATGCCATTGTAGTGCATTATTTAGGCTGGAAGGATTCCGTGACAAGACTTAAGCTGCCTCCTAGTCTCATATTGGACAACTGAAAGATATCATCCTGCCCCTGACAGACACCATCACCTGCTGTGATTTCCACCTACCCACAATTCCACTTTTGAATACATGGCAGCCGGAGACACAGTATGTCTTGCGAAGAGAACAGATTAACCCTTTACCCGGGTGATGACATAGTCGGGCACCATACAGTCTGATCTCACCAAAAACGACCTGTTGTCACCTGCTTGTCCCTCCCCGGTCGCAATGGATTGAACCCTACCTGTGCCAGCAGATACCATACCCCTGGTGACAGTGCTATTTCTGTGTGAGCAGTGGGCCAAAGCGGGTCACTGCCATACCCGCTGCCGGCGTTGGAGGCATAGGGAAAGCCACCAGCCTCAGCGTATGTGTCTGAGGACACATAGGCCAGTCGCATCTGTTGCCGGTAATATTCCGACTCCATTACACGCCCTGCCAACCGGAATGCCAGCGCCATCTGCCCTGTTCCTTCCATAAAAATCGTCTCACGGTCCTCATCAATATCGTATCCCTCCAGAATGGCACCCGTCACCGCGGCGGTTTGGCTGCTACGGAAGCGATCGGCGCCATCCAGGGAAGTGGCCGGAAACTCGGGAAAAGCACAATATGCCCAGCTGAAGTTGTCCAATGCCCATTGGTACTTGGGATGTCCCACCCAGGCTATCAGATTTTGCTCAGCATTGTCCCATCGGTCAGTCGCCAGGTAGTCCAGTAGCATGGTATGGAAATCAGTAAACCCCTCCACGGCCACGAATGCATCAATCATGCCCTCCGTTACCTTGTAGTTCAGGCGCATATTATCCGCCGCATAGCCCGCCCACAGTCCACCATCGGTGTCTTGCAACTCTTTCAGCCAGTCAGTGAGGGCTCCAATCAGGCGAGCGTAGCGCCTATCACTCGTAGCATCCTCGTAGTGATGCAGTGCTATCAGGAGCCAGGCATTATCACCCATCCATCGGTGCCTGCCCGGAGTGCCATTACGGTCACGGAACTGCGAAAAACCCCCGGGGCCTTCACGTAGTTCCCCGTCGATGCGCTGATCGAAGAAGTCGAAGATCTTACGGGCACGATCCATGTCGCCCACCGCCATCAAGGCCAGTGCTGCCAACGCCTGATCATACAGGGAGATGACATTCCCATTCTCCGCACTCGGCACCAATCCATTGGCTAATTGCTGACGCTGCAGCCAGGTCAACACCGATCCGGATATAGCGTCTGGTCGATAATACCCCTGTATGATGAGGGGAGCAGTCTGCGCATCTACTTCTATTTGTTCGGGCACAAAGGAGTAGGCTGAATCAATGGGTTGTAATAGGACAGCATCCGTGAGCCCAGTGATAGTGAAATTGCCCTTGCTGTCTGTCAATAACTCAGTATCGCCCACTATGATGGCCACATTGGACATGCCTTTCCCAAAGGGATCGACTACCCTGCCGGAGACATTATATGGATTGGCTTGCCGCTTACAGGCAGACGACAGAATGAGTATAAGTGCCAATATGGATACTATGCGCATAGGATAAAGGTAGGGAAGATTGGATTTTTGGTTGACCATCAAATCGGGAGGGTGTGAAGGGATGAAGGCGTGCTAAAAATTGTCGAATTACAAAACCGTGTAACCGTGTAATTGGGGCGAAACGTTGTAATTTGAAAATTTGACAATGCGGTAATGTGAAAATAGGCTGGCTCTTGTCTATAAAAAACACCAATGAGCAAAGCGATTCTCAGCGAGCCTCTGCGTTAGCCTTTGCGCCACACTGCGTGAAATCATCCCCCAGCGAGCTTGCGAGCAACGTAAGCAAAGCGAATACTCATCTGCGGGATGTGTCGAGAACACAAGAAAATCCTTCCAAATCTGCGTGCTGATAATTGTCGAATTGCAAAACCGTGTAACCGTGTACTTGGGGTGAAACTATTGTAATGTGACAATTTGACAATGCGGTAATGTGAAAATAGGCAGGCTCTTGTTTCTGCAAAACACCAATGAGCAAACCGATTCTCAGCGAGCCTCTGCGCTATCCTCTGCGCCACTCTGCGTGAAATCATTCCCCAGCGAGCATGCGAGCAACGTGAGCAAAGCGAACACTCATCTGCGGGATGTGGCGAGTGAACAGCAAAATCCATAAAAATCCGTGCGATCTGCGAGCTAAAAACGCTCTCATTAGCGCAGCGAAACAAGTGTGACCGAAGCGAACACCGTATTTTCGCACTATGACGTCACCT
>CAYYHM010000020.1:0-37218 GCA_964471795.1 uncultured Chitinophagales bacterium | reverse complement strand
CTGGCGTATTTGGCATAGTTGACGATAGCCGGTATGCCCAATGCGGCAAAGTATTGCTTTACTTCGAAGCTGGCGTTGGTGATTACCCGGAAGCTATCGGTTGCGGATGCCAGATTGTCCCTTTCCACCAACGCGTCAACAGCCGGTCGCATGCTGTTATACCAGTAGTCGGTTTCGTATTGCCCAAAGGCGCCCTGTACGCCACCTTGTAGCTCATTGAAGTACACAACCTCGTTGGGATGGTTGGCTATCATGAATCGCAGTGGCAGAATGGCTCCGGCTGCCAGCAGCACAGCAGTAACCCATCCGCCGGCTTTGCCGGGAATGGTTTTTGACAGCGCCACAAATCCGATGCCTGCGAGTACGGCTATCGGCGGAATCACAAACAGGAAGTGCCGCATACCGTCATACAAAGCGGAATCCTGGTAGATGGCATAGGCCAAGGGAAATGCCGCTGCAAACACCACGTACAGCAGGTGCCTTTGGTTGGCCACACGCTTCAGGAAGGCCAATGGCAGCAGGGCAATGCCTGCCAGCAGTACCAATGGGAAGGTGATCCACATGTAGGTGAGTTCATAGTTCCATGGCACTTCGGTGCTCATCATATACACACCCTGGAACAACACCCGGATGCCGGTATCGAATTGCGACATCTGTCCCAACGCTTCCAGCGGATTCCCGATCGGGTCGAGGTGGGCATAGGGCCAAAACAACAGTCCACCCAGATAGCCACCCACAATCACTGCGGCACCCATGCGGACATACCGCCAGAGGTCTTTGCCCAGTCGGTTACGCAGGTCGCTGCGTGCCAACACTTCCAGCCCGATGAACAAGCCCGTGTATCCAATCAGCAGCAACCCGCCGATACGGATGGCGATGGCCATGGCGATGCCGGCAGCCAGCATGCTGAGGGTGCGCCAACCGGGCCGGGGCAGGTTCATCACCGACTTCAGCAGGAAGTACAGGGTAAGCAGGTAAGCTGCGGCGAAGGGAATGTCTTTCGGGTTGTTCATGCTATGGCCAAAGAAACGGGGCGTCAACACCAATAAGATCATGGTGATCACAGCAGCGGGATAACCCGATAACCTTCTAGCCAGCAACCCCGCCATCAAAATAGCCAGCCAGCCGAACAGGGCGTTCATGGCATGGCGGGTAGCAAAGGGGTTGTCGCCTCCAAAGGTGTGATGTACTGCCGCTGACACCAAATCGAAAAAGCCACCATAATAATGCAGGTTCGCCGGTTTATGGCCAATGGGGCTGTCGGGGCAGCAAAACTGTGCCTTGTCTTCCGCACCGAACGTGTTAAAATACTCCAGCACATATTCGCCATACCAGTATTGTACCTCCTCATCTGCCGTGATGCCGAAATCGCGGGATATGTAAGGCATGAACAACAGGAGGAGCAGCGACAGCACAAAGAAGACCGTGCGAAACAGTGGATGACCAGCTGTAAGATCCGTAAAGCGGCTTACTTTTCCGGTAGCAGTACTTAGCGGGTCGGCTACAAACCATTGCCAGCGGAGGCTGACGCTAATGAACAGGATCTGCAGTAGCATGCGGATGGAGTCCTTGGCTACGTTTACCTTGCTGCCGGCTTCTTCCTGCCAGGTGAGCGGCATGTCCTGTATGTCGGCACCCATCAGGTGGGCGCGGTACAGCAGTTCCACATCGTGGGCCCAGCCTTTCACCTGCAGGTGGCCAAAGAGCTGCTTTGCCAACCCGATGGGGTACAACTTGAAGCCACACTGTGAGTCGCGGGTGCTAAGAGGGGTGAAGAGGCGCACCAATAAGTTGAAAATGTTGCCGACCACCCTGCGGGAAGTATGCGCCGTAATGTGGGATGCTTTATGCTCACGGGAGCCGATGTAGATGGTGTTATCGTCAAATCGTCCTACGCGCTGCAGCCATTGGTGCAGCTCTTGCGGGCGGGCACTCATGTCGGTATCGAGGGTGAGGATGAAATCGTGGGTTGCATGTTCCACACCCAGTGCCAGGGCGCCTCCTTTGCCTTGGTTCTGTCCGGCCTCTATCAGCTGCACTATGCCTCTTTCAGTAAGCTGCCGGAAGGTAGTATGTGCCTTTATCTGAGCTACCGTGTCGTCCTTGCTGCCATCATCCACAATCAGGATTTGTAACGGCGCTTTCCAACTTTGTGCGAATTCCTGAAGTGCCGAAAACAGGTTTTCCAGTCTGCTGGCCTCATTATAGCAGGGTATCACCAGCGACAGGGATGGCGTATGTTGCGTAGATGGATGGCTTACCGGCTTGTGCTTTTTACTGGCGCTCATGCGATTATGGGTTCATGGCAGAATGTAGCGTGTTCAAAGATAATGGATTGTGGTAGAGTGTACAGATCAGCCGCCTGATGGAATCCGGCCACGCAGCCCCAGTTCAATCAGCTTGAAATCATGCAGTCTTCCGGCATCAATCTGCATGGTGGCGATAGTACGCACTTTATGGAATCCATGGATACCTGCGGCGCCGGGGTTGATGTGCAGGTGGTTGTCACCGGTGTCGCGTACTACCTTCACGATGTGGCTGTGCCCTGTCATTACAACCTGAGGGTGAAAGTCGGCGATCAGCTTCTTCACCCGTGCATTGTATCGCGATGGATAGCCGGCGATATGCGTAATCAAAATCCGGACACCTTCCCGCTCGATCAACTGATTCTCCGGCCACGTCCTTCTGATCAGCTGATCGTCGATGTTGCCATACACAGCCACCACCGGCGCTACCTCCTGCAGTCTGTCGGTAACATGGAGGTGGCCGATGTCGCCGGCATGCCAGATCTCATCACACCCGGTGAAGTGAGCCAGTATGTGGTCGTCTATGTGACCGTGTGTGTCTGATAGCAAGCCGATACGCATGGTGCAACACCTTATTGCCCACAAAAATGCGGCGAAAATCTGTTTATGGTCTTTCTTTGCTCACACGGGAAAGTTTCTTCCACATGTTGTGTAAAGAAATATACCCGATTCCAATGGGGAACAACTACTTTCATGCTCCCTTATTAGTCACCCCTCGAAAGCTCAGTCAATGCCGGAATTCTGTCATCTTCACTGCCACACGCAATATTCGCTTCTCGACGGTGCTGCCAATATCGACAGCTACATGAAGAAGGCGAAAGCCGATGGCATGAAGGGGCTGGCAATTACCGACCATGGCAACATGTTCGGTGTGTTCAAGTTCTATGATGCGGCTACACGGGAAGGCCTTAAGCCCATCATCGGTTGTGAGTTCTATTTGGTAGAGGATCGATTCGAGAAGGAGTTCAAGGGTGGCAGGAAAGACCACCGGTACCACCAGCTGATGCTGGCCAAGAATGAGCAGGGGTACAAGAACCTGAGCAAGTTGTGCTCACTGGGTTTCATCGAGGGGATGTACAGCAAGTATCCGCGCATCGACAAGGAGCTGATACGACAGTACAAGGAAGGATTGATAGTAACTACCTGTTGTGTAGCTGCAGAAGTGCCGCAGACCTTCTTGCACAAGGGCCCCGAAGAAGCGGAAAAGGTATTCCTCGAATGGCTGGATCTGTTTGGCGAAGACTATTATGTGGAACTGCAGCGGCATGGGTTGCTGGGCATCGACCAGGAAGGGGTAAACCGGTTTTTACTGCAGATGGCCGCCAAGCACGGCGTGAAGGTGCTGGCCACCAACGACAGTCACTATGTAGAGCAGGAGGACTGGCTGGCACACGACATCCTGTTGTGCGTGAACACCGGCGATTTCCAAAGTGTGCCGGTAGGGGAGAGCAGCACCGACGAGGTGCGGCTGCTGGTGAACGGGCAGTGGGAATACGATACGCTGACCAATCTGCAGAAGAAATATCCGGGTGAGGCTGTAGTCCGTAAGGCGCTGGAGGCGCTGGAGACCAACAGGGGTAGGAAGCGCTTCGGTTTCGAGAATGATCAGTTCTATTTCAAGACCGGTCAGGAGATGGCTGACCTCTTCAAGGATGTACCTCAAGCTATCGACACCTCGGTAGAAATCTATGAGAAGATTACATCCCCCGACCTGAAAAGAGACATCCTACTTCCCAACTATACCCTTCCGGCAGGATTTACCGATCAATGGGAATACCTGAGGCATATCACCTTCGAGCGAGCCAAGCAGAAGTTCAGCGACTTCGACCAGTCCATTGCCGACCGGTTGGAATTTGAGCTGAAGGTGATCAAGGAGATGGGCTTTGCCGGCTACTTCCTGATTGTGCAGGACTTTGTGGAGGCCGCCAAGAAGTTGGGTGTGCGGGTAGGTCCCGGTAGGGGATCGGCAGCCGGGTCGGCTATTGCTTACGCTATTGGTATCACCAACATCGACCCCATCAAATACAACCTGCTGTTTGAGCGCTTCCTCAATCCGGAGCGGGTAAGCATGCCCGATATCGATATCGACTTCGATGATGCCAACCGGCAGAAGGTGATCGACTATGTAGTGGACACCTATGGCAAGAAACAGGTAGCCCAAATCATCACCTATGGCACTATGGCTGCCAAGAGTTCCATCCGCGACGTAGGACGTGTGTTGCAGTATCCGCTGAGTGACACCGACAAGCTGGCTAAGCTGGTGCCCGACGGACCGGGGGTAAGCCTTACCAAGGCATTCAACGAGGTGAAGGAGCTGAAAGAAATCCGTAAGGAAGACAGCACCGAGCCCGGCAAGGTGCTGAAGCTTGCAGAGAAATTGGAAGGCTCAGTGCGCCAGCGGGGCATCCATGCGGCAGGTGTCATCATTGCGCCAGATGATCTTACCGATTACATCCCGGTGTGTACAGCTGCTGATTCCGACCTGTTGGTGACGCAGTTCGAGGGAAAATACATCGAAGAGGCAGGCATGCTCAAGATGGACTTCTTAGGATTGAAGACCTTGTCCATTTTGGATGATGCGCTGAAGCTCATCAAGAAAAATCATGGGAAGGACATCGATCTGGACACGATTCCACTCGATGATCCCAAGACCATCGCTCTGTATCAGCGGGGTGATACGGTGGCTACCTTCCAGTTTGAGTCGGAAGGTATGCGCAAGTACCTGCGTGAACTCAAGCCTACCAATATTGAGGACCTGATAGCCATGAACGCCCTGTACAGACCGGGCCCCATGGACTATATACCTTCCTTCATCGACCGGAAGCATGGTCGCGAGCGGGTAGACTTCCCCCATCCACTGCTTGAGAAGATGCTGCAGCCTACCTATGGCATCATGGTGTATCAGGAGCAAATCATGCAGTGCGCACAGATCATCGGTGGGTTTAGTTTGGGCAAAGCCGACATCCTGCGACGAGCCATGGGTAAGAAGAAGCTCAGCGAGATGCAGAAGATGGAGGAAGAGTTTGTGGCAGGTGCTGCAGCTAACAACATCGACGAAGAAAAGGCCAAGGAGATCTTCAAGATCATGGAGGCCTTTGCGAAGTACGGTTTCAACAGGTCCCACTCGGCAGCCTACACCGTACTGGCATTCCAGACAGGGTATCTGAAGGCCAACTATCCCGCAGAATACATGGCTTCCGTGTTATCGCACAACATGACCGACATCAAGAAGCTCACCTTCTTCCTGCAGGAGTGCTCCAGGATGAACCTTACCACGCTGGGCCCCGACATCAATGAAAGCGACCTCGCATTCATGGTCAACAAGAAAGGGGAGATCCGATTTGCGTTAGCCGGCATCAAGGGGGTAGGGCAGGCTGCTGTGGAGGCCATCCTGGAAGAACGACAAGCCAATGGCGTATATGCCAATCTGTTCGACCTCACAAAACGTGTCAACCTGCGTGCTGTAAATAAGAAAGCGCTGGAAAGCCTCATCATGGCCGGGGCTTTCGACAGTTTCGAGGTGTATCGCTCGCGGTACTTTTTGCCGGTAGATGACAGCAACGTGCTGGAAAAAGCATTGCGCTTCGGCAACCAGTTTCAGCAGCAGAAGGCCTCCTCGCAGCATTCGCTGTTTGGCGAGGAGGTAATGATTGCTGCTGTAGCCGATCCGGATATACCACAAGGTGAGCCTTGGTCCAGGTCGGAGATGCTGGACAAGGAGCTGGAGGTAACGGGTATGTACATCAGCGGGCATCCATTGGACGACTATCAATTGGAACTCAGCCAGCTTTGTAAGCCTGTCAGCGATATTGAACTAACTGTAGGTAAAGACATACGAGTAGGTGGCATGGTAAAGTCCATTCAGCATCGGTCTACGAAGACCGGCAAGGGGTTTGGCCTCTTTACGCTGGAAGACTTCAGCGGCACTTACGGCATAGCACTGTTCGGGGAGTCGTACATCAACTTCAAGAATTACCTGGAAGATGGACTGCCGGTGCTCATCACCGGTAGGTATCAGGCACGATTTTCAAGAAATCCTGACGAAGAGCAACGCATGGAGTTCCAGGTAGGGCACATTGAGCTGTTGTCATCTGCCAGAGATAAGTATAGCCTGGGCATAGAGCTGGCAGTACCTGCATCGGAAGTAGACGAGGCCTTCATCGATGCGGTGGAAAACCTGCTGAAAGCCAACAAAGGCAATCAGCAAGTAAAGATGGTGCTGCTCGACCGGCAGGACAGACTCAGCGTTTCCTTCAACTGCCGTAAGTATCTGGTTACCCTCTCGAATGAGTTCATAAAGGGGGTAGAACAATTGCAGGTGAACTATAAGCTGATCCCAAAACGAACCTAATACCGCTTTCGGTTATTACCTTTGCACAATTCATCGTTTACGCTATAAAATAACTCAACAATGGCACTAGAAATAACTGACAGCAACTTCGACACTACGGTGCTCAACCAAGATAAAGTGGCTGTACTGGATTTTTGGGCAGAATGGTGTGGCCCCTGCAAGGTAATTGGTCCGTTTATCGAAGAGCTGGCTAAGGAGTATGAAGGTCAGGCAGTAATCGGTAAGGTGAATGTAGACGACAATGCCGGTGTAGCCGTAAAGTATGGTATCCGCAACATCCCTACCGTGCTGTTCATCAAGAATGGTGAGGTAGTCGACAAGGTTGTAGGTGCCGTTGCCAAGAAAGTAATGGAAGATAAGCTGAAAGCTTATTTGTAACCGATTAGGCACAATATGCATAGCCCCGCCCAGTGCGGGGTTTTTTGTGTCCGGCCCTGCCGCATCAGGAATGCCCACACACAATAATCATTACCTTTGATACGCTGATAAGAAAACAAATCACATGGCATCCCGGGAGTTGATTACCCTTCATGAACTATCTCAATTCAGTCACCTGGCGCTTATGGCCAAGCAGGTGGTGGAGGGGTTTATCATTGGCCTGCACAAAAGTCCGTTTCATGGATTCTCAGTAGAATTTGCCGAGCATAGGTTGTACAATCCCGGCGAGAGTGTGCGCAATGTGGACTGGAAGGTGTATGCCCGCACCGACAAGATGTTTGTGAAGCGGTATGAGGAGGAAACCAACCTACGCTGTCAGATTGTGATTGATGCTTCTGCCAGTATGTACTACCCGGAAGATGCCGGCGGAAAGGGGACAGCACCGGTCAACAAGATCCGCTTCAGTGCGGTTAGCGCCGCTGCGCTCATGTACCTGCTGCGCATGCAACGCGACGCCTTCGGGCTGAGCATCTTCTCCGACAAGCTGGAACAGCACACACAGTGCAGATCCACCAATGTGCATTACCGGTTGTTGATGCAATACCTGCAGCAGCTGCTGGACTCAGGCCGACGGAATGTGTCTACCAATGCCACACAGACCTTGCACACCATTGCGGAAAGTATCCACCGCCGGTCCATGGTGGTCATCTTTAGCGACATGTTCGACCGGGCTGTTGCCGGCGATGGCAAGGTGGATGATATGTTCAGCGCCTTGCAGCACTTGAAGTACAACAAACACGAGGTTATTCTGGTGCAGGTTACCGACAAAGCCCATGAGCTGGATTTCGCTTTCGATAACAGGCCGTATGTGTTTGTAGATATGGAAACCGGCGAGAAGGTGAAGGTGCGGTCCAGTCAGGTGAAAGAAAAATACCTGGAGCAGATGCAGCAGTTCCAAAAAGAGCTGACCTTGCGGTGCGCCCAATACAAGATAGACCTGGTAGAGGCGGACATCAACCGTGACTTCCGGCAGGTGCTCACTCCCTACCTTGTCAAAAGAGCCAAATTGTACTAACAATGGTGGTGTTTCCCAATGCCAAGATCAACCTGGGCTTGCATGTTACGGGTAAGCGGATTGATGGGTTCCATGACATCGAAACCATCTTCTTCCCCATACCTTGGGAAGATGCCCTGGAGGCAGTGCCGGCTGCTGAAACCAACCTTACCATCCATGGTCTCACGATTGATGGTGATGTGTCCAACAACCTGATACTACAGGCATACCGCTTGTTGTCTGAAAAGTACCCGATGCCTTCGTTGGCATTCCATCTCCTCAAGAAGATACCTTTCGGTGCCGGGCTGGGTGGCGGTTCTGCCGATGCGGCGTTTGCCATCCGGTTGATCAATGAGGTGGCTGGGCTCGGCCTTACACAACAAGAAATGCACAGCCTGGCCGCACAATTGGGCAGTGATTGCGCTTTCTTTATCCATAACACACCGGCATTGGGTCTAGGTCGTGGCGACGTGCTGACACCGGTGCAGGTAAACCTGTCAGGGTATCATTTGGTGGTGTTGTTTCCCGGTATACCTGTGTCTACGCCGTGGGCATATCGGCAAATTACCCCGGCACCTGCACCCAGGCCATTGACAGAAGTGATTCGGGAGCCCATTGACACCTGGCAGCTGTGGCTGACGAACGATTTTGAGCCACCAGTATTCAGGGAGCACCCTGTGCTGGAAATGTACAAGCAGCAGTTGTACGACCTCGATGCCGTGTATGCTTCTATGAGTGGCAGTGGCTCCACCCTGTTTGGCCTGTTTGAGCGGTCACTCGACAGGCTGGAGGTAGCGGAGTGGTTTAGACTCCCCGTGGATCAGGTGTTCTGCTCGTCCCTTTGAGGCTTCTTGTGGGGGATGACCATCTTCCCAAGCGAGCGTACGCTTTCAAATAGCTCCTTCCAGATTTCCCTGCTTTCTTCATCCTTTTGTGTGCCGAGCAAGATGCCGTAGGGCTTTAGTGGATCAACATGATCGAAAATGACCTTCAACATGGCCGTAAAGGGTACAAACATGATCATGCCAGCAATCCCCCATACCGAGCCGCCAATCAACAAGGCCACAATAGCGGCCAATGGATTGAGGCTCACCTTGCTGCCGGTGATACGGGGCGAAATGATGTTGCCTTCCAGCGACTGTATGGCACTGAATGCCAGGAACACCCACAAGGGCTGCCAGATATCGCCGGTCATTGCCAGGGAGTATAATACCGGTATGATAGACCCGATGAATACACCGATATAAGGGATCACCGTGAGCAATGCAGCCAGTATACCAAAGAAGAACGCATGTGGCACACCGATAATCAGCAGTGCCGAGGTGTTGAGAACAGCAACAATGACGATCACCGTAAACAGGCCTACGATGTAGTGCTCGATTACCTTTTGGATCTTTTGGTTGATGATGGCCAGTCTTTCATGGTTTTCTTCCGAAGTAGCCCGGAACAAGGCATCGAGGAACAGGTCGCGGTAAAACAACATGAAGAAGATGTAAATGGGAATAAGCCCCAGTTGCGTGAGCACACCTGAGGTAGTAAAGATGAAACTGCTGATGACATCACCGGAGTTTTCCAGCAACATACTCAGGCGGGTACTCAACCAGGCTATCTGTGCTTCGGGGGCAATCTGGAAGTTGGACTCGATGAAGTTCTGCAGGTTGAGGAAGGTGTTGTTCATTCGCTCTGTGAGCTCAGGTAGTTCTCTGTAGAATCCTGAAAACTCGTTGATGATGATCAGCGAAACACCGCCTACGATGGTGATGAGCACCAATATGCTCATGATGATAGCGATGCCACGTGGGATGCGCCGTTTTTCAAGCCAGGTGCTGATGGGGTAGAGCAGAAGTGACAACAAGAAGGCAGATGCCAGCGGTATCAAAATGGACGATGCTACGTACAAGCCATGGAACAAGATGAAAACAGATACCAGCAAAAAGGCCAGTTTGGCGATAACAGGATATTCTTTGGTTGGTGTCATTGTTGAAAAAAGTTTTCCGTGAACCTAAAGTATCGCTTTTTCTTTGCTACACCAGTCAAGTAACAATGGCATCACATGGATTTACACTATAAGGAGATAGGACAGGGGCATCCACTCATCATTCTGCACGGTTTGTTGGGCTCTTTGGACAACTGGCAAACACTAGCACGGGAGTTCGCAAAGCAGTACAGGGTTATCACAGTAGATCAGCGCAATCATGGCAAGTCGCCACACCACGACGAGATGACCTATGAGCTGATGGCAGGTGACCTGTTGCAGTTGATGGATAAGTTGGGCATCGCATCTGCTCATATCCTGGGGCATTCCATGGGGGGAAAAACGGCCATGGCTTTCGCATTGCGGTATCCTGAGCGGGTAGACAAGCTGGTTGTGGTAGACATTGCACCACGGGCATACAGCAGGGGACACGATCAAATCTTCAAGGCATTGTTTTCGCTGGACTTGAAGTCGATTCAAACCCGCAGTGAGGCTGAAGATAAGCTGGCTGTATACATCCACGAACCCGGTGTGCTGTTCTTCCTGCTCAAGAATCTGGTCAGGAATCAGCAAGGTGCATTCAGCTGGAAGATGAACCTGGAAGCCATCTACCATAATTACGATAACGTAATTGAGGAGATAGAGTGGGATTGGCCCTACATCAAACCGGTGTTGTTCATCAAGGGCGGAAAGAGTGCCTACATAGAAAACCAGGATATGGGCAACATCCGCCAGGTATTCCCGTCTGCGAGCCTACATACGATTCCTTCCGCCGGCCACTGGGTACATGCTGAGGCGCCGGAACAACTGTACAAGAAGGTGGTGTCCTTTCTGTCAGAATAGGCTACCACTTGATCAGTGTGAATCCCGCACGTTTGTTGTCCGCAGTGATCATCATCAAATAGGCACCTTGGGGGAGGTCTCCTATGTAAAGTTGACCGTTTGATGGAGACTGCCAGGTCCGCACCAACTGGCCGGTTGGATTGTACAGCAAGATGTACTCCGTGCCGGATAAGCCGGTTACCTGCACCCATTGGTTGGCAGGATTGGGATATAGGGACCATCCATTGTCTTCCGTCGTTTGAACAGCCACCGTAGACGCTACCACAATGTTCAAATACAAGGTATCGCCGATACACCCCTTGTCTGTGGTTTCCAAAGCCCACAAGGTGTAACTGCCCGGTGCGTACCATTCCACTACCACAGAGTCGGTGCCCTGTCCGAACAGGATATTGCCCTGGTCGGCATTCCATTGATAGGAACTACCTACCAGGCCTGCTGTTGTGTAGCTATAGGAAGTTTTTTCCAGTACCAATGGATTGCCCAGGATACTGTCCGCTACTGGTGCAGGCCATTGATCTACAGATAGCGTGTCGCTGCTGCTAATGCAGCCATTGCTGTCAACGCCAACCACTACAAATTGGCCGGTTTGTTGTGTGATGCCTACAGATGTGTCGCCGGTATTCCACGTGTAGGAGGCAAAGCCCGGTGTAGCTTCCAGGTAAATGGATAAACCCGGACAAATTGCTGTATCACCGGCTGGAGTGATGCCCATAGTTGATACTGTATATTCCAGTACCTGCAGTGTGTCACTGATGGTGCAGCTATTCAGATCCGTTGCAGTAACAACATACGAGCCTGCAGGCAGCTGTGTAATGTTATCAGTAGTGTCACCAGTGTTCCAGACAAAGCCATATTGCGGTGTGCCCCCGCTGACGATTACCGCCAGACTGCCCGTAGCATCACCGGGACATACCAAGGTGTCCATAGTCTGCCACGAAAGGGTCAATGGGGCAGGCTCCGACAGGGTAACGCTGATGGAATCGGTACAGCCATTGGCATCGGTAATGGTGGCCAGATACAGCCCTGCCATAAGCTGACTAATGCTGTTGCCGGACAAGCCATTGTTCCATTGGTACTGCATCAACCCTGTGCCGCCGGATGCGGATAGGACTATCGCCCCATTGCTATCGCCAAAGCATGCAGGCGAAAGCGATTGGTCGATAGAAATGGCAATAGGGGCAGGTTGTGTGATTTCAAAACTGTCGAGCTGTCCGCAGCCATTTTGATCCGTTGTGGTTACCTGATACAGGCCGGCAGCAAGTTGTAAGGCCTGAGATCCGGTTTGGCCATCAGACCAGTTGTAGGTAAAGTTACCGACACCACCTGTTGCGGAAATGGTTGCCACACCGGCAGCCTCCCCATAACAGAGAGGGTGTATGGTAGTCAATTGCGTGTTGATGGTGCTGGCCGGCTGACCGATTGTTACAGTATCTACCGAGATGCAGCCCTGTCCATCAGTAAGGGTTACCTGGTAGGAGCCGGCAGCCAGTTGCTGCACAACAGAATCCGTATCGCCGGTACTCCACTGCCAGCCAAAAGGTCTGGCGCCATTGAGGGAAGTTACGGTAGCCGCACCTGAGGCCTGCCCAAAACAGGCGGCATCTATTGTTTGTACCACATGGATGCTGATAGGAGGCACATCCATGATGATGACGCTGTCTGTGCGGAGGCATTGGTTCTGGTCAACGATGGTTGTGTAATAGGTGCCGGCAGTTACCGCTGTCAGGCTTTGGCCTGTCTGCCCGTTGCTCCAGGACACCTGATAGCCGGGTGTGCCTCCGAAAACGGTGATGGCAGCACTGGCAGTGGCTGTGCCTGCACAGATGGGAAGCTGGGCAGTGATGCCGGATTGGAGAGCAGTAGGTTGGTTGACTTTGGCTGATCGAACTGATTGACAGCCGGTAACATCCTGTACAGTCACCTGAAAGGTGCCGGCAGGCAAGTTGATGGCAGTAGCTACGGTGTCGCCTGAGGACCATTGGTAGGTGTAAGGTGCGAAACCATTAGCCGGCAGTGCTGTAGCGGTGCCATTGTTGCCGCCGAAGCAGCTGTTTGGAGTAGTAGTGGTTTGTGCTGTAAGTTGGGATACCCTGATGAGTATGGAGTCGCGTAGTGTCGGGCAGCCTTGTGGCATGGTTCCCTCAGCAATCACCCATCGGTCGCTGTTGAGCATGGGCAGGGTATACACCGGGCTGGTACCTGTCTGCACCAGGGTGCTGTTGAGGTAGAAGCTATACTGTGGAGCCAATGAGGTGGCCGTGAACACCACTGATGTGCCCGGACAAATCAGGTTGTCATCGTCAGCACTGGTCAGCTGTAGGTCAAACGGTCCTGCGAAGATGTGTTGTTGCTTGAAAAGTGTGTCCGATCCCCTGCCGTTGGTGGTAATCAGCATGATGTCGTAACGTCCGGTGTCAGTAAACTGTACCTGCGGTTGCGGGCTTTGCGGCGTGGTGCTGTTCACGAACACAGCAGTGGCTGCCGGCGTGATGATCCATTGGTAGCTATCCGCATAGAAGGACTGGTTCACAAGGCTTACCGTTGCGCCGGGGCAAATGATGGTGTCGGAGGCAATGAATCCGCTGGTTGGCAAGGTGGTAACGCTGATGTCGTCTATCGCCAGATCAGACAACCATCCCCCACCGGTGAAACCCCTGAAGCGGAACACCACGTCTTTGCCTTCATAGGGAGAGAGGTCAGCCATACGCTCCAGCCAAAAGTTGCCCTGTTCGCCAACAATCGGAGGAATCACATCTTCTTGCCATTGCTGTCCATCGTACAAGTCGAGGTGCAGGCTGCCAATGGCTCCCCCATAAGCATGCGCCCAGAAGTCGATACGCGGCTCGTTGGTGTTTGCCAACGAAAAGCAGGGAGAATACAGGCGAGCCTCATTGTTCTGGCAGCCGGAGCCTCCATTGCCACTTCCCTCCAGATACAGGTATTTGCCGTTGCCCGAAGTATGATCAGCAGATGGGCCGGTGCCGCCGGAGCCTGTACCGCCGGAGTTGGTGCGGAAGTCAATGTCGTCTTCTACGCCGTTGGTAGCATTGTACCAGTCTTCGGACAAGGTACAAGTGATTTCAGCACAGCCCCACGCTGTAGAGCAATTGGTGAAGTCGTCAAAATCTTGGGTATAGGGTAAAGATGCCTGATTAGCAGTGTAAATAGTTACCGTACCGGTAAGGGTGTCATTGGTAGTGTTGCCATCTCCCGGGTAATCAACCCATACGTCAAGGGTATAGGTGCCTGCCGATGGCAAGGTAATCGGCTCTGCAAACGTAAAATCAAGCGTGTATGCTGAGTAGACAGGTCCCGGAATGGTGTCGGCTACAATAGGTCCATTGTTGAACCGATAGAATACGGGTATTTGGGTCAGGCCTTGCACGCCACTATTGAGCAGTGTAATGGTGACTTGTTCCTCCGATCCTGCGATACAATCCGGAAAGGGTGTCTGCAGCGGTGAAATCAGTGTGGTCAGGGCTGCGTCAAAAGGTACGCAGTTGATATCGCCCGGTGTCTTACTGATCGCTCTTGCCCTGCGACCTGAGGCTTCCTCCTCACCAATGGCGCGCACGCTGAACCAATATGTCCAGGTGGTTAATATGCCGTCAACCGTCATATGCAGGTCGGTGGTACGGCCGATGGAATCCATGTATTTGCTGCCCAGTCTGCTGACTTCATATTCTACCGCTCCCGGAACAGCATCCCATCGGAGTTTCAGTGAATCACCACAAGCCCATAGGATGCTGAAATTGGCTGGCACGTCGATGATGGAAAACGGAGCATCACTCTGCGCTTGTGTGCCATTTCTGCTGATGCGGATCAGCGCCTTCCCGGTAACCTGATTAGGAACAGACCAACTGTGCTGTCGCAGGTTGCCGCTGATGCCGGTGGCTACACTTTGCCACGACTGTCCGGAGTCGGCACTGAAATCAATGGAAAAAGTACCACCATCGTCATGGGTGTCCCATCGTATCA
The DNA here is from genome assembly GCA_964471795.1 of uncultured Chitinophagales bacterium. Taxonomy (GTDB): domain Bacteria; phylum Bacteroidota; class Bacteroidia; order Chitinophagales; family S012-47; genus CAJXXO01. Next base: position 22,333 of record CAYYHM010000020.1, on the reverse strand, counting down.
GTTCGGTCTGGCCGGGCACCAGGGATTCGCCGCCAATGGGATAGGTAAGGGTGATGCCATCCTGCACAAAGCAATAGGTGAGCGTGTAGGGCTGTGGCCCGAATGGGATGGTAGTGCCGGAGAGTGTTACGGTGTAGTTGCCACCTGCCGGCAAGTCGATGGTTACCTGCTCCATGTTGTTCAAGGTGTCCACGCCCCGCACTGCCGGCGTGTTCAGGATGGCTGGATCAGGCATTGGATCGAGTGTCCAGGGCAGTACCTGTGTGCCGCCCGGTGTGGTAACTACCATATCGATGTCGTTCACCAAGTGCTTGGCAGCACCTGGGGTTGCAGTTACATCATGCCAGTACACCATTACCCGCAGTTGCTGAATGCCTTGAGGTACGTTGATAATATGCTGTCGGGTCTGCGATTGCTGCAGTGTGGCCTGCAGAAACCGGTTGTTTTCGATGACTTCAGCAGCTTGTAAGGAATTTACCCTGCCCCAGCCGAACTTGTAGTCGGGGCCGGGGTTTCCCAGATCCTCGGCAGTATTTAGCATAATTGCTTTTATCAATGCCGAACCGGGCCATACGTTGTTGTGGGTTTGCCGGTAGGCATCATACAGTTGTGCAAATATGCCTGAGATGTTGGGACAGGCCATGGAGGTGCCGGTATAGCTGGCATAAAAGGGTGGATCAGCTACAGTAGAATAAACTGAAGTGCCCTTGGCACATATATCCGGCTTGATGCGTCCATCCGTGGCAGGGCCCCTGCTGCTGGACCCGGCCAGGTCATCGTTGAGGGTCAGGTTGCCAACAGCAAGCACGTTCTTGCCCATTTTGTGTCCACCGGTGATGTTGCCCCAGCCGGTGCCGGCACCATAACCACAATCGGAGTTACCGGCATTGCCGGCGGAGAACACGTGCATCAGCTGCGGCATGTTCAGGATCTGCTGGTCATGTGTTTGCGTAAATGATGTGTATCCGGCGTTGCAACCATTGCTGTAAGAGGTAGATGTAATGTATACAGAATCATTGTTGTAGTGATTCTGCATGTTATTGATAATATCGTACACCCATCTTACATATAGGCGTGCATTGTAGGCCATACCTCTGGCAACAGGCTCCAAATTACCGGCTCCCATGATCGTACCGGCGATATGATCGCCATGGTTACCGCCGTTGCCATTGGCATTCTGGGTAACACGCCCCTGATAGTCTATGTGGTTGCTGATGAGGCCATCATCTTGTAGCCCTACGGTAACACCTGTACCGGTATATTGTCTGCCGGCCCCATAATCGGTGGCTATGGCATTGGATCGGGTAAGGGTTCGGGCTGTATAGTTGTCGGGTTCTGCGGGATAGTCACCGGGTTCTATCAGGTACACCCAGGGTAAAGCGGCAATCGTTGTAAGTGCATCCGGAGGTATGATTGCTGTGATTCTGTTGGTGAATGGTTGCTCTTTGATGGAGATGCCGGCAGTTTCCAAAGCCAGCACTGTCATTTGGCGGGCATACAGTGTATCATAGGGAATGATGTTGACCTCCCAGTTCCCATCGGCAGTTATCATGTGCGCTGGTGCCGTGGACAAGTCCTGCAAGGCTGCATGTAGCTTCAGGGATGCATCAGGTTGTATGAAATATCGACCACCGACCTTGGAAATCGATTGGGTAGATGTGCCCGGAGCGATTTTCACCAGGTAAGTATGCCGGGGTAGGTATCCCAGCAGGGTGACACCTGTGGCAGACAGTACTTGTTGGTCTTCCGCATCTGGTATGTCCTGGAACTGCAACCAACCATACACCGGTACAGCACTTTTTAACCAAGGCATATTATTTGTAGTAATCTCACTGTGTGGCCCCGGTATAAGGGTTGTGTGCTGCAACAACACCGGCTGTGGGGTAGCTTGCGAAAAAAGCAGGTGCGTAACGGATAGGAGTAAGATGATGGTTGCGGTCAAACGCATTAGCATTGATTTTCTGATAGAATTATTGTTACCCGAGTAGGGTGAAAGTTACACTGATTCAAAGAAACACCTTTTACAGCATACATGCTTACTCTAATTTTCGGTACCTCACAAAGCAACTTATAATACTGACCTTATAGGCGATTTTCTGACATCAGGCAGATCGACAAATTAATGGTTGATCTCCTAGTCGTCAAGACCCTATTTTTAAAAAGTTACTTCCTGATAATCACTATTCATGAGTTTGTTTCCCACGTTGTTTTCATCACATGCCGGCATCCTTCCTAGGTCTATTATTACGCCAGCCATGGTGGCGCCACATATTTCTCCAGCGGATAGATTGGCAGTAGTGGCATCCGGCTTTGATCAATGGCAAAAGTACATCATGGATGTGGGTAGGCGAGCAGATATGTATTGGTTTGAACCCTTCCACACACAATATCATGCCATTCGGGAGAAACTGCGCCATGTGGTCAATGTACAATGTCACTCAGGTGTGCCTTCATTGACGGATGCTGCTTCCTACGTGAACTTTCTGGGAGGGGACACACCCACTGCGCCCATTGTAAAACAGCTCAACGGCTACACGGATTCCCTGAACATTTTGGTCAAGGGTATCGCCATGTGCAAAAACGATGGTTTGGTGCCGGAGCCGGATGCAATTGTAATCGACGGAGGCTTTCGGGTGGAGTCTATACTCCCGGCTTTCATGCGCCCTATCCCTATGGTGATTTTTCAAATGACTACTCTGGGTGGCGAGCAGGCCCTTGCTGGTACGCAGACTTTCCTGACCGACCATGGATATCATGTAGGTCCCCTCAAGCATTCGGGTTCTGTGCGTCCTATTAACCGGCCCATGGTCAGCAAGTATCCTGTGTGGAAGGCTGTCCTCAGCTAGACCACAACTTCGATAGTTGAGTTGCCATACTAGACCACTTGTGGTATTTTTCTACCAGTCGCCGTGCTTCGTTCCCGGTGGTTGTCCTTTCAGCATCGTTGAGTAGCAGCCTGCAGCAGGCTTCGGCAAAGTAAACATTGTTTTCATGAACAGACAATTGTGCCTGCAAGGCTGTGTGCATGGCTTGCGCTGCCAAGGGAGTGGTTACACATGGAATACCCATCGCCATCGCCTCCAACAGCTTGTTTTGCAGTCCGGCACCGATATCCATCGGAGCGGCCATTATTCTGGCCCTGTTGTACCACACTCGGGTGTCGTCTACCCAGCCGGTTACGGTAACCCGTTCACCGGCCAGTGACTGTACCTCTGGTGTGGGATCTGTACCGATAATCGCAACCTGCACATTCGGGATTGTTTGGTCAATCACAGGCAGGATGTCCTTCACCAGTCGGATAGCAGCACGCACGTTTGGCGGATAAGACATGTTTCCACAAAACATGATGTCGACATCACGATTTCCGTCAACCGGACTGAAGAAATCGGTGTCTATGCCGTTACTCACCACTTGGATTCGGTCATTATCCTTGTGGTGAATCAGATGCTTATCCTGCTCGCTGATGATGGTATGGTATTGGAACCACGAAAACACTTGCTCCTCGAATCTGGCCAGTCTGCGGTATTCAATCCTGGCAGCCAGCTTTTCCATACCCTTTGATTGCTGCATTCTTCGTTTCATGCCTGCGGCAAAGGCATCCATGTAGTCGATGGTGGATGGCACATCAGGATAGTCCTTTACATACAACGCCATTCGCAGCAGTTGGCAATAGATATGGTCAGGTTGCACCTGTTGGATGTAAGAGGCAAGCCGTTTCTTGGCAGCAGGATGGTGGAAATACGCCGCCTGGAAGGGAGTCGATCCTGTGACGTTCAATGCCAGTGCCCGTAGGATTGCCGGTCTGGAGAGGGTGACCACTTCGACGGATGTTGCCCAGGAAATTGCCTGTATTTGTTCTTTCGAGATTGTTTCTTCCGATAAGGCAAACACATGTATCTCGTGGTATGCCGCCAACTCCCTCAGTAGGTGGAAGGCTCGCAGCTTGTCGCCTTTCTCCAACGGGTAGGGAAACCTCGATAGCAGCGCAACGATCCTCATGACTGTATGGTGTTTTCATACAAGCCGGCAACTGCCTGTTGTATGGCGGGCATCGAATATTGTTCCTCAACCAGTTGTCGGCCGCGGGCGGCCAGACGAGTGCGCAAGTCAGCATCCGACATCAGCCGGATCAGTCCTGCCGCAAATGCCTTGGCATCTGCCGCTATCCATACCTCTTTGCCATGGGTTGCTGCTATTCCTTCCAATCCCTGCGGGGTGGAAATCACCGCTTTCCCGTTAGCCATTGCTTCCAAAATCTTGATACGCAGTCCACTGCCCGACAACAAGGGTACCACTAATATCCCTTTATCTGCGAGATAAGGAGCTACTTGTGGGATATACCCCTCTATGGTGACGCCGGATGCTGTTCGTTGCCGGAGCCAATCGGGCATCGACTTTCCTGCGATGTGCAGTTCTGCATTAGGCAATTCCTGTACCACCAGCGGCCATATGTCATCCAGCAGCCAACGAACAGCCTCCTGGTTGGGTATCCAGTCCATTGCTCCGAGGTGGTAAGCAGCCGGTGAAGGTGGCTGTGTGCCGCCTTCTGAAATGGGAGCAACCGAAGGAATCGCTTGGCAAGGGATGTCCGGAAAGTGGGTACGCATCCAGGTGCAATCAGAAGGCGTAATGGACATAATAGCGTCACTTTGGGCTATCAGGGACAACTCCTGTTTCCGTAGCAGTTTTGCCTCCCGGGTGAGGTACTTCTTCTTCAACGGATTTTTGGAGTGCGCAGCAGTGCGCAACCAGATCAGGTGCTCAATGTTGTGCGCACGGTATACAACGGGAATCCCCTGTGCCCGGATTTTTGCTGCATAAGGGAGCGTAAACAAGCTCTCCAGATGTGCCAAGTCGAATTGTGCCTGTAGCAGTCCATCCAGTTGCTTGTCTACCTGCTTGTCTACAAAGCGATTCAGGATATACGATTCACCGGATAGCAAGTGTTGTAAGGCGCCAATAGGCTTAATCCTTGTGTCCAACAATACAGGCTTCCAGTTGATAGGTGATAGATGGTCTGGTATAGCGGACTTGTCAAAACGATGCTTATCAGTGCTGAACACCAGACAGGTGACATGATGCCCCAGCGATGTGAGTACTTCCAACATCGAGGCCATTGCCAGACACCCGCCGTCAACAGTCGGATAAGGAGGTTTGTTGCAGACCACCAAAATGTGCATCGGCAGGTGAGATTTAGTTGGAAGCCTCCAAAAATAGGTATTTTTAGCCCTATCCCATGAGAATAGCGGTGAATACAAGGTTGTTGTTGCCGGGCAGGCTGGAGGGAATCGGTTGGTTCACCCATGAAGTACTGCGTAGGTTGGTTGCCAGCAGGCCACAAGATGAGTTCCTCTTTCTCTTCGACAGGCCTTATGATGCTGCCTTTCTCTTCGGCGACAACGTGTCGGGCAAAGTGTTGTTTCCACAGGCGCGCCACCCCTTGCTATGGTATTGGTGGTTCGAACATGCCGTTACCGGTGCCCTGCGACAATGGAAGGCAGATGTGTTTTTCTCTCCCGAAGCATACCTGTCTATCAAGTCGAAGGTGCCAACGGTGATGACGGTGCACGACCTGAGTATTCTGCATCATCCGGAGCACGTGCCTTCACTGGTCCAACGATACACGAATCATTTCTACCCACGCTTCATTGCCAGAGCAGATCGATTGCTTACGGTGTCGGAATACTCCAGACAAGACATTGTAAGGTTTTATCCCAACGCAGTAGATAAATTGTCTGTAGTGGGAAATGGCGCCAGGGAGGAGTACTATCCACTGTCCGGTGACGACATACAGTCCATCCGGGAAAAGTGGACAGGAGGTCAACCCTACTTTATCTATGTAGGCGCATTACAGCCCAGAAAGAACATAGCCCGGTTGTTGCAGGCTTTTGATGAGTACCGGCAACAAGGGGGGCAGCTTCCACTGCTGCTGATAGGGCGTAAAGCCTGGATGACGGCAGAGATCGAGGAAGCTTACCGCCGGATGAATCATGCGGAACATGTGCAGCTATTGGATTATCAGCCGCTGCACATCGTGGCACAGTTGGTGGGTGCTGCCCATGCCATGGTGTATGTCTCTCTTTTTGAGGGATTTGGCATCCCGCTGCTGGAGGCCATGCAGAGCGGTGTGCCCGTAATTACCTCCAATGTTACTTCTATGCCGGAAGTGGCAGGAAATGCCGGGCTGCTGGTAGATCCATTCGATACTGCCTCCATTACACATGCCTTGCTCAAGATGGAAGGGGCGGGCGAACTGTATCGTCAACTACAATCAGCGGCACTTGTGCAGGCAGCAGCATTTACCTGGGATAGTGTGGCACAAAAGGTGTCTCATGTAATCAACGATTGTGTGACGAATCCGTAAGTGGATTCTTACTGTCTGATTCTTTGCTCGGTTTTCATCACCAGGCGGATGCATCTACAGACATTTTCTGCTTTTTCAGGTGATGAAGTGACAGAATTCCCCTCCAGTTGACATGCAATTTTCGAAAATGATTGACTAACCAAAATCATTTTCCGAATTTTGAAGCACTGTCCTTACATCAGTTATACATGCAATGTTATGCAACTACCTTCTTTTGAAGTTGATTTTACATTCCTTGAATCTACCTTTTTCAATCAACCTGATCGATTGAAGAAATTGTTGGAGTTGATGCATAAGGAGTTCTCCCTGTCACGGGAGGCTATCGTTTCCAGTTTGTCTGGACAGGATACAGACGTGTTCCGGGAAACAAAGCATAAATTAATGCCCAGCCTGAATTACCTGAAAGTAGATGGGCTCAGGGACATGCTGGAGGAAATAAAGGCCAAGTTGTTGACCGATCCCGCCGCCTTTCAATTTGCGGAGTATGAGGTTATGCTGCATCATTATTTTGATACCATCCTCACCTCCCTGCAGCATAAATTGCACACAATGGAGGCGTGATTAACCTGGCTTCACAATCACCACATGTTGTGTACGTTTGTAGGGTTATAGGTTATCACCATGACCAGAAGACGTTGGATTCTACTCTCCCTGCTTGCAGCTGTCCCCATACTATTGATAGTATCGGCGCTTGTAGTGATGGCATTCTTTCAGCCACAGCTGAAACAGCTCTTTGAACAGGAGCTGAATAAGCACTTGTCGGCTCGAATAACGCTACAAGGTGATGCTACCTTTTCCTTGTTCCGGCATTTTCCGGATGCATCCTTCACCTTTCATGATGTTATCATCTCTGGTGGAGCAGGATTTGAGGAAGACACCCTGTTACAGGCGGGGAGTCTGTCGTTCCGCTTCAATCCCTTTTCGCTGCTGAGCAGCCAGTATGAGGTTACTGCCATACATCTGCATCAGGCTGATTTATTCGCTCGTATCGACCGACAAGGAAGGGCAAACTACCACATCATTCAGCAAGACACCACAGCCGAGGTGTCCGACAGGCAGGTGAGTTTATCGTTGCAGAAGGCCAGATTTACCGATGTCAGGTTCCGATACCTGGATGAAAGTGAGGATCTGCTGTTGCAGTCCACATTGTATGATATCATGCTGACCGGTGATTTTGCTGCTAGTATTTTTTCATTGGAAGCATCGGGTGACTTATCTGTGGACACCCTGGTTTCCGGCGGAGAAAACTGGCTGGCTCACCTGCCGGTATCCATTGATTTGTCGGCCTCCGTTGATGCCGGAGCCAACCACTATGAGGTCCATCAACTGGAGCTCGTTCTCGAAGGGGACACCTACCTATGCAGCGGCACCATAGCAGGCATCCAGCAGGGTTGGATGACCGACCTGCAGGTTGAGGGGCGTAAGGTGCGGTTGGGTTCGTTGATCAGTTTGCTGCCACCAGTAGTAAGCGCACGGCTGCAGGGGCTCAGCAGCAAGGGAGACCTTACTTTTTCTGCTTCATGCCGTGGTGCACTATCAGACCGTACCCTGCCCAAGATGGCAGCCTCATTCAGTCTGGAGAACGGCATGATTACCCATCCTGAACTGCCGAGGGCTTTTACCGAGGTGTATCTGGAGGGTGAGATAACCTCCGGCGACGGCAACGTTCCCGGCGGATTTCGATTGCCGGTGCTTTCCGGCAAACTGGGTAATGACCCCATTTCAGGCCATTTCTCATATGAGGGATTTGCGAATCCTGTAATAGACCTTGGACTTGATGCCGTACTGGATGTATCTCAGCTAAGTGGTTTGTTAGCGACCACCGGATGGGAAGAGGCAACCGGCAGGCTGGCCATCGAAGGATTACGGATAAAAGGCTCGTTGTCAGAAATGGCCAGTAGCAATGCCTGGCATCGCCTGACGGCAGGTGGCAAGGTGGTTGCGGCAGGTGTAGGTGGACAGTACATGGACCAATCCTGGCGATGGGAGGCAGGTGCCCTGGAACTCAACAGGAATCAACTGGACATACAGGATATCGTGTTGTATGGTGGTAATAGTGATGTCACCATCAGCGGCAAGGTAGACAATCTGCTGACCTGGCTGGCAAGCTTTTCTGCCGGTGAGGCGCCGGCCATATTGAGTCTTGATGTTGGGGTAGCCTCCGATTACCTGAATTATCAGGATTTGGAGCCTTTTTTAGGCACCGTCGGGGACGACACAGCAACCTCTTCCGGTAATTTCCTGGGTTTGTTTACCGGTGCCAGAGGCGTGGTACAGCTGTCAATAGATTCTCTGGATGTGTATACTTTCCATGCTGCTGATGTCCGGGGACGAGTCCGACCATCTTCTTACCTGGGTCGAATCGAGGAGTTGGCGTTATCCGTAGCAGGTGGACAACTACTTGCAGATGGAATCTGGCGGGTACAACAAGACAGATTATTGCTGGAAGGAAATATTTCGGGGAAAGACCTGCAGGCCGATGCGTTGTTCTTGTCGTTCGATAACTTTTGGCAGGACTTTCTGGTGGCCGATAACCTGTCAGGATCCATCGACGGAACAATTGACCTCTACCTGGCGTGGGATAGCACACTGAGCTGGCTGGAAGACGCTACAGACGTAAAAGCGGCCCTCACTGTCAGCGAAGGCAGGCTGGTGGACTTTGAGCCCATGCAACAGTTGTCGGACTATGTAAAGGTGGATGAACTGCAGGATATCCGGTTTTCCACTATGCGTAACATGGTGTACATCCGGGGCGATAAGGTCTATATTCCTGCCATGGAAATTCGCAGTACAGCGCTAAACCTGTGGGTGGCAGGTACCCATACGTTCGACAACCGGGTTGATTATCAGTTCAAGATAGATCTGCTGGATATGCTCGCCAGAAAGTTCAGAATGGGGCGCATGGATCTGGAACGCGCAGAACAAAAGGAGGGTGGGGTATTCAATGTGTATGTAACCATGACAGGAACAGTGGATGATCCCGTATTTGACACCGACAGGGCAAGGGTATTGCAAGGATTTGCCGAATCGGTAGAATGGCTGGAGCCCGGTTTTATTATCTTCGATGGGGAGGATTTACCCCGTTCCGTAAACAGACCCCGCAGTGTACAGGGCGATGAGGAGCTGGAGTTTATTGATTGGTGATCCTATGTGTACCTGTTGACTATGAACATTTACGAGCAAAAGTCGAAAACCAAGTTTTGGCTGGCCATGTTTGCTGCCCTCATCGTAGTGGCGTCGTTGTGGTATACGTCCATCCTATCGGGTCGTATTGCTGACAATGAAAACAAACAGGTACAGATATGGGCACAGGCGGTGGAGGAAAGAGCCATACTGGTAGAGCGAACCAGACAGCTATACGAGCAACTGGCAGAAGAAGAGCGTAAGCGGGTAAAATTATGGGCAGAAGCCACCCAACAGATGCTGAGTAGTCCGGGTGTAGATGTGGATCCACTCACCTTCCGCATATTTACCTCTATATCAGGATTGCCCCGTTTGCGGGTCAATGAAAGAAACGAAGTGATGGATGCAATCGATCTGGAAGAAGGTATGGCATTCACCCGTGGGACGCTGTTTACGGATTCTTTGAGGCAGTTATTTACCAGTTATGAGCCCATCCGCATGGAAACGGCCGGTGTGGTGCAGCTCTTGTATTACCGGGACTCCCGGCTGTTTACCGAGATCAAGGATGAAATCCAGCGGGTGATCAACTCGTTCATTTCCGAAGTGCTGGTCAATGCAGCATCGGTACCTGTTATCTATGCCGATAGCCTCGGTAATGTGATTGATTTTGGCAACCTGAGCGATGAATGGATTGCCGACTCAGCAGCCCTGCAGGCACGGATGGCTACCATGCAGGCACAAAATGAGCCCATCAGGGTGCAGGTTGGAGAAGGGCAGGTAAACTATATCTACTATGAGGACTCCGAATTGCTCACACAGATACAGTATTACCCGTATGTACAGCTGGCCGTAATCGCCCTGTTTCTGCTGATTGCATATTACGCTTTCTCCAACGCCCGCAAGGCTGAACAGAATCAGGTGTGGGTGGGAATGAGCAAAGAGACGGCACATCAGCTGGGTACACCCATCAGTAGCCTCAGCGGCTGGGTGGAGTATCTGAAGGAACAGGATTTAAATCCGGATATGCTGCAGGAGCTGGAAAAAGATGTGAGCAGGCTGGAACTGATTGCCGATCGATTCTCGAAGATTGGCTCTGCACCCACACTTACGCCAACACAAATCAGTGAAGCATTGCAACCTGCCGTACAGTACTTGAAAACAAGGGCATCAAGTCAGGTAACCATTCGGTTGGACATCGCTGATGAGGCTACGGTACAACTCAATGCGCCTTTATTCGACTGGGTGATCGAAAATCTGGTCAAAAATGCCCTTGATGCTATAGAGGGTCGTGGAAATATTACAATTGAAGTACATAAAATCAGCAATAGTTTGGCCATCGATGTAACAGATACCGGTAAGGGTATCCCGAAGTCACGCTTCCGGCAGGTGTTTCAACCCGGTTACAGCACCAAGAAAAGGGGCTGGGGGTTGGGTCTCACCCTCACGAAGCGCATCGTAGAGAACTACCATAAGGGTAAAATCTTTGTGAAGAGCTCTACGGTTGGCAAGGGTACTACTTTCCGTATCCTTTTGCCATTGTAAAAATGAGTACGTATGGCCTCCACAATGCAGCAATTGCGGTACACCCGCAATTATTCCCGTGCCCGTAAGAATTCCGGGTTGCACAGCCTGTTGGTTGCTACCATCGGATCCCTGATTGCAGCGGGCATGTTATTGCTGTTCATGTAGCAGGAATCAGTGCACTGCTACAGCAGGTATGCCGCAGACACGCTTAGTGTTGCTCTACACCTGACTTTCTATTTTCGATATATCTGCTATATCGCGTGGTCGTTGTCTCCTGTTGTGAAGCTTGATTATTCCCTGAGTTCTGTAGTTACCTGCCGGAAACAGTTGTCCTTTGGCACAAAAAAAGCTGCCTGAGGACAGGCAGCTTACACGTTGGACTAGCCAATTTCTTTACCGCGGATCTATGCGCAATGCCGGTTTGAATTGACCGGCAACAGTCGCCCAGTCGACCAACTTGAAGTTTTGGGTGCCATCGTTGAAACCATCCTGTACTACCAGGAGTCCATTCGGGAACAAGGGCGAAAGGGCTGCACTCGTTACTTCCAGCCCATCGGTCTCCTCTGCACCATCAACATCTTCGCCGGAGACAATACGAAAACTACCCACATAGGTGTGGTCGGGCAGGTTGAAAACAGCATAGGAGTGATTGCCCTGGCTGGAGGCGATCAGGTAATTGGCACTATCAGATAGGTACAACGCCACGCCCTCAATATCTGTGGCAAGGCTGGGAAAGCTGTCTACATCTATCACCAAAGTGCCATTGGTGTCACCATCCGGGGATGCATCGAACTGCCAGATTCCCTTATCTTCTTCACCAACGTACAGCAGTTGTCTGTCGTCCCACACTACGCCACCTTCTGGTTGTGAGGGTACGTGTAAGGTGCGCACCACATCTGCCGAAAACTGGCCATCAGTAACTGCGATTTGCCACTGCTCAATCAGACCATCCTTGCCAATCAGGTATACATAGGTTTGCTGGTTAATGTATCCCATCGTGATACCATATACTTCCTCGGAAGCTGAAAACACTGTGTCCATGGCGATGGGGGAAAGACTGCCGTCTGCAGGATTCAGGGTAAGGAGTGAAATGCCATTGAAAGACCGATTGGATGCTGCAACGATTGTGAGGGTGTCCACTCCGAAAACACAGTGCTGCCGAAGGTCTACATTGTTGGTAGCGCCTATGGGATAGCGGTGCAGTTCTTTTCCTGACAGGTTGTACACCAGCAATCCGAATTGCTTGTCAGTTGCTATGATGACACTTCGTGATCTGTCGGTAGGATGAATGAAAATGGCAGGATCATCTGCTGCATCGTCATTGCTGGGGGCATTGTCCGTTTCTGCCGACGCCATTACCTCGTAGAATTCAGGTAGTGGAGCTGCTGTATCCGGACATGGTTCAGACTGGCAGGCGGCGCTAATCAGGAGTATGGGCAGGTATCTAAGGTATTGCATGGCTGTAAAATTAACAGCCCATCCGGTTAGGGATAGGCTGTGGTATGGTGTTATTCTGGAATTACTGGAGGTCTAGTTTCAATCCACCCTGGAAGCGTGGTCCATAGTACTCCGCCTGCATGGTTTGGTCGGCAGTACCCTGGAAGTAGCGAAGGGGTTGATTGGTAAGGTTGTTGGCCTCAGCAAACACACGCAGCGATTTGGTGATTTGATAGGAAGCGTTGGCATCCAGGAATAGCTGCTGATCATAATAGCGATCGAAGAAGGCATCACCACCCAGCTCATCGATGTAGTCGCTGGCATAGTTCAGGGCTACCCGGGCGTTGAACTTTCTGGTTTCGAACGACAAGGAAGCATTCAACATGTGTTCAGCAGTACCTGGCAGTGGAATGTCTTCACGCAATTCGCCATCCTCATTACGGATGCCTTCTGCAGTTGAATTGGTAAAAGTGTAGTTGAGGTATACATTGAAATTCTTCAGCATGCCCGGCAGGAAGTCAAGCTGGCGCTGTACAGCCATTTCAAAGCCAAACAATGCTGCAGTACCGCCATTCCGAGGCTGGAAGTAGTTGTCGAAGGTGGTGCCTGTAACCGGATCCACATAGTCGTTCAACTGCTGTGTGTAGATGAAGTTGTCGATGTTCTTGTAAAAGATACCCCCGGACAACAGACCGACATTATTGGTGTAGTATTCTGCCATCAGATCCAGGTTCATGGAAGTGGTTGGCACAAGGGTGGAGTTTCCTTCGAACAGTTCATTGTCCTCCAGGTTGATGTTGCGGAATGGCACCAGGTTGTAGTAATTCGGACGAGCCAACGTGTTGGTCCAAGCAAGACGGACTACCGAGCGATTATTTGGGCGATAGTTCAGGTGGATACCGGGCAGAATGTTGGTGTAGGCATCGCTGTTTGTCACCGGAACAATCTGATCAAGCAGCGGGTCACCGTTGGCATCGAGGATGAACTCATTACCGGTATAGTTGATGTTGGTATTCTCCAAGCGTACACCGGCAATGGCAGACAACTTATCGCCCAATTGCTGTGTCACCATCAGATAACCACCAGCAATGGCCTCAGTAGCCTCAAAGTTTGACGGCACATATTCTGCAGGTGCATCACCTTCTTCAAACTGATTGCCATCTTTCAGGTCAAGTCCACCCAGAAACTCCTTGGTTACAAAATCACCCACTTCATAGTCACCGGCCAGGTAGTTTTCAGGCGTTACGTTGGAGATGGCGTCGGTAGGAAGCGTAGCGAATGAGTCGAAATCACCGCTCAGTGGGCCATATTCGAAGAAATTATTGTCGCGTGACTTGGTTTTGGAGCGATAGCGGAAACCAACCTTGAAGGTATTGGCAAACCGGCCCCTCATGCCCGGGATAATCAGATCCAAGCGACCATTGAGGTCTTCATCGAAAGTAATCTGATTCTGTTCTGTAATCTCATCGAACTCAAAGTCGCCGCCGGTAAGTGGCGTGGCAAAGGTGATTGATGGGAAACGTGGATTACTGATGTCGTAGTTCAGGGCAGTACGACCTGTTTCATAGGCGATGTAGCGCTCATTGGGGCGCTCTTCACTGGCCTTGGCATAGTTGGCAGACCATGTCATTTGAATATTGCCGAATGTATGATCACCACCCAAAGCCAAATATTGGGTACGCTGATCTTCCAGACGGGCATTTCTTATCCTGTCGGAATCGATGCCACCCTTTGTCTGATGCACCACACGGCGTGCTTCCCAGTTGCCGTCTGCATCAACTTCAATCCGGCGGATACGCACCCGGTAGCGGTTTTCCCAGTCGTCACGGTGGTTGTACATGCCTTTTACATACACAGTGTGGTTGGCAGACAGCCGATAATCCAGGCCTAGAGAAACACTTCTGCGGGTTCGATCTACCACATAGTTGCGGACTTCAAATTCGTTGACAAAAGGATTGTTGTTGTCATCCAGGTCCCACTCGGCCTCAAAGTTGTGAGAGCCCAGCTGATGTGCAAAGTAGGAACCACTCAGTACAATACCCAGCTTGTTGTTGGCTACCCGGTCGGCAATGATGAAAGAACCGATGCCCATGGGCTTGTTGCGCAAGGTGTTCAAGCCAGAACCCAACGTGGCGGACAAGCGGAAGTCGTTGGGTGCTGAGCGGGTTACCATGTTGATGGCACCACCGATAGCGTCAGCATCCATATCGGGAGTGATGGTCTTGTTTACTTCGATGGCCTGCACCATATCAGCAGGAATCAGGTCAAGTTGTACCTCGCGGTTTTCAGCTTCTGCAGAAGGAATCCGCTCACCGTTGATCATCACCGAGTTGAGGCGGGCAGCAGTACCACGCACCAGACCAAATCGGGCTTCACCCTGATCGTTCTGAATGGTAATACCGGGAATACGCTTCATAGCATCGCCAATGTTGGCATCAGGAAAACGACCAATCTGGTCTGCCGCCACGATGTTGGTTACATTGTTGTTGTTTTTCTGCTGATTCAGTGCACGTGCCTGGCCCTTTAAGGCTTCACCCAGCACAACCACTTCGTCACCCATCACCACACCGGGCTTCAGGCTGATGATGAGTACCGTGGTTTGTCCTTCCTGAATGGTAACCGTAGCACCATACTCTTCATATCCAATGTACGACACGGAAATAGCGTGGCTGCCAACGCTTAGATTGGTGATACGAAATGTGCCCTCAGCGTTGGAGGTAGTACCTGTACCGGCAGTTACATCATCGATAATGATAGTAGCCCCCGGCAAACTCAGGTTCGTCTCGGCATCCTTTACGGTGCCCGTTAAAACACCCGTTTGCGCAAACAATTGTGAGATGGTGAGGAGGGAGATGAAGAGTAGCAATGCTTTCATGTGTAACGAGTTATGTTTTGGATGGCTTCAAAAGTACCAGTGTGCTATTACTGCCACATTAGTCTATTGCTATGTCAATGTTAAGCAAATGGAATAAAAACAACTAATATAAAAGGGTGGGTCAGCCAATTTCAAACTGTTCTGTAAGTTTATGGTTAGGAGGTTCTTGTGAAAGATCTGGATCAGATAATGATGTGGTTGAAGGAGGGTGAACATGATACCCTGGACTTCAAGTTGCGGGTGAACGACCCGGCTAAGATTGCTAAGAACATTTGTGCGTTTGCCAACAGAAAAGGGGGTATCATTCTGGTCGGTGTGAGTGATTATGGCGACATCAGGGGGGTGGATCCCGAGCAGGAGATGTATGTGTTGGAACAGGCCGCCGCTGACTATTGCGATCCACCGGTGCGGATTACCTATCGCACATTGAAGGCCGGCGACGTATACTGTCTGGCTGCACGTGTGTATCCCTCATCGGAGGGACCTGTAGAAGCATTGGATGCGGAGGGTCGAAGGAAGATGTGGGTACGCTATGGCGATGAATGCATCGCTGACGAGGAACAAGAAAAAGACAGGGAAAGACAAGAGGCCATAGCAGACCCTGTGCCCATCTATTCTACCCTGCATCAGGGGCTTATCAATTATCTGAAGATTCACCACACCATTACGATCAAACAATATCAGCATCTCATGGATTTGCCGTTTCACCTGGCCAAGCAGTCGCTGGAACGGTTGCGCCATGCCAACGTGCTCAATCGGCATAAAGGGAAGCAATATCCTTACTACACGCTCAAGACGGATTGATCTGTCAGAAGTCACAGGTTGACCACGACGGTTGGCTGGTTTTTCCGAATTTTGAAAGCACTTACAGTCATTTACCCGGTTGGATTCATTTCGACTGACAGAAACACGAAAGCACATGAGTAAAGTTTACATCTGGGCACTGCTGGTACTGGCAGTCTGGAGTTGTGGCAGAGGGATATCACCCCGGGAGCATACCAAAGCAGGGGCTTCCTGTACGGGGAAACCAATCAACGTCGCCTTCTACAATGTGGAGAACCTGTTCGATATCAGGAATGATTCTATAACGGCCGATGATGACTTTACCCCGGAAGGGAAGCAGGCGTGGGATGAAACCCGATATCAAGCCAAGCTGGAAGCCATTGCGTCGGTAATAGATACCTTGCCGGGGTCATTGCCGGCCTTGTTGGGGCTATGTGAGGTGGAGAATGTGGGTGTGATTCAGCAGTTGCTGACCACCGGCACACTGGCGCAAGTGCCCTATGGTATTGTACACAAAGAGTCGCCCGATGAACGAGGCATCGATGTAGCGCTGATCTACAGACAGGATATGGCAACATTGGTTGCCGCAGATTGGCTGACAGTTACCTTGCCCGATCCGGACGATCGTACCAGAGATATCTTGTATGCTTCCTTTCTGATAGGTGGGGAAGAGATGGCAGTGTATGTGAACCATTGGCCCAGCAGGAGTGGCGGGCAAGAAAAGTCCGAGCCGGCCAGACTGGCGGCAGCCCGCACCTTGATATCTCATTGGCTCTCCAATCGTCAGTCAGCAGACAAGCCGGTACTGGTAATGGGCGACTTCAACGATTATCCGGATGATCGCAGCCTGCAGGCGCTGGCCACAGAAACACAAATGACCAACTTGATGGGGTTGCCGGCGATGGAGGGACTGGGATCCTACAACTACCGGGGAGAGTGGGGGTTTCTGGATCAGATACTGGTAAGTAGTGGTTTGATGGATGGTAGAGGACTGGACATTAAAGACGGTTCGGCACAGGCACTGAAGGAAGGTTTTATGCTGTACACGAATCCGGAAACTGGTGAGCAGCGGCCCAATCGAACCTTTGGCGGTACCCAATATTTTGGTGGATACAGTGACCACCTGCCGGTGCATGTCGTGCTGCAATGCACCCCCTAAGGGTTACATACAGTAGATCGCCCTTCAGGGATTACACCCCGATCTTGTCCTTCGTGTGCTGAGCGGCCTTTCCATGCTGCTTTTCAAGCAGTTCTATGATCTTGCCTGCAACGTCGGTGCCTGTCGCTTTTTCAATCCCTTCCAAACCGGGTGAGCTGTTTACCTCTATCACCAGTGGACCTCGGGAGCTGGGCAGGATATCAACTCCGGCAATCTTAAGCCCCAGCGCATCGGCGGCCTTGATGGCTGTGCTTTTCTCTTTGCGCCCCAACTTTATGGGCATCCCAACACCGCCCTTGTGCAGATTAGACCGGAACTCCCCTTCCTTACCTACCCGTTTCATGGCTGCCACCACTTCGCCATCCACTACAAAAGCACGGATGTCGGTTGCCTTGGCCTCTTCAATGAATTCCTGCACCAGTATATTGGCATTCAGGCCATGGAAGGCTTCGATTACGGATTTGGCTGCCTTACGGGTTTCTGCCAACACGACACCCTTCCCTTGCGTGCCTTCCAGCAGCTTGATGATGAGCGGTGCGCCTCCCACGGTTTTAATGAGTGAGTTGATATCCGAAGGATCCCTGGCAAATGCGGTCTTCGGAATGCCAACCCCGGCCTTGGCCAATATTTGCAGGCTACGCAACTTATCGCGCGAACGTACCAGTGCCAGTGAACTGCAACTGGTGAACACTTTTTGCATCTCGAACTGCCTGATTACTGAACTGCCATAGAAGGTAACAGATGCGCCGATTCTTGGGATGATAGCATCCAACCCCTCAACCGGATGGTCTCCGATGTACACCTTCGGTTGAGCGCTTTCGGTAACCATGTAGCACTTGGTATGATTGAGTACGAAGATTTCATGACCTCTTTGCTGGCCGGCTTCTACCAGCCGACGTGTAGAGTACAGGTGCTTGTCGCGGGAAAGAACAGCGATTTTCATGTAAACAGGGTTGGGTTAGCCTTTGGTGCTGAAAGATAATTCGTGCCTGCTGACATCCACCAGGAATTTCTTGCGCAGGAACCGCTTGCCAATCAATATGGGGTATTTCATCTGTCCCCTGTTGCTCAGGGTAAATGTAATTGGGTATGCTTTGCCAAACAATACAATGGAGGTCTGAATTGCATACCGGTACTCGGTATCTCCAAAAGAATTACGAATCAGTTTCTCTTTGAACTGGCTGAACCGATACATCTTCCTCTCCAGATGAGCGAATCGTTTGTCGAGTAGTTTGAAGGTCAGGTATTCCTTGCCGTCCTTTTCTACTATACGTACCTTGTCGCAATGTATGGCCGAAGTGTCGGCGCCGGTATCAATCTTGCAGGGAATATTTTCCAGTCCAAACTCAGGCAGGTCTACTTTGTCCGTAGCACCAATAACCGGCAGCTTGCGTGTGCGTTGAATGGCCATATCCGAATTCAGGAGGGCAAAGTAACAGAAAATTTCAGGTAAACAGAGGATGCAGGTCATGGCTATTGCTTGCCGATACCAAACGTTGCATGGTACCCTGTCATGAGTACCGGAAAGGGCGATGGGCCTTCTTGTGCCCAATCAATAGACCATTCATTGATAAAGGTATGATAGGTATTAAACCGGGTATCCTTCCCCATACACCGGTCGGAGATGGCTTTCCATCAGCTCCTGTACCCGATTTTTCAGGCGTGGGATGTCACTTTCTGTAAGTCCGGCGGTAGGCAATGGTGGATCAATTACTACACGCATCCTGCCGGGTATCATCCGACCCAACATGTGCGGGTTCTGTCGTTTCCAGGTGTCGATCAGTGTAACCACTATGATAGGCCTTCCAGTTTTGATGGCCAGCCGGAAGGCGCCGTCAAAGAAGGTACGGGTATAGGCAGGACCACCGTTGCGGGTGCCTTCGGGATAGATCAGTACCGATGTGCCTTCCTCAATCACTGCTACCATCTTTTTCATGCTCTCGGTCCTGCTTTCTGCATGGCTGCGGTCAACCAGCAAGTGCAAGTGCTTCACACAATACCCGATTACCGGGATGTTGGCTACTTCCTTTTTCGACAGGAATCGAAAAGGTATCGGCAGCGCCACCAGATTCAGCAAGATATCGAATTGCGATACATGGTTACTTACAATCACAGCCGGCAGTTGCGTAAGGTATTGCTTGCCTTTCACCCGCCAGGGCATCCCAAAAACAATCAGGTAGATGCCGGCCCATACCTGAACAAACCGATGTCCTCTACGAAACTTCTGGTCATCGGCGCTTACCTGTAGCGTAATGTATAGAATCGGCAGACAGATCAGTGCGATAAGGAGAAACAACAACAACACATACGCCGCCCACACATAACCGACGGCATGCCGGATCCATTTCATTTCCCGAGTCGTCTTTGGTAGAGTTGGATGGTGTTTTCCAGTCCATAATACAGGGCATCGCTCACCAGGGCATGGCCGATAGATACCTCGTCAAGGAACGGAATCTGCTCATGGAAGAAAGATAGATTGTGTAGGTTCAGGTCATGACCGGCATTGATTCCCAGTCCGATTTGATGTGCGTACCTGGCCGCAGGTATATACTTTTCTATGGCCTTTTGTGATCCGGAGGGATACATGTGGGCATACGGCCCGGTATATAGTTCTATGCGATCTGCACCCAGGGCTTTGGCACCTTCTATGTATTGCTCCTGTGGGTCTACAAACAGCGACACCCGTATTCCGGCAAGTTGCAGTTCTTCGATAATCGGTGCCAGAAAATCACGCTGTTTCTGCGTGTCCCAGCCATGGTCGCTGGTGAGTTGTGCCGGGTCATCGGGCACCAGTGTTGCCTGTGCGGGCTTCACTTGCAGCACCGTTTTCATCCACTGTGGATCAGGAAAGCCCTCAATATTCAGCTCAACTGTTAGGTGCTGCTTCAGTGCCTCGCAATCGCTGTACCGTGCATGCCGTTGGTCAGGGCGTGGATGAAGGGTGATGCCATAGGCCCCAAACCGCTCGCAGTCCAGTGCTACCTGCAATACATCCGGCAGGTTGCCACCACGGCTGTTGCGTATCAAGGCTACTTTGTTGAGGTTGACAGACAAGTGAGTCATACTGCAAAATTACGGAGAAGGTTGGGTTCGTGCAGTCAGGGAAAATATCCGGTAATAGTTGTTTACAGCACCAATTAAAAAGGCCGCCCTTGTGGGCAGCCTTTCTGTGTTGTTATGCTAGTTGGCTTAGTAGCGGTAGTATTCCGGCTTGTATGGGCCTTCCTTCTCCACACCGATATAATTAGCCTGCTTGTCGTTCAGTTCTTCCAACTCTACGCCAATCTTCTTGAGGTGCAGACGCGCTACCTTCTCATCCAGATGCTTAGGCAGCACATACACTTTGTTCTCGTAGCTTTCGTGGTTGGTCCACAGCTCTATTTGCGCCAGAGTCTGATTGGTAAAGCTGTTGCTCATTACAAAGCTTGGGTGGCCTGTAGCGTTACCCAGGTTCACCAGGCGGCCTTCACTCAACAGGATGATGTCGTGACCCTCTACGGTGTACTTGTCTACCTGTGGCTTGATGTTCACATGGGTATGACCCCAGTTCTCCTTCAGCCATGCTACGTCGATTTCGTTATCGAAGTGCCCGATGTTGCAAACGATTGCTTTGTCCTTCATCATTTTGAAGTGGCGACCTACAATGATATCGCAGTTGCCGGTAGCGGTAACGATGATGTCAGCCTCAGGAATCGCCTGATC
Source organism: uncultured Chitinophagales bacterium (assembly GCA_964471795.1). Classification (GTDB taxonomy): domain Bacteria; phylum Bacteroidota; class Bacteroidia; order Chitinophagales; family S012-47; genus CAJXXO01. The sequence goes on along the minus strand of CAYYHM010000020.1, from coordinate 1,366 downwards.
CATGCGCTTTACCTCATATCCTTCCATGGCAGCCTGCAATGCGCAGATCGGGTCGATTTCTGTTACGATGACACGAGCACCTGCGCCACTCAATGAGTCAGCAGATCCTTTTCCTACGTCGCCATACCCGGCCACAACGGCTACCTTGCCGGCCAGCATTACGTCTGTTGCCCGGCGGATGGCATCTACCAATGATTCGCGGCAGCCATATTTGTTGTCGAACTTGCTCTTGGTTACAGAGTCATTAACATTGATGGCAGGAACTGGCAATGTGCCTTCCTTCATCCGGTCATACAAGCGATGTACACCGGTGGTAGTTTCTTCGCTGATACCACGGATGTGTTGCACCAACTCAGGGTACTTATCCAGCACGATGTTGGTGAGGTCACCACCGTCGTCCAGAATCATGTTCAGCGGGCGGCTTTCGTCGCCGAAGAACAAGGTTTGTTCTACACACCACTCATATTCCTCTTCGGTCATGCCTTTCCAGGCAAACACAGGGATGCCGGCGGCAGCAATGGCAGCAGCAGCATGGTCCTGTGTAGAGAAGATGTTACAGGAACTCCACCGTACTTCAGCACCCAATTCAACCAGGGTTTCAATCAGGACTGCTGTTTGGATGGTCATGTGCAGACAGCCGGCAATGCGGGCACCTTTCAATGGCTTGGAAGGACCGAACTCTTCGCGGAGAGCCATCAAACCAGGCATTTCGGCTTCAGCCAGTTCAATTTCCTTGCGGCCGAACTCGGCCAATGTCATGTCTTTTACTTTGTGGGTCAATGCAGTATCGATCATCAGTGTATTGATTTTGTGTGATTTGCGTGGCAAAGGTATCTCGTTTTGAAGCATAATTCAATTAAATGCCTGAGAAATTGGATTGTTTGATGGAATCAAATTTTCTTGTTGTGTAGAACTAATCCAGATAAGCGGGCGTTTCCAAACTGATTATTTTTGCCATCCTACAAAACGTAACAAATATGTACCCAGCACAACTGGTAGCTCCGATGAAAGCTGATCTCACGACAGTGGGATTCGAAGAATTGCTGACCCCTGAGGCAGTAGATAGTGCCATTTCCGCCGAAGGAACCACTTTGGTAATGGTGAACAGCGTATGTGGCTGTGCGGCAGGTAATGCCCGTCCTGCTGTGAAAATGGCGGTTCAGCACGAAAAGGTGCCGACCCGCATTACTACGGTGTTTGCAGGCTTCGATATTGAGTCAACTGCTCGCGCCCGTCAGTTCATGGCGCCATATCCACCTTCATCTCCTTCCATTGCCTTGTTCAAGGATGGTAAGTTAGTGCATTTTATCGAGCGCCATCAGATTGAGGGTCGTCCTGCAGACCTCATTGCACGCAACCTCATGCA
>CAYYHM010000019.1:20315-37410 GCA_964471795.1 uncultured Chitinophagales bacterium | reverse complement strand
CCAAGTTTCCGGAGTACTTCCGTCTGCGCCAGGAATACTGCGATGGCATCCTCATGTTTGCCCTCATGGATGCCAAAGTGTGGAGCAAGGCCATCACCGACTCTGCCGGTCTGGAGGCCTTCTACACGGCCAACGCTGCCAACCACATGTGGGACACCCGGATACAGGCTACCATCATCACCGTGAATGATCCATCACTAGCTGAGGCGGTGGCAAAGAAGGCAGCCAAGTGGGACAACAACCGGCTGGCGGCGAAATTCAACCAACCCGGTGAAGAACCTGCCATCACCCTGCAGCGCGTCACGGTAGAACGTGGACGCAATGCCATCCTGGATAATATCAACTGGACTGCCGGCGTAACCGGTGTGCTGCCGCAAAGTGACACCCTCTATGCTGTTGTGCGCGTGGAGGAGATCCTGCCACCGCAGCCCAAGGCTTTACAGGAAGCCCGCGGATCCTACATCTCGGATTACCAGACCTATCTGGATCAACAGTGGCTGATGGAGTTGAAAAACACCTACCGCGTGGCCCGATTTGATGATGCTTTGCAACAACTGGTGCCACAACGATGAGGCAACGGCTGTTGCTAGGGCTCTTGCTGACCGGCATCCTGTCCGGGTGCATGTTTTTTGAGCGGAAGACCAAGTCTCCCGCCGAGATGGGTGAGCCATTGGCACGCGTAGGCAACGAATACCTGTACAAGAAAGACATCGAGACACTGGCGTTACAGGCCGTATCTCCTGAAGACAGCATCAAGATCGTATCGGAATACATTGACAGCTGGATACGGCGGCAGCTCATGTACCGGTATGCTCAAGAGAACCTGCCACCGGAGCAGCTCAACATCGACAAGTTGGTAGAAGACTACCGCCAGTCGCTGCTGATCTACACCTACGAAAGGGTATATGTAGAGCAGAACCTGGATACGCTGATGCAGGAAGACACCCTGCTGGACTTTTACTACACCTATATCGACAACTTCATCCTGGCCGACGACCTGGTGAAACTGCAGTATGTAAAGGTAGGCCTCGACGCCCCCAAGCAGGACTCCATCGGGCGGTGGCTCAACTCCTCCGACCCGTTTGATCGGGTGTCGATGGAGCAATACCTGGACAAGTATGCCATCGAATACAACCTGCAGGACAGCATGTGGTACACCCGGCAGCAGCTGATGGCCATTGCCCCTTTCCTGGTAGAGAACTACGACTTGTCGGCACAGCGGCTCGTTGACTTCAAGGAATCGCCCTTCCGCTACTTCTTTCTGTTGCAGGACTTCAAAATAAAGGAGAGCCGTGCGCCGTTCGAATACGTGAAGCCGGAGATAAAAAGGATGATCCTGAATCAGCGCCAGATGCGGCTGAGAAAAGAATTCAACGACAATATCTATAAGGACGCAGCAAAGAATAATACCTTTGAAGTTTATCGCTGATATGAAATATTGCTATCTCTTTTGCCTGTTTGTGGGCATCACCCTTTCCTTGTCCGCCCAGCCGGTGCTTGTGGACAAAGTTGTGGCCGTTGTGGGCGACAACATGATCCTGAAGTCGGACATAGAAGTCCAGTACCAGCAATATGCTGCGGAGGGGAGTGTGCCACCCGGTCTGCGGTGTCAGATCATGGATCAGATGCTGGCACAAAAGCTGCTGATTGCGCAGGCGGAGTTGGACAGCATTGTGGTGGATGACGGTGAGGTAGAGGGTGAGCTGGACAAGCGGATACGGCACTTCATCGGTATGATCGGCTCACAGGAGAAGCTGGAGGAGTTCTATGAAAAGTCGGTGATCGAGATCAAGGAGGAGTTCCGGCCGGATGTACGCAATCAGCTGATAGCACAGAAGATGCAGGGAGAGATCACGTCGGGCATCAGCGTAACGCCGGCAGAGGTGAAGGACTTCTTCCAACGGATACCGGAGGACTCGCTGCCCCGCTACAACGCGGAGGTAGAGGTGGGGCAGGTGGTTATCTACCCCAAGCCTTCCGAGGAGTCGAAGCGCATGGCGTTGGCGGAGATCCGCAACCTGCGCACCGAGATCGTGAATGGCGCTGACTTCAAGCTGAAGGCCATCCTGTATTCGGATGACCCGGGATCTGCCTCCAAGGGGGGTGAGCTGCCGGAGTTCTCGAAGGATGACCCCTTTGCACCGGAGTTCATCAACGTCAGCTTCCGGCTGCAGGATGGCGAGATCAGCCAGCCCTTCGAGACGGACTTTGGCTACCATATCGTGCAGATGATCAAGCGCTCCGGCGACCGCGTGCTGGTGCGCCACATCCTCATCATACCGGAAGTGTCCAACAGCGATGTGCGGCAGGCGAAGGCTTTGTCAGACAGCATCCTCAACCTGCTGCAGACAGATCAGATATCTTTCGGGCAGGCGGTGACACGCTTTTCTGAAGATGAGGGCACCAACAAATATGGCGGCATGCTCACCAACCCCAACACCGGCGAGAGCCGCTTTGAGCTGGACGAGCTGGGCGCCATGGACCAAACCATCCCCTTCGTGATTGACACCATGGAGACGGGTGAGTTCTCGAATGTGCACATGTATGCGGACTACCGAGGCAATCAGGCCTACCGGATCCTGTTCCTGAAGTCGGTAACCGATCCCCACGTAGCCAACCTGGAACAGGACTATGCGCGCATCATGGCTGCAGCGCTGTCGCGCAAGAAGGCGGAAGCCATGAAGAACTGGCTGGAATCACGGATTCAGCGTACCTATATTTCCATTGACCCATCGTTTGCCGAGTGTCCGGAGCTAGAGCCCTGGATCACCGCCAGACCGTAAATACCAACACATGACCAAGTTTGCTTCAGACGTAGAAGCGGTTGATGCCCTGTCGGCCGCCTATGCCTCCATCAGGAAAGAGATCGGCAAGATCATCGTAGGACAGGATCAGGTGATTGAGCAGGTGCTCATCTCCATCTTCTGTGATGGCCACAGCTTGCTGGTGGGTGTGCCGGGATTGGCCAAGACACTGCTGGTGAAGACCATTGCCGACGCCCTGCACCTCAGCTTCAACCGGATACAGTTTACGCCCGACCTGATGCCCAGCGACATCACCGGATCGGAGATCCTGGACAGCAACCGGGCTTTTGTGTTCACCAAGGGACCCCTCTTCGCCAACATCGTACTGGCCGATGAGATCAACCGGACGCCGCCCAAGACACAGGCGGCACTGCTGGAGGCCATGCAGGAAAAGGCGGTGACCGTCGGAGGCCACATGCATACCCTGGACAGGCCCTTCTTCGTACTGGCCACACAGAACCCTATTGAACAGGAGGGCACCTATCCACTGCCGGAAGCGCAACTGGATCGTTTCATGTTCAACATCGTGGTAGGATATCCTTCGTATGCCGAGGAGCTGGCAGTGGTGAAGGCCACCACCTCTTTGCAGCAGGCGCGCCTGGACAAGGTGCTGGACAAGGAAGACATCCTGCAGTTCCAGCATCTGATCCGTAAGATTCCGATTACAGACAACGTGCTGGAATATGCGGTGACGCTTACCCACAAGACCCGTCCCGACAGCGAGCTGGCTCCCGCCATCAGCAAGGAATACCTGGAGTGGGGAGCAGGGCCGCGGGCCTCGCAGAACCTGGTGCTGGCAGCCAAGTGCCACGCCGTGCTGCATGGTAAGTACAGCCCGGACATCGAAGATGTAAGAGCCGTAGCGCTGCCCATCCTGCGCCACCGGGTAATCCGCAACTACAAGGCGGAAGCCGAGGGTATAACGATTGAGGAGATTGCCGGCAAGTTGTTGTAAGGCAGGTAACCGGCATGCGCTGCGTGGTATAATCTGTAGGGAACTGGTTACCTTTGCACCTTAGCCAGGAGGCCATATGAGCGATACAATCAAACACGAATGCGGCATTGCATTCATTCGGTTATTACAACCGCTCTCCTATTACCACGAAAAATACGGCACCCCTCTGTATGGCCTGCACAAGCTGTATATCCTCATGGAAAAACAGCACAACCGGGGTCAGGACGGTGCCGGTGTGGCCACCATCAAGCTGGACACTCCTCCCGGCAGCCGATACATCAGCCGGCATCGCAGCATTTCCAATCAGCCCATCAAGGACATCTTTTCCTACATCTTCAGCCGTTTTGAGGGCGTCACCAACGAGCAGCTGCGCGACATCCGGCGGCTGAAGGATGACTACGCCTTCACCGGTGAGCTGCTGATGGGGCACCTGCGCTATGGTACGCACGGCAAGAACTCGATAGAGTCTACCCATCCTTTCCTGCGGCAGAACAACTGGAAGACCCGCAACCTGGTGCTGGCCGGCAACTTCAACATGACCAACGTGGATGAGTTGTTCGATCAGCTGGTGGACCTGGGTCAGCATCCCAAGGAAAAGGTGGATACGGTTACCGTGCTGGAGAAGATCGGCCACTTCGTGGATGCAGAGAACCAGCGCATCTTCGACGAGTACAAGACACAAGGCTACGACAACCGCCAGCTGTCCGACATCATCGGCGACAAGCTGGACATGCAGCGGGTGCTGAGCCGCGCGGCCAAGGACTTTGATGGCGGCTATGCCATGATGGGCTTCATCGGCCATGGCGACAGCTTCCTGTTCCGCGACCCCAATGGAATCCGACCGGCCTATTACTACATGGATGATGAAATCATCGTAGGCGCCTCTGAGCGACCTGCCATCCAAACAGCTTTCAATGTTCCTGTAGAAAAGATTCAGGAGCTGGAGCGAGGCCATGCCCTCACCATCAAGCACACCGGGCAGGCACGCATCGTTAAGGTGCTGGAGCCTCGTGAGAAAACCGCCTGCACGTTTGAGCGCATCTACTTCAGCCGGGGCAACGATCAGGACATCTACAATGAGCGAAAAGCACTCGGCTACCACCTGGCGCCGGCCATCCTCAAGGCTGTGCAGCATGATGTGGAGCATACCGTCTTTTCCTTTATCCCCAACACGGCAGAGGTGGCCTTCTATGGCATGCTGAAGGGTGTAGAAGACTGGCTGAACCAATACAAGAAAGACCTGATCACCTTCAAGGGCATCAGGATGACGGAACCGGAGCTGGAGCATCTGCTGCGCCTGCGGCCGCGGGTAGAAAAGGTGGCGGTGAAGGACGTGAAGATGCGCACCTTCATCACGCAGGACAACTCCCGCGATGAGCTGGTTGCGCACGTGTACGACATCACCTACGGGTCTATTCAGCGGAATGTAGACACGCTGGTGGTCATCGACGACTCCATTGTGCGCGGTACGACACTGCAGCGCAGCATCCTGTCCATCCTGGACAGGTTAGGCCCGAAAAAGATCATCATCGTGAGCAGTGCACCGCAGATCCGGTATCCGGACTGCTACGGTATCGACATGTCGAAGCTGGGTGATTTTGTGGCCTTCAAGGCAGCCATCGCACTAACGACAGAGCAAGGCAATGAGGCGCTGCTGCAAGACATCTACCAAGCCTGCAAGGCCTCGATGAGCCTGCCGAGGGAGCAGGTGAAAAACGAGGTGCAGCGCTTGTACGATCAGTTTACGCCAGAAGACATCAGCCGTAAGATCGCCGAAATCATCCGGCCTAAGCACATCTTCTCAGAGGTAGAGGTGATCTATCAAACCCTCGAAGGGCTGCATAAGTCGTGCCCCAATCATACGGGTGACTGGTACTTCAGTGGTAACTTCCCGACACCGGGTGGCAATCGGGTGGTGAACAAGGCGTTCGTCAACTACATGGAAGGCCGAAACGAAAGAGCCTACTAGGTGAACTGAAACCGTTGCCGTACGTTGTTGGTGCAAATACTCTGTAACTTTGCCACACAAAAGACAATAACCGCCGCATATGGCTCACAGTATTGAGAATCAGGACAGTATCGTCATAAAGTTTGCCGGCGATTCCGGTGATGGCATGCAGCTTACCGGCAGTCAGTTTACCGACAGCACAGCGCTGGCCGGTAACGATCTGGCCACGTTCCCCGACTTTCCCGCAGAAATCAGGGCACCACAGGGCACCCTCGCCGGTGTATCGGGCTTTCAGCTGCACTTCAGCAGCAGGCCTGTCTATACACCGGGCGACAACTATGATGTGTTGGTGGCCATGAATGCGGCTGCCCTCAAGACCAATGTGGGTCGCCTGAAGAAGAACGGCACGCTCATCGTGGATACGGCAGGCTTCGACACCAAGAACCTGCGGCTGGCAGGCTATGAAGCCAACCCGTTGGAGAGTTCGATCATCGATGATTTCCGTTACTATCCAATGGACATCACCCGCCTCACACGGGAGACGTTGAAAGATTCGCCGCTAGGCACCAAAGAAAAAGACCGATCCAAGAACATGTTCATCCTGGGCTTTCTGTTTTGGATGTACAACCGTACCCTCGACGATACCATGGACTTCCTGAAGGGCAAGTTCAGGAACAAGCCCGAGATATTGGAGGCCAACATCGCCGTGCTGAAGGCGGGATATCACTACGGGGACACCACGGAGACGTTCACGTCGCGTTATCGGGTGAAGTCTGCCAACCTGGAGCCCGGCGAATACCGCAATATCATGGGAAACCAGGCTACGGTGCTGGGACTGGTGGCGGCGAGCCAAAAAGCAGGCATCAATCTGTTCCTGGGCTCCTATCCCATCACACCGGCATCGGACATCCTGCATCAGCTGAGTAACTACAAGCACTTTGGTGTGCAGACCTTTCAGGCGGAAGACGAGATCGCTGCCATCACCTCGGCCATCGGTGCCGCCTTTGGTGGCCATCTCGCCGTAACGTCCACCTCGGGTCCCGGGATGGCGCTGAAGACGGAAGCGCTGGGGCTGGGGATCATGCTGGAGATTCCGCTGGTAATTCTGAACGTACAACGGGCAGGACCTTCTACGGGCTTGCCTACCAAGACCGAGCAGGCGGACCTGCTGCAGGCGATATATGGCCGCAACGGAGAAGCGCCACTGCCGGTGCTGGCACCCAGCTCGCCGGCCGACTGTTTCGAGACAGTATTTGAGGCATGCCGCATCGCCATCACCCACATGACACCGGTGGTCTTCCTGAGTGACGGATACATCGCAAACGGGTCTGAGCCTTGGAAGTTCCCACATGCTGCCGACCTGCCGGCGATTCCGGTACAGTTCGCCCCGGCCGCTGCAGAGGAGGAGGTATTCCTCCCGTATGCCCGCGACGAGAAAGGGGTCAGGCCGTGGGCCATTCCGGGCACCAAGGGTCTGGAGCACCGCATCGGTGGTCTGGAAAAGGAAGACGTTACCGGAAACGTGTCCTACGACCCGGACAACCATGAGCACATGGTCCTCACGCGGCAGGCCAAGGTCGACAACATAGCACACTACCTGCCACCGCAGGCCATTGATCAGGGCTCTGACAGTGGACGCCTGTTGGTGATTGGATGGGGTAGTACCTATGGCGCTATCCGCAGTGCGGTAGCAGAGCTGTTGGAAGAAGGTGTCACTGACATAGCGCATGTACATATCCGGCACCTGAACCCATTTCCGGCCAATCTCGGCGATATCATACGGCAGTTCAGCACTGTCATCGTACCGGAGATGAACAACGGACAACTGATAAAACTGCTTCGCGACAAATATCTGGTGGACGCCAAACAAGTACGCAAGATCAAGGGCGTACCCTTTACCAAGACGGAAATCCGCGAGGCCATTCTGCATCACCTGCCACAACCGCAACATTGATATGGCTACCGAACTACCCATACTTTCTGCCAAAGACTTCCAGACCAACCAGGACGTCAGGTGGTGTCCCGGCTGCGGGGATTATTCCATCCTGAAGCAGGTGCATACCATATTGCCACAGATTGGCATTCCCCGCGAAGACATCGTCATCATCTCGGGCATCGGCTGTAGCAGCCGCTTTCCTTACTATACCAATACCTTCGGGATGCACTCCATCCATGGCAGGGCCACCGCCATCGCCTCCGGCCTTAAGGCTGTGCGTCCGGAACTCAACGTGTGGATCGTAACCGGCGACGGCGACGGGTTGTCCATCGGGGGCAACCACATGATCCACCTGCTTCGCCGGAACTTCAACGTAAACATCCTGTTGTTCAACAATGAGATCTATGGGTTGACTAAGGGGCAGTATTCACCCACCTCTGAACAGCACAAGGTCACCAAGTCTACCCCGTTCGGCTCACTCGACCATCCCTTCAACCCCTTGTCACTGGCCTTGGGTGCCGATGCTACCTTTGTAGCGCGGTCTGTAGACAGGGATCCGAAGCATTTGCAGCAGATGTTGCTGCGTGCCAACAACCATATAGGAGCGTCGTTTTTAGAGATCTATCAGAACTGCAACATCTTCAATGACGGTGCTTTTGAGGTGTTTACCGACAAGCAGGTGAAGGACGACAACATCCTGATACTGGAGCATGGTCAGCCGTTGCGCTTTGGTAAGGAGGGCGACAAGGGCATCCGTATCGATGGCTTGCAGGCGTCGGTGGTCTCGCTGGCTGATGGCTATAGCGCTGAAGATCTGTGGATCCATGACGAGCAGGACCTTACCAAGGCGCTGCTACTGACACGCTTCTTTGACGATCCACGCCATGGTGGCTTGCAGTTGCCGCGGCCTTTCGGTGTGTTCTATGCCGTAGAGCGGCCAACGTATGAGACATTACTGATGCAACAGGTACAGGAAGCCACCACTCGCTTTGGGGAGGGGGACCTGGACTTGCTGTTGAAGGGTAAGAAAACCTGGACGGTAGGCTAATCAGGGAGCCAGCCGGTTGTTTTCCCATTTGTAATCGCCGGTAAGGCGGTATTCTATCCTGTCGTGCAGGCGGTTGGCACGTCCCTGCCAGAACTCGAACCGTGTCGGTGCTATGCGGAAGCCACCCCAATGTGGTGGCCGGTACAGCGGTTCCTGCTGAAACCGCGCTTGCATCTCCTCCAGCCGCCCTTCCAGATAGGCTCTATCCGGTATGATCTCGCTTTGTGGCGACACCCAGGCACCCAGCTGATGTCCATCGGGCCGGCTATGGAAATAGTTGTCACTCTCCTCATCACTTACTTGCTGTGCAGTGCCTTCTATGTGTATCTGACGCTCCAGCACATCCCAGAAGAAGGTGATGGCCACGTGTGGGTTCTCGGCAATGGAGCGACCCTTGCGGCTCCGGTAGTTGGTGTAGAAGACGAACCCCCTTTCGTCATAGGACTTCAGCAGCACCATTCTGGAGGATACCACGCCGGCTGCATCTGCTGTCGCCAGCATCATGGCGTTGGGTTCCCCAATGGGAGAATCTACAGCATCCTGAAACCAGGCGGCAAACTGTGCAAAGGGATTTTCATGAATGGCACGGTCATCCAGTCGATGTCTTTCATACGATTGTCTTAAATCATGCAGATTTCCAGTGCTCATGTTGAAAACAATTGCTATTTTGAATTGGAATTACTGACAAAGCACGTACATTTACATAGCATTGCCTTTCTATAAATATCCCTTCAAAAATACCTGCTTTACAAATACCCTGTTTATCGGACTGGTCAAATTTTATGGCCAATTGATTTGCGTAGTAAAATCGATTACATAAACTTTGTTGATTATTAACGCTTTAACGGGGGGAAACAAGTAAGGCATATGAAAACAAAACTTACACTCGCATCCAAGACACCTAAAAAATGGGTAACCACAGTATTAGATGATTTCGACAACTTTCTGCTGGCAGCAGCCGATAGTGAGCGAAAGAACGTAGCGTATGCACAGATGCTTGTAGCCAAGTATCCGCAGTATGCGAAATGTGTTGGTGGCTGGATTGAGATTGCACAGGTAGACCTGAATCAATTCCGGGAGTTGTACAGGCTGATTGAGGAGCGCGGGCTGAAGATGGGTCGCGAAATCAGTAAGGATTTGTACATCAACCGTGTAGTGATGCACTGTAGGAATGGCAGACGGGAGCGATTTGTAGATCGAATGATCGTTGCCGGACTCATTCTGCTGCGTGGTGCTGAGAGATACCGCATGCTATCTGAGGCAGTAACCGATGCCAAGCAGAAGAAGCTGTTCAACACCTTTGCTGATGAGGACACGAATTCAGCAGACATGTACGTTGACTTGCTGTCACTGTATTTTGGCAAGGAGGAAATCAATGAGCGCATCAAGGTGTTGACTGCCGGCGAAGCGGAAGTCACCAAGGAGATGGAGATTGAGGCCTCACTGCACTAATCGAAAGATTCCAACCTATTATGAAAGCCGGGGCGCCGTTGGTGTCACCGGCTTTTCTTTTGTCACTTTTTCCAACTTGCGGATGGTCTTGCGCAGCGAGCGCACCTGCAACAGCATCAGCAGGTATACCAGCAGTGCGCCGGCAGCAAAGTTGAGTGCCAGCAGCAGGATCAGGGAGGCTTCCGCCTTCCACAGAAACAGGCGTACGGTTACGATTTGTGCGTTTTGCAGGGTTAATACAATCGCCAGTATGGCAATGACTACGGCAACAATTACGTTGGCCGACATGGATGACCCTGAGGAAGTATTCGTTGACGTTCCCATAGCTCGGTTTTTATTCTAATGTACGAAATCTTATCGTGTGTTAATTCACTGAAAGCCCTCTTTCTTTCAAAAACCCGGTCTTATCTTTAGCCTATGGCTCGTGGGTGGTTATGGATTTTGCTGGTACTTCCGCTTGTTGCCCGGGCACAGGACGACAAGCCGTTGCTATCTATCAGTGGCATCATCTACGAGGCACAATCGGTGCAGGTATTACCCTATGCAACAGTAGCGGTGAAAGGAACCAACAACGGCACCATCAGTGCTGCCAATGGTTTCTTTTCCATCGTGGCAGGTGTTGGAGACACCCTGCTGATCTCAACGGTCGGGTATAAGCGCATGCTGGTGCCCGTGCCGGATACGCTGGAGCGCAGCAGAGTAACCATCATGATCCCTATGGAGGTGGATACGGTGCTGCTGGAGGAGGCCGTGGTGTACCCGTGGCCTTCGCGAGAGCAGTTCCGGCAGGAGTTCCTGGCCTTGCAGACTACCGATCCCTTTGAGCTGAAGATGATGCCTATCCCTGGCATCAGGGCTATCCCTAACCCGATCCCCATCGAGCCCAACTGGTTCTGGAATCCGGCCAGCTTCTTGCATGAGAAGGTGTTTCAGGAAGTGTTGGATCGGTTGCCCAAGAAGAAGCGGGCAGCGGAATTGCCCCGGTTTGACTAAGCTTTGGGGTCCTTACCGAACTTGTTCCGGAATTCCTCCTGCAGGGCAAACCACTCATCACGCAGTCTGGCAGCTTCCATGTAGTCCATCTGGCGGGCCGCCTTCTGCATGGCTTGCTTTACTTTTTCGATGGCTTTCTCCATCTGCGGTTCGCTCATGTATTGCACCACGGGGTCGGCTGCAAAGCTGACGGCTTCCGGCTCTACATACGCCTTAGGCTGGTCGCCTTGTCTGATGTCCAATACGGCTGACTGCTTCAGGATCTGCTCCTTGGTCTTGGTGACGGTTCGTGGGGTAATGCCATGCTTCTCGTTGTAGGCCAGTTGTTTTTCGCGCCTGCGATTGGTTTCGTCGATGGTCTTCTGCATCGATTCGGTAATGGTATCCGCATACATGATCACGAGTCCGTTCAAGTTTCGTGCGGCACGTCCTGCAATCTGTGTAAGGCTTCGCGTGGATCGCAGGAACCCCTCCTTGTCGGCGTCCAGGATGGCTACCAGCGACACCTCGGGAAGATCGAGACCTTCCCGCAGCAGGTTAACACCTACCACCACATCGATCTTTCCGAGGCGCAGGTCACGCAGGATCTCCACCCTTTCCAGCGTTTCCACTTCCGAGTGGATGTAGGTGGAGCGGATGTTGAGCCGACGCAGGTATTTGTCCAGCTCTTCCGACATGCGTTTGGTAAGGGTGGTCACCAGCACCCGATCGCCCATCTTGATGCGGTTGTCGATCTCATCCAGCAGGTCGTCGATCTGATTGTGGCTGGGACGTACTTCAATCACAGGATCCAACAGGCCGGTAGGCCGCACCACCTGCTCTACAAAGAGCCCCTCTGTCTGTGCCAGCTCATAGTCGCCGGGGGTCGCACTTACGTATACTACCTGGTTTACTATTTGCTCAAACTCCTGGAAGTTCAGGGGGCGGTTGTCCATGGCGCTGGTGAGGCGGAAGCCATACTCTACCAGATTGCTCTTGCGGGCACGGTCACCGCCATACATACCGCTGACCTGTGGCAATGTCACATGGCTTTCGTCGATGACCATCAGGTAGTCATCCGGGAAATAGTCCAGCAGGCAGAAGGGCCGCTCGCCCGGTTTCCGCCGATCCAGGAACCGCGAATAGTTCTCGATGCCACTGCAATATCCCAGTTCACGAATCATCTCGATGTCGAAGTTCACCCGCTCCGATAGGCGCTTGGCCTCTTGATACTTGCCGATGGACTCGAAATAGGCTACCTGCTCATTCATCTCATCCTGGATCTCCCACAGGATGTCCTTCAGCTGATCGCGTGGCGACAGGTAGATGTTGGCCGGAAAGATGGCAATGGCATCCTCTGCCGATAAAGTACGACCCGATTCAGGATCAAAAGCGTCAATGGTCTCTACCTCATCACCGAAGAAGGTAATCCGATAAGCTATATCCGCATAGGCCGGGTAGATGTCCACGGTGTCGCCTTTAACGCGGAAGGTGCCGCGGCGAAAATCGTTGACAGTTCGGGAGTACAGGCTGCTCACGAACTCGAAGAGCAGCGTGTCCATGGCTACCACCGTGCCGGGTTGCAGTCGTATGATGCGCTCCCGGAACTCTGCCGGGTTGCCCATACCATAGATGCAGCTGACGGAGGCGATTACCAACACGTCGCGGCGGCCACTCAGCAGGCTGGACGTTGTCTTCAGTCGAAGTTTCTCCACTTCGGCGTTGATGGCCAGGTCTTTCTCTATGTAGGTGTCGGAAACCGGGATGTAGGCTTCCGGCTGGTAGTAGTCGTAGTAGGATACGAAGTATTCTACGGCATTGTTGGGGAAGAACTGTTTGAACTCACCATATAGCTGTGCTACCAGCGTTTTGTTGTGGCTGATGATGATGGTAGGCCGTTGCAGCTCCTGTATAACATTCGCCATGGTGAAGGTCTTGCCCGAACCGGTAACGCCCAACAATACCTGTGCGCGTTCGCCGGCCTCTACGCCCCGTACTAACTGACGAATGGCCTCCGGCTGGTCGCCGGTAGGTTGAAACTCTGATGCCAACTGAAATTTCATGGTGCGGTAAATCTACGTAATCGGATTAGTGAAACAGCAGTCATCCGGGAAAAGTGCGATGCCAAACAATCCTGTACATTCGTTCCTATTGCCTTACCTTTGAGCTACAATCATAGAACAGCATTACACATGGATCTGAAGGATATTGTATCCATCACCGGCATGCCCGGTTTGTATAAGATAGAGGCGCAGCGGGACAATGGCATCATCGTAAAACCATTGTTGGAGGAAAAGCGGAAGTTCATCTCCGGGCGGCAAAACCTGTTTACACCGCTGGAGAACATCACCATCTATACCGATGATGACGGTATGGAACTGCAAACCGTGTTCCAGCGGATGTATGACCGTGCCGGTACGCTGACACCGGTGTCTGCCAAGGCCGACAATCAGGCGCTGCATGATTACTTTGAGGAAGTAGTGCCCGAGTATGACGCAGAGCGTGTCTATGCCAGCGACATCAAGAAGATCCTGAAGTGGTATGAAGCACTGGATCAGGCCGGGTTATTGGCAGCATCGCCAGCCGCTTCCGGTGATGAGTAGGAGTGAGGTAATGTGGCAATGTGACAATGTGACAATGTGAGAATGCGGTAATGTGAGAATAGTTTCCTTGGATCGGGGATTGGTGCTCCTGTAGAGAAATCGCCACTACCGGCAGACAAGCCTCGCCCATCGCATATCGAAAATCGTTTATCCCAAGTCCAACATCCAACATCCCATCTCCCCGCTCACTTCCTTCCGAAGTCAGCTTTTATTTCGCCCCACTCTTCTGTTTTCCATTTGATGATGGGGTTTGGGTAGCTATGGGTGGCCAGCCATTGTTCTGCACGGTGGATGAGGTTCCATAGTGCGGCAGTGGTGTCGTTTTTGGGCAGCATGGTCTTTACCTTCTTGTTTTTGACCCACGCAAGTGCAGTTCGGCTGTCGGTATATATCGGCCTTGAATCGTCGAGCTTTTTCAGGTACGCCAAGGCATGCACGATAGCGAGGAACTCGCCGATGTTGTTGGTGCCTACGGGGAACGGTCCTTGCAGGAAGAGCTGCCTACCCGTTTCGGTGTCTACACCCCTGTACTCCATGATGCCGGGATTGCCACTGCAAGCGGCATCCACGCTGACGCTTTTCTTGAACCAGGCACCTTCTCGGGGTGCTTTAGGTGTTTTTAGGCCGGCATCGGGTTTCTTACTTTTTTCGGGCCCTTTTTCATAGGCTGCGCGTGCTGACGCCATGTCCGGAAATGCCTTATAGCGGGCAGCGGCCACACCATCTACCTGTTCCTTGCAGTCGGCCCAGCTGGTGTAGATGCCCGGCTCCCTCCCCGACCATACCACATAGTACTTCTGCTTGGTTGCCATCAGGGCACGAACTTACGTACTATGGTGAAGCCAAACCGGAAGCCACCATCCTGCCACCGGCTGTCCGTATAGCCCAGAAAGTCGTTCTCTACAATGCCTTTGTTGTTGGAAATCCCCAGCATGAACACGTGGCCACCGCCGGTTTCATACTCCAGTCCCACAGATAGTGGGTTTACAAATCCCTCCACACTTCGTGTCAGGAGGCAAGCGTTGTAGTCTGCCAATAGGGCAAAGCCTTCTTTCAAGCCGATGCGGGCACCGATGCCCAGAAAGAATAAGGTGTTGTCATCGCCGAAGGCCACAAAGTTGCGGTGCAAGATGGCCGGGCTCATACTGATGGTGAGCCGTTCACCCCACTGACGGGCAGCGATGAACTGCGCCAGATAGGAAAAGCGATGTATGGTGCGGGGGAAGCTCCCTACCTGTGTGCTGTCGGCCAGTCGCTGCATCGAAGAGAACACGATGTTGCCCATTACGGACAGTGTCACAGGCCGCCCTTCTCCCTGTTGCATCAGGTTGTATTTGGTGAAGCCTTCCAGTAATCGTTGTGCCGGGCCTGCCCCCTTGGTGCGGCCCACACCGGCCATCCACTTGTCGGTGATGCCATACTCGAACCCGATCCGTATGTCGGATGCTTCTTCGACTCCGAAGAGTGTCTCCCAGCCGCCATCAGTGCCGGCAACATCTCCAAAGCGGTGTGTCACCCGGAAGTCGAGGAATCCCTGTTTCAGGGTAACCGGGCTATGGTTGTTGAGGATTCGGGTGTCGGCATACGGCTGTGCTGCTAGTACCACGGAAAAGCAAATACACAAACAGTAGGAAAGGATCGATTTCATTGCAGAAAATTACGCAAAAAAAAGACCGGCCATCTGCCGGTCTTCTCACATGTCATGGATATCAATATTTCATCACTTTCATCACAGTGCGTGCGTCGCCGGATGACAATACTACCAGATACATGCCTGCCGGCCAGAAGGACCCATCGATGGACAACCGCTGGCTGCCGGGAGCAATGCTGTTCTCGGTTGTCATGCGACGCCCTTGCAGGTCGGTCACAGCAACGTGGGTCACCCGCTCAGTGGTAAAGGTAACCTGCAGGTGTTGGCCCTGGAACCAGGAGGCGGTTTCCTGCCAGCTGTCAACAGAACTGATGCTGCTTACAATTTGCTCTGTTATGGCAAAGGTGTCGAACAGGATCTGATCTCCGGATGTGCCGCCATTATTGTTGCTGATATTCACTGCAGTATATACGTTCACAGTACCGGTGCCTGCTGCTGGCGCTGTCCATTGAAAGGACCACGTCTTGCTGCCTCCGCTGACGCTGTTGCCTGCAGCGGTTTGTGTGATGTAGCCGGGCGAGCCATTCACCAGTCGAGTCTGATTGTCAGAGGTTGCAACGCTGCCTGCAATGTTGTTGTTGGCATCCTGTACGGTAGCCTGGAATCCCATCTTCGTACTGTTGCCTTGTCCGGTGATTTCTATGGTATAGGTTTGTCCGGGCAAGTATCCGTCCTGTGGCAGACCGGCCATAGCAATCATACCATCCCGAGATGTAGCCGGGCCACTGTGGCAGCCAGCTGCAGCGCAGGTACGGCCATTGTCCTTTCCACTTCCGGCATAGCCGGCTCCACCAAGGCCGGGAGCACCACCAGAGCTGGAATATCCGGTAAACAATACACCTCCGATAGTGAAAAGCACCCCGGAAGTAAGCAGGAATGTGCGTACGATTCTTGTCATAGTTATAAGGTTGTCAGGCTAAAGATAGGCACCCGGTTTTGGATATAAGTCATCCTACTGTCTGTCAGTTTCCCACAACGGCCAAGATCTGTGCCGTATGGTTCTTGGTGTCTACCTTTTCAATGACCTGTTCAACGATGCCCTGCTCATCGATAACGAAGGTGACACGGTGTGTGCCTTCATATTCGCGGCCCATGAATTTCTTCATGCCCCAGACGCCGTAGGCTTTTACCACTTCTTTGTCTGTGTCTGCGATCAGGCTGAATGGAAGATTGTATTTGTCGATGAATTTCAGGTGGCTTTTGGCCGAGTCGACGCTTACGCCAAGA
Source organism: uncultured Chitinophagales bacterium (assembly GCA_964471795.1). Lineage (GTDB taxonomy): Bacteria > Bacteroidota > Bacteroidia > Chitinophagales > S012-47 > CAJXXO01. The sequence goes on along the minus strand of CAYYHM010000019.1, from coordinate 20,814 downwards.
ATCTCGAATCCTTTTTGCTGCAGCTCTTCGTAATTGTCACGCAGGTTGCAGGCCTCGGTGGTACAGCCGGGGGTGTCGTCTTTGGGGTAGAAGTACAATACCACTTTCTTCCCCTTGAATTGGTCGAGTGAAACGGGTTGGCCGTTTTGGTCAGTAGCCGCGATGGCAGGTGCTTTGTCTCCGGGTTTGATAGTTGTCATGGGAGTATCCAGTTTAACGTGTAATATAATTGGTTTCCAACTGCATCTGTAACGGTCAACCTAAAATATTGTTCACCGGATTCCCATTTTGGTATTGTACCCGATAAAGTGCCGGTTTTGGCATCGTATGCCATCAATATCCAACGACCATTTATTGTACTTGAGTAGTGTTTTATGCCACTTAGGTCATCGCGTAGCCGGAATATGGCCTTCCCATTTGTAGTAGGTTTTCTGATAACTGTGATTGCCGGTGGTGTGGTGTCCGGTGCCAACACGTAGCTCCCGAATAAAGGCAACGA
>CAYYHM010000019.1:9108-20215 GCA_964471795.1 uncultured Chitinophagales bacterium | reverse complement strand
GGCTTGCGGTAGCAGGTGTATATGCGCCGGCGTTTTTCCCTGCTGAGGCAGTAATCGATCAGCGCATTCAGATACCTTGTTTCGGAGAAGGAAATCTTTTCGGCCGTAAAGCGAAACAGGAGCTTTCCGTCTACCTGCAGCATCAAGTCATACAAGCCGTTGCGGTTGGCCGCATCAGTTGTGCGGTCATAGGCATACAGACCGAAGGCGACCTGCTGCCCACTGATGAGCAGCGTGTCCTGGCCGGTTTCGGGCACATACACGCCATTTCTTTTCACCAGATTCATGGTCTTCCGTACCGGTGTAATCAGCCCCGGCAACTTTTCATACAGGTATAGGGTAGCGGCCTCAGGAGGTACATTATCCCGTACGGCAAATCCAAACAGGAGCGGGTTGATGGGCACTTCACTTTTAGTGTCTCTTACCTCGAAGTGTAGGTGCGGGCCGCCGGAGCTGCCGCTGTTGCCGGACAAGGCGATACGGTCACCCTTGGCTACCGGCAGCCTGCCGGGTTCGGGGTATATGTCCACCTCGAATGACCTAAGCCGGTACTGCACTTCCTCCGTGTATTGCATGATGTCTGGTGATGACTGTTGCAGGTGACCATATACGGTGGTATACCCGTTCGGATGGTCTACATACAATGCCAGCCCATAACCGCCGGCAGACACCTTGATGCGGGAGATGTACCCATCTGCCGCAGCATATACAGGCAAGCCTTCCACACCCTGTGTCTTCAGGTCTATGCCGCCATGAAAATGGTTGCTGCGTAGCTCACCGAAGGTGCCTGATAGTACCAGTGGCACATCGAGTGGTGACCGGAAATAATCCTGTGGATAGGATTGGGCTGCTGCCATATAGAATAGAAGCATACTGCACAGCCACAAATATGGTTTCATCAGAAGGTAGGTTTCAGGTCCTGTGTTCTGTAGTATTGCATGATATACTGTACGGCTTCCTCAGCATCGTCAATCACAGTAAACAAATCCAAATCTTCGGGGCTGATATTCTTTTCCCGCTCCAGTAGTACCTGCCGTATCCAATCCATCAGCCCGCCCCAGAACTCGCTGCCCATCAGTACAATCGGTACGCGGGCGATCTTTCTGGTTTGTATCAGCGTGATGGTCTCGAACATTTCGTCGAGCGTGCCAAAACCTCCTGGCAGCAGGACCACCGCCTGCGAATACTTCAGGAACATCACCTTCCGGACGAAGAAGTAGCGGAAGTGGAAGATCTTGTCGGCATCGATGTATCCGTTGAAGCCTTGTTCATGCGGCAGGTCGATGTTGAGTCCTACGCTGGGCCCGTTGGACAGGCGAGCGCCCAGGTTGCCGGCTTCCATGATGCCGGGGCCTCCGCCGGTGATGATGCCAAAGCCCTCCTCTGTCAGCAGGTTAGCCACCTTCGTGGCCAGTTTATAGTAGGGTGACTCCGGTTCCGTGCGAGCAGAGCCAAAGATGGACACGCAGGGCCCTATGGCGGACAGCCGGTCGAAGCCTTCGGTGAACTCCGCCATGATCTTGAACATCCGCCACGATGACTCTGCCTGCAGCTCGGTCCAGGTCTGTGGTTTGTGTATTTTCTTTTTGAAGGATTCGGTCATATTTGTTGTGTTTTGTTGACAGACAGCAGCCACAGTCCGACAAAGGTGAGGCTGCCGTTGATAACGATCAATTCGTTGCCGATGACATACCCGCTCAGCAGAAAAGCTTCGTTGGTCTTCAGCAGGTAGGTAAGCAAGGGCGAAATAAGGCATACGACTGGTATCCAGGCATCCCGCACCTTACGTCGGGTAAGCAGTCCGAACGAGAACAACCCAAGTAATGGCCCATAGGTATAGGTGGCGGCTACAAAGATCTTGTTGATCACAGCGCCGCCTTTATCCAGGTTGAACAGGAGGATGGTCAGCAGCATCACCACCGTAAATCCGATGTGAACCAGATACCTGACCCGCACCTTGTCTTCGCCCTCCTTGAAGCCCAGCACGTCCACGCAGAAAGAGGTGGTGAGGGCTGTCAATGCCGAGTCGGCACTGCTGTAGGCAGCCGCAATCAATCCAATGATGAAGATGAAACCGACAATAGGGGGCAGGTATTTCAAGGCTATCAGTGGAAACAGGTGGTCTGTAGGAAAGTCGCCGGCAACCGACAGACCTGCGTGTTGGGCCAGCGTGCCCAATACTTCGGCATCATATCCGGTAGCAGACAGCGGTATGCCGGTGAGGTTGGTATACATGTTGCCGGCATACAAATACAACAGTACCCCAAGGCTCAGGAATACTACATTCACGATGATGTAGAGCGGCATCTGCATGTATATGTTGCGCTGTGCCTGCGGCAGTGCCCGGATGCTGAGGTTCTTCTGCATCATGTCCTGATCCATGCCGGTCATGGTGGCAGCGATGAATGCACCTCCGATGAAATGCTTGAAAAAGGCATTGCCGGCTTGCATGTCCCATACCCATATACCGGACATGGGGTTGCTGGTGATGGCTGTCAGCATATCGCTGCCGGAGAAGCCGAGTTCTTTGCTGATGAGCACAACAGTCAGCACAAGTGCTGCCAGCAGAAACGTTGTCTGCAACGTGTCTGTCCACACAATGGTTTTGATGCCACCCCGGAAGGTGTACAGCAAGATAAGCCCCAGGGTGATGGCTACTGTAACCACGAAGGGCAGTCCGAATGCATCGAAAACGAACACCTGCAATACGCCAGCCACCAGAAACAGTCTGAAGCCTGCACCGATGATCTTGCTGAGCAGGAAGAAGAACGCACCGGTCCGATAGCCATTGACACCAAAACGTTCATCCAGATACTTGTAGATGGAAGTAACACCCAGCCTGTAATACACGGGCATCAGCACGGTAGCGATGACCAGATAGCCGATAAGGTAGCCCAGCACCATCTGCAGGTAGGAGAAATGCGTAGTGCCTACCCACCCGGGAACACTGATGAACGTAACACCCGACAGGCTGGCGCCAATCATGCCGAAAGCCACGAGTGGCCAGGGTGAGGAGCGGTTGCCAATAAAGAAGGTGCTGTTGTCTGCCTTCCTGCCGGTCAGCCAGGCAATCAGCAGCAGCAGCGCAAAGTACCCTGCCAGCACGATCAAAATCGTAGTTCCTGTCATGTAAGCAAAGGAAAGGAATTGCCTGCAAGCGACAGGTCTTTGCGCCTACAACAATGTCCACACCAGATGGGGTAGGGGCAAAAAAAAGACGCCCGAGGGCGTCTTCTTGCTATGAGACTATGAAAATATCTTAAATCAGAAGTTGGCGGGACAGCTATATCTTGAGCCACTGCTGCCATTCCCGCCACCGAAGCTAAAGCTCAATGTGGCTCCCATGAAGGCGAAATAGTCATCCACTAATGGGTTGCCGCGTACGGAAGTGGCTGTGCGGTTCACCGGTTCACCGGTAAGTTCGGCAGCTCTGTCGCTCATCGCCACTGCCAGCGCGCCATTTTCCTGAAGGAGCACTTCTTTTACGCCATAGGTGCTGCTTACATCGTCCAGATAGTCGGTAAATGTACGACGCAGACCACCTTCTACGGCCAATAGGGTATTGTCGCTCAACCGGAACTTTACGCCAGCACCCATAGGAATGGCGATCTGTGTCAGGCTGTAGGGCTTTCTGTCGGGGAAGGCAGAGGTGCCTTGTCCTTCGGTGCCTAGTGGCTGTAATTCCACCCAGCGGCCATTATAGAATGCCTTGGGGTTGTGGTAAAACGCTGAGACACCGATAAACAGGTAAGGTGAAACGGGCTTGTACCTATCCATAGCTACCAGATTGATCTCACCGGTAAAGGCAAACTCATAAATATCGTTGCGGAAGCTCAGGTTACGCTCGATCAGGTCCGGGCTGGACTGGTTGGCGTCATCACCGCTGATGCGGCCTATGGTAAAACCACCCCGTATGGCAAAGTGCTTGCTGACGTTGGATCGGAGAAAAATGCCACCTGAGGCATTCAGCTCTTGTGCGGTGATGCGGGAAGGGGCTAACTCACCACCATAATTGGCTACACCGGCGAAAACGCCGAATTCAGCCTGTGCAAGCACATTATAGGTGCACGCAATACAGGCAATCAGGACAACGATTCTTGAGAACATCAATCAGACTTTTGGTTGTAAGGGGTTCTTTACGGGTCTCTGTAAAAAAAGGTTTCAAAAAAATAACAACGCAAAGAAAGGTGTTCACCGTGTATGGATGTTCGTTAATAGCCGAAATCCCCATTTTACCCGACGAACGGAAAATATTCATCGGGAAATGAACGTGTCAAAGATACACGTATTGTATGGAAAAGGAAAATTTCTTAAAACTCCCAGCCGCAGCCACTTTTACCGCGACTTGTACCAATCGGTACGCCTAAGGTATACGTAAGTGATACACCACCCATCACATACCAGTCGGTATTGTCAGGATTGCCTCTGCCGGTGCCGCTTACATAATCGATGTTTTGTGTGCCCAGGTATTCACCGGTACGATTTGACAGGCGGTAGCTGAGGTCGCCATTTTCCAGGATCTGAATGTTGGGGTCGGCATAGGTGAGGCTGACATCATCCAGGTAGTCCGTAAGGGTATATCGGAATCCGGCTTCTGCAGCCAGTGTGAGGCCACTGCCCAGGGCGAACTTCATGCCCAGACCTACAGGAAATGCTACCTGCATGCGCGAGTAAGGTTTGCGGTCGGGAAACTCTGTTGTCCCCTGGCCTTCTGTACCAAGCGGCTGCAGGTCGTACCACGCACCTTGATAGAATGCCCTTGGGTTGTGGTAGATACCGGCTACACCGAAAAATAGGTAGGGGGAGAATGGCTCCATCTGTACATCATAGCCAATCAGGTTCAATTCGCCCATTACGGCAAACTCCATCAGCTGGGATTCGAAGCTCAGGTTGCGTACCCGCAGGGTATCCGTGTTGGCTCTGTTGGCGTCCGTGCCACCGATTGTTCCTACAGAGAGTCCAATGCGCAAGTTGAAGAACGGGTTCGGCTGATAGGTCAACAGACCACCTACAGCAGCCTGTGTTTCATTCCATACAATGGTTTGGTCTGTCAGGTCACCGATATAGTTGATGCCACCACCCCACAAGCCGATTGCTGTATTCTGTGATTTCAGCGATCCTACCATCAGTATCATAATCAGGGCTATCCATCCGTTCCTCATGATGTTGGACAATTTTAGGAGCGCTAATTTACAAAAATCCACCTCCTGAAGAAATTCTCTTACACTGACTTTCAGCTACTTTTACTTGATGGACATTATACGTCGATATCGCCTTACCGCTGCCGCACTCGCCCTGTTGACAGGCATTTTTGGGTTCCACCGATTTTATCTGGGGCAATACCTGCGTGGCTTGCTGTATCTGTGTTACCCTTTCCTAGTCATTACCGTTGGGTTGTATGTGTCCGGTACGCTGGACATCGTGAGGGATCAGGTGTCTGTTGAGGGCTTGGACGGGTTGTGGTACGCCCTACTGCCTTTTGTGTTGATTCCCGTGTTTGATGCCTGGTGGCTCTTTCGGATGACCGATAGCCGTTTTCAGGACCGGTATGCCATCCATTCCGGTGCCGGGCTGCGGCTCCTGCAATCCCTGATTGCCATCGCTGCCGGTGTCGCCTTCAACTTCTTGTGGTATGTAATGTGGTTTACCCATCAGACGCCCGATACCGGCGGTACACCTGCTGCTTCATTTATTCCCGCAGAACTGGTGGAGGCCTATGTGGAGGGGTCCGCTTCCTGGCAAGGTAAGGTGGTTCGAATTACCGGCACGCTGATAGAAGAAGAGATGGAGTTCACCGAAAGCGGTGAGCGGCGTTCCTGGATATTGGGGCCTGCGACCATGCCTGTCCTGTGTCGTATCCATGCTGATTTTGCGGCGGAAGCTGAAGCCTGGCGGGTGGGCGAGCAGCACACCTTGCAGGGTTGGGTGGAGGCTGACCTCAGCAATAAGATCATCCTTGAAGATTGCCGGCCTGTTCCCTGATGCGGCAACCTGTTACCTTTGTACTATGAACCTGCCTTCCAAACTGATTGACGACGCTGTACAGGCCTTCGCCTCGCTGCCCGGTATCGGGCGGAAGACGGCCTTGCGACTGGTGCTTCACCTGCTGAAACAGGATCCGGAAAAAGTACATCAGTTCAGCCATGCCATAGACCGCATGCGGCAGGAAATCCGGTTTTGTCACCGTTGCCACAACGTGGTGGATCCGGACAGTATCCACACCGACGAACAGCCTACCTGCCACATCTGCCGCCAGCCTTCGCGCGACAAACAGGTGGTGTGCGTAGTGGAGGATCTACGTGACCTCATCGCCATTGAGAGCACACAGCAGTTCAATGGCACTTACCACATCCTGGGTGGCATCATCTCGCCGGTAGATGGCATAGGCCCCGAAGACCTGCACATCGACAGTCTCACTGAACGGGTACGCCATGACGACGTCAAAGAGCTCATCATGGCTCTCAGCCCTACCATCGAAGGCGATACGACCATCTTCTACATCTCCAGGCATTTGGCTCAACCAGACATACGTATTACCACCATTGCGCGGGGCATCGCCTTCGGTGGCGACCTGGAATATGTGGACGACATCACTTTATCCCGTAGCCTTGCCAACCGATTGCCCTATGAAAACTATCTGGTGAAGAAGTAATGGTACAACTATCGGTCGTCATTGTCAATTACAATGTAAAGTACTTCCTGGAGCAGTGCCTGCTGAGTGTGCGGCAAGCCATGGCAGGGATCAACGGGGAAGTATGGGTGGTAGACAATGCGTCTGCAGATGGGTCGGTGGAGATGGTACGGCAACGTTTTCCGGAGGTGCAGCTGATTGCCAACGATACCAATACCGGCTTTGCCGTTGCCAATAATCAAGCCATACGGCTGGCCAACGGAGCGCATATCCTGCTGCTGAATCCCGATACGGTGGTTGCCGAAGATACGTTCCGGCAGTGCTTGGCATTCATGGAGGCACATCCGGAGGCGGGTGGTCTGGGGGTGAAGATGCTGGACGGCAAGGGCCAGTTCCTGCCGGAGAGCAAGCGTGCTTTTCCGTCACCGTCGGTGGCTTTTTACAAGGCGGTAGGGCTGGCGGCCCTGTTTCCGCACTCACCGGTGTTCGGCAGATACCATCTGGGGCATTTGTCTGCTGATGAAACGCATGAGGTAGAGGTGTTGGCAGGGGCATTCATGTGGCTGCGGAAGGAGGCGTTGGATAAGGTGGGTCTGCTGGACGAGACCTACTTCATGTATGGCGAAGACATCGACTTGTCGTACCGGCTCATACAGGGCGGCTACAAGAACTACTACCTGGCCGACGCACCCATTATCCACTACAAGGGCGAAAGCACCAAGAAGGGCAGCCTCAACTATGTGAAGCTGTTCTACCAGGCTATGGCCATCTTTGTGCAGCAGCACATCGGGCGGCAACAAGCGCGACTGTTTTCCCTGTTCATCCACCTGGCCATCTATGCCAAAGCGCTGCTGCACCTGCTTAGTGGCTGGCTCAGGGGCGGATGGGCAGCTATTGCCGATGCGGCACTGCTGTATGGTGGGTTGTATGTGTTGCAGGAGTATTGGGCCAGCAACATCAAGAATGCACCCGACTACTATCCGGCGGAATATGTCACCATCGTATTGCCGGTATACATCCTCTTGTGGTTGACAGCCATCTTCTTTTCCGGCGGTTACGACAAGCCCTTCCGGGTTTCCAAGGCCATCCGTGGCATCGCCATCGGCACGGTAGCTATTCTTGCTCTTTACGGACTGGTAGATGAGTCGTACCGGTTTTCACGCGCCATCATCCTGCTGGGTGCCGGGTGGGGTGTGTTTGTGGTGATGCTGTCACGCAGCGTGTACCACCTGATGAAGCATGGCAGCCTGACAACCGGCGAGCCCCGACAAAAGCGACAGTTGATTGTGGGGTCGCCACAAGAAGGAGAGCGGGTGCTCAGCCTCCTGCAACAGGCTGGTGTGAACACCTCATTCATCGGCTTTATCGCACCCGAGGGGAATACTTCACCGCACCCTCAGTTGCTGGGTACTGTCTCTCAGCTGGCCCATCTGGTAGCGGCGTTCCGCATCAACGAGATCATCTTCTGCTCCAAGGACATCAGCTATCGGGATACCCTCCATTGGATTCAGCAGCTGGGCCCCGACAGGGAGTACAAGATGGTGCCTGAACAGGGACTGAGTATCATCGGCAGCAATAATCGCAACACGGCGGGAGACCTCTATGCTGCAGACCTGTCCTACCGAATCAGTACGCCTATGCAGCGCCGCAACAAGCGGGTCTTCGACCTGCTTGTATGGATCGTTCTTGCCCTTGCCGGACCCCTATTGATGTGGGCAACCCACCCGGTGAGGTACTGGAAGCATGGCTGGATGGTGTTTGTTGGCCAACGGACCTGGGTGGGATATGCGCCAACAGCTACGCCAAGCAGGTGGTTGCCGCCACTCAAACAGGGCATTTTACAGGTTCATGATGGGGTTGATGCCAGCAACACACTGGATGCAGCCGTATTGGACAAGATGAACTACCTATATGCGCGAGACTATAGTACGCAGGCCGATCTGCGGGTATTGCTGCTCAACTGGCGGCTGCTGGGGCGCTAGACTTTCGCGTGCACTTTGTCGATGATTTCCGCATAGTAATCTTCGTAAATCGGCATCACCTTGCTCACATCATATTCCTGAGCGCGGGCAAAGGCATTATCGCGGAAGCGCGATAGCAGCTCTTCGTCTTGCAACAGGCGGAGCGCGTTGGCGGCCATGTCATCGACATCGCCAACGGGGCTCAGGTATCCGGTTTCACCATGGATGTTTACTTCAGGAATACCGCCCGCATCTGAACTGATCACCGGCACGTGGCAGGCCATAGCCTCCAGTGCTGCCAGTCCGAAGCTTTCGCTCTCCGAAGGCAGCAAAAACAGGTCACTAACGGCAAGTAGCTCTTCTACCGCCTCCTGTTTCCCCAGGAACCGCACGTGGTCGCAGGTTCCTAACACACGGCAGAGCTGCTCCAGGTTTTGTCGCTCGGGGCCGTCGCCTACCATCAGCAACTTGGCAGGTACATGCTGCAATACCTTGTGGAACACGCGCAGGGCATCTTCTACCCGTTTTACCTTGCGGAAATTCGACACATGCATGATGATCTTCTCCCCGTTGGGTGCGATGGCTCGTTTGAAGTGGTCTTTGTCTACCTTCTTGAAGCGGGAGAAGTCCACGAAGTTGGGAATTACCTGAATGTCACGCTTGATGCGGAAATGGCTATATGTCTCCTCTTTCAGGTTTTGCGATACGGTAGTTACCCCATCACTTTGGTTGATGGAGAAGGTGACCACCGGCGAGAAAGTGATGTCCTTGCCTACGAGGGTGATGTCAGTGCCGTGCAGTGTGGTCACCACCGGAATCTTGATGCCCTCTTCCTTCAGGATCTGTTTGGCCATGTAGGCGGTAGCGGCGTGGGGGATAGCGTAGTGTACATGCAGCACATCCAGCTTCTCAAAGCGGATGGTATCTACCAGTTTGCTGGCCAGCGCCGACTCGTAGGGTGAATACTCGAACAGGGGATAGTTGGAGAACCGGACTTCATGGAAAAAGATGTTGGGGTGGAACTTGTCCAGCCGTGCCGGCTGCCGGTACGCGATGAAGTGCACCTGATGTCCCTTGTCGGCCAATGCCTTGCCCAATTCTGTGGCTACCACCCCGGAGCCCCCGTAGGTAGGATAGCATACGATACCAATCTTCATCATGCTTTTCATTGATTTACCAGGTCAGTAGGTTGCGCTTGTGATGCTTTTACCGCCTGGTATAGTACATCCTGAATTCGTGTGCGTACATCCATTCGAATTAGTTTTCGGTTTTCCTGGTCAGGGTGGATGCGGTTGCTCAGGAATACATATATCAAGTCATATTCCGGATCTACCCACACACAGGTGCCGGTAAATCCGGTGTGTCCGAAGGTGCGTGCGCTGGCATATCTGCTGGTAGGCCCATCGCGGCGGCTGTCCATCTCCGGTTTGTCCCATCCTAACCCCCTTCGGGATCGATTGTTCTGGCGTCGGGTAAACTCATGGATGACCTCCCGATCCAGGAAGTGCTCACCGCCATAGGAGCCACCGTTGAGCAGCATCTGCATCAGCACGGCCAGGTCGTTGGCAGTACCGAACAGGCCGGCATGGCCACTCACGCCGCCGAACATGGCTGCGCCGGGATCATGAACATGGCCTTGCAACAATTGCTTTCTGAACACCAGGTCGTTTTCTGTAGGGACGATCTGGGCGGCAGGAAATTTTTCCAGTGGCAAATAAGTGAGGTACCGCAGGCCCAACGGTCGGTAGAACATCTCCTGCACAAAGGTCTGTATCGGCATCAAAGCCGTGTTCTCTATGATCTGGCGAAACAGGTAGAACCCCAGGTCGGAATAGCGGTACTTTCCAGGCTCTTCCAGCTCGGAGAAGGCGATGAGCGAGAGGATGCTGTCGCGGTAGTCGCCCCGCATATAATACCCATCGGTGACCGGCACGCAGAACGATTCATCTTCCACAGAACAGTAATATATGTCAATGATGGAGTCGTTGATGGTAGACCGATAGAAAGGAATCCAGGCGGTAAGCCCGGCGGTATGGGTCAATACATCCCGTACCGGTAGTCCCTGCAGCGGTGTCCCCTGCAGCTGTGGCATGTAATCGCTGAGGGTGAGGTCCAAATTGAATTGTCCCAGATCGGTGAGGTACATCAGTGTCAGCGTAGTGGCTGCCACCTTGGTGATGGAGGCCAGGTCATACAGGCTGGTGTCTGTTACCGGCTGCCGGTTGTCGTAGGTGTGGTATCCATAGTTCTGCTGGAAGATTACCTTCCCCTGCCGGGCGATGAGTACCTGGCAGCCCGGCGTGGCATGTGCTTCTATGGCCTGATGGGCTATCTGGTCGATGGATTGCAGCGATGCTGATGACATGCCCAATTCTTCTGGTAGTCCATAGCTGAGCCGGATTGGTGGGCCGCTGTAGTTGCCGAGGCCATACTTGTATCTGTCGGAGGCGGTTACCGGCAGGCGTCCCTTGGCAGAAAGGCCGCCAAACAGGACCTGCCCCATGATGTCGTTGCT
>CAYYHM010000019.1:3412-9008 GCA_964471795.1 uncultured Chitinophagales bacterium | reverse complement strand
TTGCTTATAGCGCTCCACACTTCTGCGAAAAGCTGGTGAGCTGCCGCCGATCTCCACCACTGCCAGCTGTAGGGTATCCGTCATCTGTAAGGGTATCCAGCCGTGGTCGTCGCGCGCCAGCGTGACGGCATCGGCTATCAGCCGGCGGTGCAGGGCCTGCACCTCAGGGTTGATGAGATCCTCGTACACATGCGCTGTATCAATGGGTGTCCACGTCGTGAGTCCCACCCGATGCTTGGCGGCCAATATCTTGCGCACGCTCCTGTCCAGCCGCTCCATGGTGAGTTCACCGGATTGCAGCGCCTGTTTGATGCGTTGCCGGGCCTTGCTCAGGCTGGCAGGAAACATCAGCATGTCGTTTCCGGCAAGCAGTGCCCGCAGCTCCAACTCGCCGGGCTGCATGGCCTCGCTGGCACCCTTCATGTTGAGGGCGTCGGTGAATACCAGTCCGCCGAATGCCAGTTCCCGGAGCAGGATGGCCTCCAGCACGTTGGGCGATAGTGATGCCGGCAGCCCCTTGGCAGGTTCCAGCGCCGGCATGTACAGGTGGGACGACATGATGCTCATCACACCCTGGTTGATGAGCATGCGGAAGGGAAACCACTCCAGCGAGTCGAGGCGCTCCTTGTTGTGAGGAATCACCGGCAGGTCGTAGTGGCTGTCAACGTCTGTGTCGCCATGCCCGGGGAAGTGCTTGGCGCAGGCGATAACGCCATGGTCCTGCATGCCCTTCATGTATTGAATGCCCCGCAGGGCTACATTGTACTTGTTTTCGCCGAAGGAGCGGTCGTTGATTACCGGATTGCGGATGTTGTTGTTGATGTCTACTACCGGGGCAAAGTTGACCTGCACACCTACCCGCCGGCAATGGGCAGCTACCATCTTTCCCATATCGTACACAAGGGTGGGGTCCTTGATGGCACCCAAGGTCAGCTGCCGGGGGAACGACCAGGTGGAGTCGAGGCGCATCCCCAGCCCCCACTCGGCATCTTGCCCTACCAGCAGGGGAATGTCGCTTTCCGACTGTAACGCATTTACCAGCTGTATCTGCCGCACCGGACCACCCTGCATACAGATGATGCCGCCGATGTGGTAGTCTCTTATTTCAGCAAGTGTGGTGTTCAGCTGCTCCTGTCCCTTGTTGGAATATACCGGCATCATGAACAGCTGGCCGATCTTCTCATCCAGCGTCATGGTAGCCAGCACCGAGTCTACCCAATAATGCTGTTCCAGCAGGTCAACACGCTGTGACCCCGGTTGTGCCGGCACAGGAGGCCACAAAGCGGCGACAGTAATGAGCAACCATGCAATGGGTGTCCACATAGGCGGATCTGATTGTAATGGGGATAACTACAAAGTTGGCACTTTTATTCCGTGCCTATGTGGTAAGAAATACGTTGTTTTCAACAAACCGCTCATTGGGGAGTGGCACACAGAATCAAGTGGATGCTGGCTACAGGTCCGCAGCGGGATTTATTACCTTTGTTACGAGGAAATGACAAATGAGGGGTTAGGTACGGCAACGTACAGACCTGTTCCTACGTTATCCGGTAAACTGCAACCGTATGATCCGATCAATGTTCAAACTCAAAGGGCCCAAGCGCTTCCAGTATGCTCCCCGGTATTTTGATCCGGTAAAGGAAGAGCTGGAGCATCGGGTTCGTGAAGCGAAAATCAGGGGTGAGGGGCGGCTGTCGCTGATCTCCATGCGACGTCAGGCTGCACTGAGCGGAAAATGGGAGGACGCCAGCGCCGACCGTCAGTTTTTTGCCCGTGTGCAGCATCAGAAGAACATGTCACGGTTGAGATTCATGCTCATCATCAATATCCTGTTCATCCTGATCGTCTTTGCTATCTATAAATTCCTGTAGTACGCTGCATGTCAGACATCATACAATTGCTTCCCGATTCCATTGCCAACCAGATCGCTGCTGGTGAGGTAGTACAGCGGCCGGCATCTGCGGTCAAAGAACTGCTGGAGAACGCCATTGATGCCGGAGCAACCGACATACAGCTCATCATCAAAGATGCTGGCAAGAGTCTGATTCAGGTAGTAGACAACGGCTGTGGCATGAGCGATACCGATGCGCGCATGAGCTTTGAGCGTCATGCCACTTCCAAGATCCGGGCGGCAGAAGACCTGTTCAACATCCGCACCATGGGATTTCGGGGTGAGGCGCTGGCATCTATTGCCGCCATTGCACAGGTGGAGCTGCGCACCCGTTTGCGGGAGGAGGAGATCGGCACACAGATACTTATTGAGGCATCGGAAGTAAAGCGGCAGGAAGCCTGGGCAGGGCCGCACGGCACTTCCCTGTCCATCAAGAACCTGTTTTTTAACACGCCGGCAAGGCGCAACTTCCTCAAGTCGCCTACAGTAGAAACCCGCCATATCATCGACGAATTCCAGCGGGTAGCGCTGGCCTATCCGGCGATTACCTTCCGGATGCACCACAATGGCATCGAGGTGTTTCATCTTCCGGCAGGAAATTTGCGCAAACGTATTGTCGGTATCTTCGGGCAGCACTACAACGAGCGGCTGGTGCCCGTGGAGGAGCAGACACCGGTGGTGAACCTGCAGGGCTACATCGGTAAGCCGGAGCATGCCAAGAAGACCCGTGGGGAGCAGTACTTCTTCGTCAACAACCGGTTCATCCGGAGCCCCTATCTGCAGCATGCCATCCTGGCCGCATATCAGGATCTGCTGTCGCCGGGGCAGTTTCCCTTGTTCGTGCTCTTCTTCGATATAGACCCGGCCCGCATCGATGTGAACGTGCACCCTACCAAGCAGGAGATCAAGTTCGAGGACGAAAAGATCCTGTATGCCTACCTACATTCCGCCGTAAAGCGGGCCCTGGGACAGTACAGCATTACGCCGACGCTCGATTTCGACACAGAAACGGGCTTTGAGCAATTCGGTCGCAATCCACACTTTTCGCCTGCCGCCGACCCGGCAGCGCTGGCTGCCGACCCGCATCGGTTCAAGCCACAGAAGCCCAGCCCCGGTTGGGAGAACTTCCTCACCACCACATTGGCACAACCCCGAGGTGCCGATCAGCCTACCATCACAGTTCCCAGCAGTATCACCTCACCCACTACGGCCGATGCGCATGAATGGGAAGAGTATGAAGAGATCCGCCCCTACCAGTTTCACCACAGCTACATCTTTGCCACCATCAAGGGTGGAATGGTCATCATCGATCAGCAGTATGCACATGAGCGGGTGCTGTATGAGCAGTACATGCGGGCATTGACGGAAGCCAGGATGGCCACACAAAAGACACTGTTTCCCCAGACCATACACCTCAATATTGCCGATGCGCAACTGCTGAAGGACCTGCTGCCGGAGGTGAACGCCCTGGGTTTCGACATACAGGAGTTCGGCCATGCCGACTTTGTGATTCATGGAATGCCTGCTGACATGGAAGGCTGTGAAGAGCAGAAAGTGATTGAAGGCTTGCTGGAGCAATACAAGATGCATGAGCAGGACCTGGATCTGGCCAAACGCGACAACCTGGCCCGTTCCATGGCCACACAGATGTCCATCAAGCGGGGAAAACCACTGTCCGATAAGGAGATGCGTCGCCTCATCGACGAACTTTTTGCCTGCGAATCTTTTTTAACAGCACCGGGCGGGCAACGTACCTTTGTAAAGTACACGTTGCAGGAACTGGAGTCCCAATTTCAAAAGAAACGATAAATGATAGGAGGCGGATTCAGAGGTATGCCTGATGTGGTGAAGAACCTGCTCATCCTCAATGGATTGGCATTCGTAGCCCTCATCGTGCTGGACATGCAGGGGGTGAGCCTCAACCGGGTTGCTGGTCTGTATTACTGGCAGTCGCCGCAGTTTCAGCCCTATCAGCTGGTAACACACATGTTTATGCATGGTGGGCTGATGCACATCTTCTTCAATATGTTCGCCCTGTGGATGTTTGGCAGCCCGCTGGAGCAGGTGTGGGGACCAAAGCGGTTTCTTACCTACTACCTGGCCACAGGACTGGGTGCTGCTGCGCTCCACCTGCTGGTACTGCACTTCCAATATGTAGGTATTACTGCCGGCATGGATCCTGAGGCCATTCGGCAGGTATTGAGGGAGGGCACACAAATCATCACTCAGGGAAAGAACTACATAGACCCGCAGATGGCCGAGCTCAATCGACTGCTCAACGTTCCTACTGTTGGCGCCTCGGGTGCCGTATATGGCATATTGTTGGGGTTTGGAATGCTGTTCCCCAACACACGCCTCATGATGCTCTTCTTTCCCGTACCCATCAAGGCCAAGTACTTTGTGGTAGGGTATGCGTTGTTGGAGTTGTACATGGGCTTTGCCAACAACCCCGGTGATAATGTGGCACACTTCGCACACCTTGGTGGCATGTTGTTCGGATTCGTCCTGATTAAGCTCTGGCAAAAACAAAGAAACGATTTCTACTGATGTATCGAAACACAGGCATATGGGGCGACATCCGTTATGAGTTTCAGCGGGGTGACATCATCACACGGCTGATCTTCGTGAACATTGCCGTGTTCCTGTTCCTTAATCTGTCGGCACTCATTGCCAAGGTGTTCCTGAATCAGCCAGACATTGCCGCCGCCATTACCCGGCAGTTCATGATTCCTGCCGATCCCGGTAAGTTGATGATGCGGCCTTGGACCGTTCTGACGCATATGTTTTCCCATCTGGGCTTCTTTCACATCTTGTTCAACATGCTGTGGCTGTTCTGGATGGGGCGCATTTTCACCACCTTCCAAGGTCAGAAGAAGATTTTGCCATTATACATAGTGGGCGCCCTTGCCGGAGCGCTTGCCTTTGTGGTAATGTTCAACCTGATTCCGTATTATGCGCAGGATGCCGGCACGGCAGCAGCTTTGGGCGCCTCAGCCGGGGTGATGGCCATAGTGGTGGCTACTGCCACGCTGGTGCCCAATTACCAGATACAACTTTTGTTGATAGGGGCTGTGCAATTGAAGTGGGTAGCGCTGGTGGCCGTTGTGCTGGACGTACTCAGCATGAGTGGCACCAATGCCGGGGGCAGCATAGCCCACCTGGGTGGGGCGTTGTTCGGCTATCTCTACATCAGGCAACTACAAGCTGGCACCGATCTGCTGAAAGCACCGGCAGCATGGCTCGACAGCCTGGCTACCTTATTCAGTGGGCGCTCCGGTACACGCATGCGCAAGGTAAAATCAGCCACTTCTTCGCGGAGAGCGCCTACAAAGCAGCCACCCACCGACAGTCAGCAGGAGCGGCTGGATATGATCCTCGACAAGATCAGCAAATCAGGGTACGACGGGCTCTCCAAGGAAGAGAAGGAGTTTCTTTTCCGGTTCAGTAAAGAGCAGTAGCTTTATCATACATGGGTAAGGTGCTGATACGGCTGATGCAGGTACTTACAGTGATCATACTGTTGCCGCTGTTGCTATCCTACCTGTCGGTATATGTAAGCCCACAGGTCAGCTGGCCGCTGGCATTCTTTGGCCTGTTCTATCCCATTTGGCTGATTGTGGCATCCATGGCCCTGATTTTTTGGCTACTGATTAAACCCCGATGGGCACTGGTGCCACTGGTAGCCATTCTGATCGGGTACTCGCA
>CAYYHM010000019.1:0-3312 GCA_964471795.1 uncultured Chitinophagales bacterium | reverse complement strand
CTGAGCAAGCTGAAGACAGGCTTTTTAGCCCGGGCACCACAGGCACAGCAGATAGCAGCTGCCATCCGGGAGAGTCCCCATCCGGTAGTCGTTTGCGGCGACTTTAACGATACACCCGTATCCTACGCTTACCATGAGATCAGCAGGAGTCTTGCCGATGCATTTGCCGCCAAGGGGAAAGGGATATCCCCAACCTTTGCCGGTAAGATTCCGGGGCTGCGGATCGACCATATCCTGTATGATACAAACTTGGAGGTACTGGGCTACGGGCGGTTGCTTCCGGGATTATCCGACCATCACCCCGTTGTGGCCTCTTTCCGTTTCCCCGGAGCTGATTCTTTTCCATAATGGGGGGTCAACCCTGTATCTTTGCGACATCATGCAGCAGATAACACTTTACAATACACTCACCCGAAGAAAGGAGACCTTTGAGCCGCTCAACCCGCCATTCGTGGGCATGTATGTGTGCGGCCCAACAGTATATGGGTATCCGCATCTAGGTCATGCGAAATCATATGTTTCCTTTGACGTGATCTACCGGTATCTGAAGACAGCCGGATACAAGGTTCGGTATGTGCAGAACATCACAGACGTAGGGCACCTCACCGACGATGCGGACCAGGGCGAAGATAAGATCGGTAAGATGAGCCGGCTCACGCAGCAGGAACCTATGGAGGTGGTAGAGCACTACATGGCCGCCTATTACCGCGACATGGACTTCCTGAATGTGGAGCGCCCCAACATTGCACCGCGACCTTCCGGACACATACCGGAGCAAATCGAAGCCATAGAGGAGCTGATTGATAAAGGGTATGCCTACGAGAGCAATGGCTCCGTGTACTTCAACGTACAGCAATACAATGCTGCGCATCAGTATGGTAAGCTGAGCAACCGCAAGATTGAGGAGATGATGGAAGGAGGCGCCAACCGCGAGCTGGATGGGCAAAGCGAAAAGCACTTTCCGCTGGACTTCGCCTTATGGAAGAAAGCGCAGCCCGGCCACATCATGCGGTGGCATTCGCCGTGGGGAGAAGGATACCCCGGCTGGCATATCGAATGTACGGTGATGAGCCAGAAATACCTGGGGCAGACCTTCGACATCCACGGTGGAGGCAACGAGAACATGTTCCCGCACCACGAGTGCGAAATCGCACAGGGCGAAGCATTGACCGGTCAGCCCTTCGCCAAGTACTGGCTCCACAACAACATGGTAACGGTAAATGGTCAGAAGATGGGCAAGTCGCTGGGCAACGGCATCAGTTGCCAGGAACTGTTCACCGGTGATCATCCACTACTGGAGCAGGCCTATTCACCCATGACGGTGCGGTTCTTCATCCTGCAAAGCCATTACCGCAGTACGTTGGACTTCAGCAACGAAGCACTGCAGGCAGCCGAAAAAGGATACAAACGGCTGATGAATGCTGCTCAGGCGGTGGCATCACTAACGCTACCGGCAGGGCATGTAGCTACAGACAGCGAAACCGATGCCGCTATTCGCAGCCTTTGTGAAGAGGGTTATCGCCATATGAACGATGACTTCAACACCGCTATGGTGCTGGCTACCCTGTTTGAACTCGGCAGTAAAGCCAATGCTTTTGCCAATGGGCAGCAGCCCGTTACTGCTATCAGCAGCGAAACGCTGCAGTTGATGCAGGACTCGTTCCGCCTGTTTGCCTTCGATGTGCTGGGCTTGCGGGCTGAAGAGGAAGGCCATGATGCTGTTGACGGGCTTGTAACGCTCCTGATTGACATACGACAGCAGGCCAGGGTGAACAAAGATTTTGCCACCAGCGATAAAATACGCGATGCCCTGCTGGAGTTGGGTATATTGCTGAAAGACAGCAAAGAAGGAACAACATGGACATTCAAATAAACCTGATGCGTAGTCTGATCGCTGCAGCGCTAATCGTGGGGCTATGGTCTTGTGGCAATAGTGACCAACCGGCAGCAGCGACACAGTCACCGACAGTTGCGCCTGCGACAGTGGTGGTGGAGATGCCTGATTTTTCGCCAGACTCTGTCCTGTATTTTGTGGAGCGACAGGTGTCTTTTGGCCCACGGGTGCCGGGCGCCTCGGCTCATCTGGCCTGCCGCGACTGGCTGGTGGAACGGATGAGTAGCTATGCCGGCAGTGAGCAGGTACGTATTCAGCAGGGTAGGGGGAAGTTGTTCAATGGAAATGCCATCGACCTATATAACATCATTGTGTCGTTGAATCCTACTGCCTCGCGGAGAATCCTGCTGATGGCCCACTGGGATACCAGGCTGTTTGCCGACCACGACCCCGACAGTGAAAAACGGGAGCAGCCGGTGTTGGGTGCCAACGATGGCGGCAGCGGTGTAGCCGTTTTGATGGAGATAGCCCGACTGTTGGGGCAGCAAACCCTCCGGCATGTGGGTGTAGACATCATATTGGTGGATGCGGAAGATCAGGGCACGCCGGATAACCTGGGTTATCGACAGGGTGGTGACTCCTACCTTACCTGGTGCCTGGGATCCCAATACTGGAGCCGCAACCGCCACCGCAGCGATGCCACCTATCAGTTTGGCATCCTGTTGGATATGGTAGGTGCCGCCAATGCGGTGTTTCCCAAGGAAGGCTACAGCCGGCAATATGCGCCACGTATTACGGATAGGATCTGGCGGCAAGCCGCAGCCATGGGGTATGGCAACTACTTCCTCAACCAGCCGGGGAAGCCCATTCTGGACGATCATTACTTCGTGAATACCATCGCTAATATTCCTATGACGGACATCATACACTATGATGCCGTGTCAGGTCAGTTTGGCGAAACCTGGCATACCCACGATGATAATCTGGAAGTCATAGATCCTGCAGTTATGACGGCTGTAGGCCGCGTGGTGCTGTATGTAGTGCTGGAGGAAGATGCACTACTGGCACCGATTTGATGCGGGTTCGGGGGCATATGGCAGCAGAGGTAAAGAGGAAAACTACCTGCATCACTTGCACACATGAAAATATGTTCATACTTTTGTGCCAGTCTTGAAAAGAGCTATTAAAAACACATTGACCATGATTATTGAACAACTGTACGACGACAAACTGGCCCACGGCAGCTACATCATCATCAGCAATGGCGAAGCCGCAGTAGTTGACCCGGCCAGGAATCCTCAACCGTATATCGATTTAGCAGAACTGCACCATGCCAAGGTGGTGGCCGTACTGGAGACACACCCGCATGCCGACTTTGTGAGCAGCCATCTGGAGTTCCTGAACGACCATGGTGCCACCGTGTATATTCATCCCAAGGTAGGCGTAGCCTATCCCCACACACCGGTAGTTCATGGCGA
>CAYYHM010000018.1:33046-38740 GCA_964471795.1 uncultured Chitinophagales bacterium | reverse complement strand
ATCGTATTTGGCGATGATGCCTGGCAGATCGAAATCAAAGACATCCCCTGGCTGGAAGTAGGCCCTTATCATACCAATACCGTAGCCGGACTGGAGCTGGCCATGGACTTGCTGCGCCGCCGCAAAGGAAGTAATCAGCAGATATTCATGATTACCGATGGCAAGCCTACCTGCATCAAAAGAGGCAAAAACTACTACAAGAACAGCTTTGGGTTGGACAGGAAAATAGTGGCTCGAACACTTACCCTGGCCAAACAGTGCCGCAAATTGCAGATCCCGGTTACCACATTCATGATAGCCAGCGACCCCTACCTGCAGAAGTTTGTGCATCAGTTTACCTTGGCCAACAATGGACGTGCATTCTACAGCAGCCTGAAAGGGCTGGGTGAGTTCATCTTCCGTGATTATGAGCGGGGTAAAAAGAAAAGGATTTAACAAAAGACAACTACCACCAACATGGGATTCAACAAGAAATGGCTAACGGCAAAAACACTCGGTGATCTAAAAACAATGGATTACCGACCAAAAACCGTGAAAGAGGAGCTCCGGGAAAACCTCATTGAGGCGCTGAAGACCAATAAGGTGCTGTTTGAAGGGGTGCATGGCTACGACGAAACGGTGATCCCCGATATGGAAAGGGCCATCCTGTCGAAGCACAACATCATACTGCTGGGTCTGCGGGGACAGGCCAAAACGCGTATCGCCCGGCAAATGGTGAACCTACTGGATGAATACATTCCTGTTGTGGCCGGCTCTGAACTGAACGATGATCCTTTCCATCCCATCAGCCGGTATGCACGTGATCTGGTAGCAGAAAAAGGCGATGACACACCCATTGCCTGGATGCACCGTTCTGAGCGCTTCACCGAAAAACTGGCCACCCCGGATGTGTCCACTGCCGACCTGATAGGCGACGTGGATCCCATCAAGGCAGCCACCCTGAAACTGCCCTACTCCGATGAGCGGGTGATTCATTACGGTTTGGTGCCGCATGCCAACAGGGGCATCTTCATCATCAACGAGCTGCCCGACCTGCAGCCACGCATTCAGGTGTCGCTGTTCAACATCCTGCAGGAAGGCGACATACAGATCCGTGGTTTCAAGCTGCGTTTGCCATTGGATATTCAGTTCATCTTTACTGCCAATCCTGAAGATTACACCAACCGGGGCAGCATCGTAACCCCGCTGAAAGATCGTATTGAGTCGCAGATCCTGACGCATCATCCTAAGATGATTGAGATATCCCGACAGATTACGGAACAGGAAGCCCGGCTGAGCGACTGGCAGCGGAAGAACATCAGCATCCCCCACGCTGCCAAGGACCTGATTGAACTGATCGCCATTACGGCGCGCGATAGTGAGTATGTAGACCAGAAGAGCGGTGTGTCTGCCCGCCTCACCATTGCTGCCTACGAGCTGCTGATGAGCACGGTAGAGCGGCGGGCACTGCTGCATGGAGAAAAGAAAGCCACCGTACGTGTCACCGACTTGTGGCGCGTGATACCTGCCATCACCGGCAAGGTAGAACTGGTGTATGAAGGGGAACAGGAAGGGCCGGCCTTCGTAGCCGACAAACTCATCAGCGAAGCAGTAAAACGTGCTTTCAACGTATACTTCAATACACTCCATGAGTTCATCGAACTAAAGGACGAAGAGGTGGAGCCACCTTACAAGCTGGTACTTGATGCCTTTGCTGCCAACACGGTTGTACGCATGTTGCATGACCTGCCGGAAAAAGCCTACATCGACGAGTTGCAAAAGATCAAGGAGCTACAAGAACTGACCAAGGACTACCTGGAATTGGCAAGAGACAAGGAGGAGCACCTGTACTTTTACATGGAGTTGCTCCTGTTTGGCTTAAGTGAACACAACCTCATTAACCGCACCGGCCTGGAAAATGGCATCTCATTCAACGATTTCCTGTCCGGGATGTTTTCTGATGATAGTCCACACTTTTAATCACATCCACCGCCATGCCTACTCCTGACACAGACCGGATTACTACCCGTCAGCGTGACTTCCGAAAGCTGGATCCCCACAAGATGATCCTGTGGATGGCGTTATTCGGGATTACCTCCTTGTTTGTAGGCCTGATGAGTGCCTTCATCATGAGCCATGCAGGCAACTGGCATGAGTTGCGCATGCCAAAGGCTTTTCTCGTATCCACGGTGGCTATTGCACTCAGCAGCATTGCCTTTGAACAGGCGAAGCGGGGTTTCAGAACCGAGCAGCGGTTGCTGTTCCGATACAGTTTCCTAGCGACAGGAATATTGGGTATATTGTTCATGATAAGCCAAACCTTTGGCTGGTATGCCCTACAACTCAGCGACGTAAATCTGAAAACCAGCATCGGAGGCAGCTATCTGTACCTGATTTCAGGCCTGCACGCCATGCACGTGCTGGGAGGCATGATATTCATGGGACTGGCACTCTGGCAAGCTATGAAGCAAACCGATCATGACGCTACCGCTTTGTTCTATTTTACAGATAGACACAAGAAACGACAGCTTGACCTGCTGGGTATCTACTGGCACTTCATGGACGGCATTTGGCTGGCCCTAATTGTGGTATTCCTCTGGCAGTTCCTTTAGTGTTCAATTACCTCTTCTAATGCCACTTCCACTCCTTGCATCGACAAGGAGATGCCATTCACCCATGGCCATGATTCAATTTGTCGGAACAGATTCTGCACGGTTTGCCACCTGAGAGGTATGACAGTTTCTACATACATGCCTTGCTCAACCTGGCCACCCCTCATCGACAATGACGCCAACTGGTGTTGCAGAGAAGTAAATGACGGCATTTCCATCGGGTTCACAAACAGATAGACTTGTCCGAAGAATGCCAACGCTCCTTGCCCGTTATCCATCCCATCCGCCGCCAACCAACCGGCAGCAAATAGAGTATCCTTGGATAGCTCAGCAATCCAGCCATCAAAATCAACATCTTCCGGCTTGGTGATGATGAACCAACCTGCCATGTGTCTTCGGAATGGGATGGGTTCCGTGGCAGAAAACTGTGCTACGTAATCTAAAAAGGTAGAAGACACCGTGCCGCAGTTATTATTCGTCCAACACCAATGCGCTCTCAATACCGCTTTTTGGGTATCTACTTGCAATCTGCCGGTTGCATGTGTACTTCGGTAATGTACTACACTACTGTCTGTCAATAACTGGGGGAAATACGAAACCAGTGGTTGCCTGCCCGGAGCCAATCGCCACTCAGCCCATGTCTCACCCAGCTGCATCCGCAAGATGCCGGGGTCGGAAGCTGTGTAGATATACCGATTACCATATTGCTGGGAAGACACCAACACCGGTGTGAATTGGGAACACGAATCGCATCGAAAAGATACAGTGGCTTGATCCCACACACTATCGGCATACCCGTAGATAGCGGTGATAGAGGTATAGGTTGTTTTAGCCAACAGGTCGCCTTCGGGCGAAAAGGCAAGCCAAGTTCCCAACCGTTGCGACCCGTCGCCCGCTATCTCGCCCACTTCATGCAAGGAACCCTCCTCATGGCACAACATGCGATAAGGCATTGGTGTAGAAACGGCCTCCACTTGCGCCAGCACACCCTCATGGTTCAACTCGAAGACCACTGTATCCGTATTCACCAACACCACGTACTGGGAAATGGTAGGCACGTACCGGTTAGCCCGAACTGTTACCCGGTGGTCGTATAGCTTCACGCCCTCGCCTACCCCGTAGTACCGCACCTGAATGTGGAATGCTCCTGTATCACCGGGAGCAATAGCTTTCGGCACATCATAGGGAAGCCCGCCCGGCAATTCCACTTTGTCTATCCGCAGGGTATCCGCGCCGGGATTGATCAGCCACATATGCAAGGTATCCGACACATCGTACCGGTAGGTGTCCGTGATGATCCAGGATGCCAGGTGGTCACCTCGCCACCAATAGGGCAACTGTGCCTGCAGGAAGCCACACCACCCAACCGCTGTAATCAGTGCAATCAAACGCATGACCAGTAGATGGTGTCTCAGCCCTCTTTTCATAAAAAAAGCGGCCGAAGCCGCCATTTTTATTTTGTATACCTCACGCCGGTATTCGCAAACAGGAAGGCCCACTTGTCGGTCTGCTCTTCAATGATCATACTTACCGGCTTGCCACCACCATGTCCGGCCTTGGTTTCAATGCGAATCAGCACCGGATTGTCACCTTCGTGCATCTCTTGTAAGGTAGCCGCAAACTTGAAGCTATGCGCCGGCACTACCCTGTCGTCGTGGTCGGCCGTGGTTACCATTGTTGAAGGGTACCGCGTGCCTTTTTTCAGGTTGTGCAGCGGCGAGTAGCCATATAGATTGGCAAAATGGGTAGAGTCGTCACTGGATCCATATTCCACCACCCAGCCGAAGCCTACGGTAAACTTGTGGAAGCGCAGCATGTCCATCACCCCTACTGCAGGGAAGGCTACTGCAAAAAGATCCGGGCGCTGCGCCATACAAGCACCTACCAGCAAGCCCCCATTGGAGCCGCCGGAAATAGCCAGCTTTTCTGTAGAAGTATAGTTCTCTGCTTTCAGGTATTCCGCTGCTGCTATGAAGTCGTCGAATACGTTCTGCTTGTTGAGCAGCATACCGCTCTTATGCCACACCTCGCCGTATTCACCGCCTCCTCGCAGGTTGGCCTGCGCATAGATGCCTCCCTGATCCAGCAGAATCAGGTTGGATGGGTTGAATGAGGGGGTAAGGCTGATGTTGAAACCACCATAGGCATACAGCAGCGTCGGCGCTTCCCCGTTGCGTGCAAGCCCCTTCTTCATGGTTAGGAACATAGGCACTTTAGTGCCATCCTTGCTGGGATAGAACACCTGTACCGTTTCGTAGTCATCCGGGTTGAAGGTGAGCTGCGGCTGGAAATGCACTTCCTGATCGTGGGTGGTAAGATCATAGCGGTAACTCACCGATGGGTAAGTAAAGGAAGTAAAGGAGTAAAAGAAGAAATCGTCCTCCTTATCAGCACTAATCCCGCCAACAGAACCAATGGTCGGTAATTCTACTTCCTTGATCATTGTACCATCCAGGTTATACAAATACAGCCTATCGCTGGCATCCTTCATGTATTGTACAATCAGCTTGTCGCCATGAGCTACGGTAACACCTGTCAATACCATCTCAGGCTTTGCGGGCAGGATGTCCACCCAATTGTCTGGAGATGGATTGGCCGCATTCACCCGCACCAGCCGGTAATTAGGTGCATTTAGGTTGGTATAGATCAACAGGTCATCGCCCACATTGTCGATGATGTTGTGGTCGTTGTCAAAGTTCTCCACCACCGACACGAATGGCGCATCCATTCCTCTAGCCAGATCCTTTACCAACAGGCGATTGCCGCTTGTACCCTCACTGATGTTGATGATGAGGAAACGCTCGTCTTCAGTGATGCCGGAGAAATTGTAGCGGAGCGGATGCTCCGGGTCCTCATACACCAACACGTCCTCCGATTGCGGGTTACCCAACTGATGATAATAGACTTTCTGATGCTGGTTCTGGGAGGAATACTCGTTACCGGCTTCCGGCTGCGGGAATCGACTGTAGAAGAATCCATCCTTATACCAACTGGCTCCCCCGAACTTGATCCACCGTAGGGTATCACCTATCGAGGTGCGGGTTTCCATATCCATCACTTGCAGATCTACCCAATCGGAGCCACTGCGCTGTATGCCATACAC
>CAYYHM010000018.1:21474-32946 GCA_964471795.1 uncultured Chitinophagales bacterium | reverse complement strand
TATCCATCACTTGCAGATCTACCCAATCGGAGCCACTGCGCTGTATGCCATACACCGCATATCTGCCGTCTTTAGATACGTCGAAGCCTGCCAGTGTAACCGTTCCATCTTCCGACCAGGAGTTCGGATCGATCCACACCTCCGATGCACCATCCAGCGTTTCCATCCGGTTCAGCACATATTGGTTTTGCAGGCCATCATTGGTGTAGTAGTAATAGGTACCCCCGTCCTTGTAGGGCATGGAGCGCTTGGGATAGTCCCACAGGCTTTTCAGTTTCTCCCGAATGGCATTCCTGTAGGGTATGCGGTCGAGATAAGCGAAGGTTACTTCATTCTGTGCCTGCACCCAGGCCTCTGTTTCAGCACTACGGTCATCTTCCAGCCAGCGATAGGGGTCTGCCACCTGTACACCGAAATATGTGTCCACAACGGTATCTTTCCGGGTTTCCGGATAGGTAAGACCTGCCATACTGATTGATTGATCGGGTTGCTCAGCGGTGCAATTTGCAAACAAGACGGCACAGCATGCCGCCCACAGCCAATGGTTTTTCATACGCTACGTCTTGGGTGGGTAAATTTAGTGTACTTCTGCCAGTTGTGGCATCCGCATACCCAACTCCTGAAAGATGAAGCTCCACACATCCACCAGTTCGTCTATGATCACCTGCATGGAATTGCCCTTCGTGTGGCCAGCCCCTTTCGCAACGCGCAACAATATGGGGTGAGGTCCGGCATTTGCCGCCTGCAACGCCGCTGCAAACTTGTAGGAATGTGCCGGCACTACCCTGTCGTCGTGGTCACCGGCGGTTATGATTACAGCAGGAAAAGACACATCCTGCCGCACATTGTGCAGAGGCGAGTAGCTTATCAACCTATTGAATCCATCCGGTGTATCGCTGCTTAGGTATTCATCCACCCATCCATGCCCAACGGTAAAGTGCTGGTATCTGAGCATGTCGTACAGCCCGGCAGCTGCCAGGGCAACCCGCGCCATCCCGGGGTTCTGTGTGATGGTAACGCCTACCAGAAGCCCCCCATTGGATCTGCCGCCGACGACAGTCTTAGCCGGCTCAGAAATCCCCTGATCGTGTAAATAATTCGCAGCAGCCACAAAATCCTCAAACACCTTGTGTTTGTTCTGCCCCCTTGCCTGCAGATGCCAGTTTTTGCCGCATTCATTACCGCCTCTCAGGCTCGGGATTGCAATCACACCTCCTGCTTCCATGAAGGGCAGCCAACTGCCTTTATAGGAAGACAGCATACTGATCCCAAATCCTCCATAGCCATACAGGTAACACTTCCGGGTCTCCGGAAATTCATTGATATCCCGGCCTACAAGGAACATGGGTATGCTAGTACCATCCTTACTGGCATAAAACACCTGACGGATACCCCAGTCCCTTCCTGCAACCGCCAAATCCGGCTCAAACTGAATAGATAGTAATTCGCCCAGCACATCGTAGGAGTAGATCTTTTCAGGATGGATGAATGTGCTGTAGGAAAAATAGATAGTGCCGGTCTCCGCACTAGCAGCCAACTGAGCCACAGAACCATCCCATGGCATGTGCAACCTTTCCTTGAACTCACCGGAAGCCCTGTATAACTCGATTTCATGTCGGGCTTCCCTCACCCATACGCTGAACAACTCCCCCCGGCAACACACCACCTTTTCCAGAAGGGCATCGCAGCGCTCAGGAAGAATGGTTTGCCACAGTTCGGGATAAAAGGAAGGAATCTTGATACTGCATAGACGAAAGTTCTCCGCCTCGTAGTTGGTACGAATCAACAACTGCTGATTGACAATTCCGACTACCTCAGCAAACCAGGGACCATCCGGGGTCAGCGGCTTGGCCGCTGCTGGTACGTCGCCTGTCAGGTCGATGTACCAAATCCTGCTATACTGCGTACCATTTACCACATTGATGAACAGATAAGGTTGCTGTTCTACCTGCTCGATGAATACATAGTGGCGGGGGTGCAGGGTGTCTGCAAAGATCACCTGGTCAGCGTCCTGACTGTCCCCGAGCTTGTGGTAGCAAACATGCTGCTGTTCCTGTAGTTGCGAAAACTCCTTCCCCGACTCCGGCTCAGGAAACCGGCTGTAGAAAAACCCGTCTCCATGCCAACAGGCCGGAGAGAACTTTATCCATGTAAGCACGTCATCCAACAATACCATGCGCACGGTATCCAACACCCTGAAATGTACCCAGTCGGCACCCATGCTCGACAACGCCAGCACCACCAGATTGCCGGCAGGATTCGGATAAAAACCGGTGATGTGGGTGAGTTCCTGTTTATCATAATCCATCGGATCAAACACCATCCGGTCATCCATATACAACTTGGATTGATTATCACCTGCTGTCTGATGTAGATAAAAGGTGTGGTGATTCCGGATTACCGGCAGGGATTGCCGATCTACGTGCAACAATTCATTCAGCCGCTTGCGCACATCAGCCGAAATTGTGCTGTTCAGGAATTGCGCAGTATATTGGTTCTGCTCATCAACCCATTTGTTTACTTCATCGTCACGAATGGACTCCAGCCACCTGTATGGATCATGCACCAGGGTTTCAAAATATTGATCCGTAGCCGAATTTCGCCGGGTGGCTGGCGGATGATGGCGCTTACTGTTATAAGTCACACGCATCGGCTCTTGACCCAATAGGTCATAGGTAGTGTGGGTGGCAGTTTTTACGCTCATACTGGGGGTATTTTACTCAGTTGTCATCAATTGCACGAACCTTTATTGATTCAATGCATGACAATTTAACTGCATAATATATCAAACTTAACGATTTAGAAACTTTCATTCTGCTTATTCTATGCAAATTCCTACAAGATTAAGTTTGCTTGAATTACTACGAAATACAGGGACAACCGTCTCCTTTTCTGTCACTTTCATGCTTTTCGGATATACTGGATTTTCACAGAACAGGCCGTTATTACAGAAATTGGACGCTGTCTCCTCACTACTCGACAGTGAAACTGATAGCCTGATTATCATCAACCTGTGGGCAACCTGGTGTGTGCCCTGTGTAGAGGAGTTGCCCTATTTTGAACAAATTCGGGAGAAATATGACACGAAAAGGGTTCGAGTCATACTGCTAAGTCTGGACAGACCGAAGGATATTTACACGCGTGTTGTTCCGTTTATGGACAAAATGAACCTCCAAAGTACGGTATGGATACTCGACGAAAAAGATCCGAATGTTTTCATCCCGGCCATCGACAGCCAATGGAGTGGTGCCATTCCGGCCACACTTTTTCTGCAACCATCTACCGGCTTATATCGTTTTTACGAAAAGCCACTTACATTTACGGAACTGGAACAAATCATTGAACCTATCATCAACCAACAATGAGAAGACTACTGCTAACACTTACCGTATCCTTGTTGACGCTATCAGGTATAGCACAAGGATATAACCCCGGTGACATCGCCGGTGGCTTTACCCTGAAGAACGTGGATGGCAACATGGTGTCCTTATCTGATTATTCCGCAAAACCCGGGGTAATCGTGATTTTCACCTGCAATCATTGCCCTTATGCCAAAGCCTATGAAGAACGCATCATGGCACTGGACAAGAAGTTTGCCCCTCAGGGCTTTCCTGTTGTAGCCATCAACCCCAATGACCCGCTGCGGGTGCCGGAAGACAGCTATGAGCAAATGCAAATCAGGGCTCGCGAAAAGGGATACACCTTCCCTTATCTGGTAGACGAATCCCAGGAGATTGCCCGACAGTACGGTGCCACCAAGACACCACATATATACCTGCTGCAAACTGCAGCGAACGGAACATTCAAAGTAGCCTACGTGGGCTCAATCGATGATAGCCCTATGGATGCTGAAGCTGCTGAGATCCTGTACCTCGAAAATGCCATTGCGGCACTGCAGAAAGGTCAGGCACCTGACCCTGCAACTACACGCGCCATTGGATGTACCATCAAGTGGAAAGAATAAACTAATGCCATATGAACGGAAGTTGGAGATATGCACTAAGTCTGGTTCCGGGTATAGTTGTGCTGGCCGGAAACCTGTTGGGAGGCGGATGGGCATGGGGTAACGTATTGTTTACCCTCGGGTTGCTCCCCATCATTGACGTAATGGGATTGAAAGATAAACGGGATAACCCGGCTGAAGAGGCAGGAATTCCTAACCTGATCCTGTTGCTGAATGTATTGCTGCATACAGCCGCAATCGTCACCTTGCTCATTGGTGTTTACGGTGGATGGCTTACCGGATCGGCCTGGTGGGGTGCTGCTCTTTCAACCGGTTTGAATGCGGGTGTCAGCGGGATAACCGTAGCGCATGAACTGATCCACCGTAAGGAGCGCTGGTGGCAAAATCTGGGTATCTGGAACCTGTTGCTGGTAAATTACACCCACTTCTACGTAGAACACATTCGGGGTCACCACCGATTGGTAGGTACGCCACAAGATCCGGCAACGGCACGCCGCGGAGAGACCTTCTACCGATATTTCGCCAGAACCGTGCCGGCACAGTGGCTAAGTGCATGGCGGCTGGAAGCCGAGAGGTGGAAGCGACAGGAGAAATCGCCCTATGGACTGCAAAACTTTGTCGTACGCAGTGCCCTGGCACAACTCCTGATTGCTGCAGGACTGTTGGCAGTATCGCCCGCAGTGATGGCTGCCTACTTATTACAATCATTCGTAGCCTTCTTCCTGCTCGAAACAGTGAACTATGGTGAGCACTATGGGCTGGTTCGGCAACCGGGCAGCAAGTTCATGCCGGAACATGCCTGGCAGTCGGACAGCATCACCTCGCGGTTTACACTGGTGGAGCTATCACGACACTCGGATCACCACATGAAGGCTTCCAAGCCGTATCATACGCTGGTATCGCAGGCCGAAAGTCCGGAGTTGCCTGTCGGCTATTTTGGCATGTTCTATATGTTGATGATTCCTCCGCTTTGGTTTCGTGTCATCGACCCCCTCATAGACCGGTATCAGCTGCAGCGAGCCGCCTGAATGTAGTACCTTTGCTATTGCCTGTATTGACCTGTAAAAACAGGATAAATGGTATTACACAACCGCATAGACAAGCGAGTACTGAAGGAAAAACTGATGGAGGAACCCTTCAGCAGGATTACGTTATCCTTCTATCGCTATGTACGTATTGGTGACCCACATGCGTTTCGCAATGAGTTATATGAAGTCTGGAGTGCCTTGCAGTGCTTTGGCCGTATCTATGTTGCCAACGAAGGCATCAACGCACAGATGAGTGTGCCTGAGCATAATTACAACGCCTTTCTGGACACTTTGCAGGCTATCCCGGCGCTGGCTGACATGCCCATCAAGATTGCCGTGGAAGATGATGGAAAGTCCTTCTACAAGCTCATTATCAAGCTGCGTCAGAAGATCGTGAATGATGGCCTGGATGATTATGCCTATGATGTAACCAATGTGGGCTACCACATGACTGCATCAGAATTCAATGCAGCCGTACAAGACCCTGCCACCATAGTAGTTGACATGCGCAACCACTATGAATATGAGGTTGGGCATTTCCAGGGAGCCATCGGCCCGGAGGGAGCTACCTTCAGGGATGTTCTTCCTGAGATGGTGGAACGACTCGCCGACAAGAAGGACAAGAAGATCATTTTGTACTGTACCGGCGGTATCCGTTGCGAAAAAGCTTCCGCTTACTTCCGGCATCATGGCTTTTCGGACGTGAATCAGCTACTGGGCGGTATTATTGACTACGCCCGCCAGATCAAGGTAGACGAACTGGACAACAAATACCTGGGAAAGAACTTCGTGTTCGATGACCGGCTGGGAGAGCGGATCTCCGATGAAGTGATCAGCCATTGCCATCAGTGTGGTGCGCCTTGTGATACCCACACCAACTGTGTCAATCAGGAGTGTCACATCTTGTTTATTCAGTGCGACTCCTGCCGTGCGGCCTATGAGGCTTGTTGTAGCGTAGACTGCCGTGACTTCAATCGATTACCGGAAGAAGAGAAAGCGAAACAACGAGAGCACCTGCCCACCAAGGCCACAGGGGAAAAGGTCTACAGCTCAAAGCTGAAGCAAACCCTGCAACAGCGGTTTACACACTATGAGTGCACAGATTGATCACTATATGTTGAGTGCTTCGTAGAGCTTACGACGTTTCTGTCGTCTGTACCACATAAAGATGATGATGCCGGCCAACAGGTACGGAAAGGAAGCCAGATATAGTATGCCTGTATTCAGACCCAAGGCGACGCCTGAACCACCGTCAGCGATGGAGCTTTCAGCGGTTACCTTGCACATGGAACACTGTGCCTGTGCAGGCATCGCTGCCAGAAAAACCAACCATCCAACTACAACAGAGATTATCTTTCCCATCATTTACTATTCAGAGGAACGTTATCCCATCAAATTAGTTGCCGTAATAGGGTGAAATCATCACATACACAATCACACCCGTTACAGCCACATATAGCCACAAGGGAAGTGTCCACTTTGCTATCTTCCGGTGCTTCTCAAAATCGCCAAACAAGGCCCTCATAAAGGTGAACAATACCAAAGGCACAATCACTACTGCCAGTATAATGTGGGTGATGAGGATGAAATAATACAGATACCGGATATTACCCTCGCCGCCATAGGGCGTAGATTCCGTGAAAGTATGGTACACCACATAGCTTACCAAAAACAACACAGACAACAATAGTGCAAACAAGTTGGCTGTCTTATGGGCAGTTATGTTTTTGGCGCGGATGAAGAAGAAACTTAGTACCAGCAGAACAGCTGTCAACGAGTTGAAGACAGCATGCAGACGGGGCAGCACAGTAAAGTCAAAATCAGATGTCACCTGCGGCGGTGTCATAAACAGCAGAATGGCTACCACTACTGGAATAAGCAGTGATACTGCTATGACAACCCGTGTAAGGCCCTTCTGTCTGGCTGCTAATGCGTCAGTTATCATGGTCGTAACATTATAATCGAGTAACAAGCCAGAAGACAAAGGGTTCTCAGGAATCCAATTCCGTTTGAATGGCACGCATCAGGCGTTCGCGATGTCTTGCTGTTTCGGTTTTGTAGTACCCTTTGATGAAACCATCCTTCCCGATGATGGTAATCCGAGGGCTTGCTTTCAGACCTGAGAACCTTGGCTCACGGAATCTAAGTTTGGTAATCCTATATCCCCCAACCACTACCTTGGCCACGGTAGCCTTATCACCGGTAAGCAGATACCAGAAACCCGGTGTGGCGCCCATCTCAGTAGCCCAGTCCTGCAAAACAGGCACAGAGTCTACTTCAGGATCTATCGAAAAGGTAAGTTGTATAAGATCTGTATTGTCGGCAAATTGTTCCTGAACCAGCTGTTGTGTTACCACCACGCTGTCACAATAGGGATCATCACAGGTGCTGTATAGGAATGCAGCCACATAGACCTTACCCTGCAATTGCTCCGTCCCAAATGCTTCACCTAACTGATTGGTAAGGGCATAGGCAGGAATGGATCTGTCGCTCCACATGCTCTTACCGGAGCGTAAAAAGAAGAAAGAAATCAGCGGAAGAATCACCAACATGGCTATCACCATTGCAGTGACCAATAGTTTGCGATTCTTTTCGCTCATCAGAAAATCTCCCGAAGGTTATACCATGAAATACCTTCCCAAATGAAAGCGATGATGAACCAAACCAGGAATGCCAATGGCATCAGGATGGTAAGTGCCAGGGCACGCTTTTCATATTTCAGGTGCATGAACACGGACACGATATAGAATGCCTTCAGCAAGGTGGCTACAACCATGAAGATGTTCAATCCCATCTTCATGCCGCTTTCATGAAAAAACTGATCATAGATGAGGGCTATACCTACTTCTACGATGGTAACGATGGCCAATATGGCTGTTGCACGCCATACTGCGCTAACGTGATGTGTATATTCTTCTCTCGTCATCATATGCTTACCGAAATTTCCTGCTTACAACAAATAAAATCCAAGGAACACAAATACCCACACCAGGTCCACGAAGTGCCAGTACAGTCCTACCTTCTCCACCATCTCATAATGTCCACGCTTCTCAAACACCTTGGCAATGGCCATAATCCAGATGATGATATTGATGACCACACCTGTAAATACGTGAAAACCGTGAAAACCGGTGATGGCGAAGAACAGGTGGCCAAAGGCCAGCGGGCCTACAAAGATGTCACCAGTATGATGTGGACCAGTATAATAAGTAATGGGATTGGCAATCGTCATACCGCCAGGCTCGCCATGCAAACCCAGTTCAATCATGTGCGCCCACTCATAGGCCTGACAGCCGAGAAATGCAGCCCCTCCGAGGATGGTGAGTCCCATCCACATGATTACCCCTTTCCGGTTCATCATATGACCTTCCTGCACGGCACGTACCATGAATACGGAGCTCATAATGAGGATGAACGTCATCAAGCTCACGAACATCAGCGGATATCCGTGACCCAGCAACGGGAAGGCATCGAACACCTTGGCCGGCTCGGGCCACGACTCCTGGCCGTTAGAAAAGCGGATGGCGCCATAGGTAATCAGGAATGCCGCAAAAGTAAAGGCATCTGACACCAGGAAGTACCACATCATCAGCTTACCATAGCTGGTTTTGAAGGGCGATACACCGCCACTCCAAAGCTGTTGGTCCTGTTGATGATCGATTACATGTTCTGTAGCTGTTGCCATTCGGGAAAGGGTTTAAGCGTTGTTGTAAACTAAAAATACGTAGAGGTAGATCCAAAGTACATCCACGAAATGCCAGTAGGTAGCAACCAGTTCCACCCGGAATTTCCGTGCTTCACTGACTGGCTCTGTGTTGCTTTTGTTAAGGGTCTTCAATTTTCGATGAATACCTAGATAGCTGGCCAACAAAATAGCGCAACCACCCAAAACGTGGGCGGCATGTGCACCAGATATCACGTAGAAAAAGTCGCTGGATACTTCACGTGCCAAATAGAACCCCTGTCCTACCAGATCTCTCCACCCGGCATATTGCAACCCGATAAAGGCTAATCCCAGCAGCAAGGTGATGCCCAACAACAGTCGGTACTGATGTAGCTTGTTTCGCTTGAAGCTAATCATCGCCAGATGCATAGTGACACTGCTGAGCACGATCACGACGGTACTTACCAGAAAAACGGTCGGTAGAGCAAAGGTAATCCAGTTCTCTGCATCAGCCTTCTTTACGATATAGGCACTGGTGAGACCTGCAAACATCATCACCATGGAAGCAATAGCCAGCCACAACGCAAAACGCTGCGCATATATGTGCTGACTTTCCGGACGTGTGGTGATACTCACGCTCATTATTACAGTTTATCAATTACCAAGGCCAACAATACAACCGGCAAGTACACGAAGGAGCCAAGCATCAGCCTGACTGCTGACTTATTGTCGACCGATGTATATAATTGAATGGATTGAACCAGGAATATGACCCCTACCAAGAAGATGATGATGGCACTTACCAGTCCGGACATGCCCATGAAATATGGGAACAGACTTACCGGCAACAGGAACAACACGTACACCATAGCGTAGAAAGCGCTTGTCCTGCTGCGACCTTCGCTGGCCGGTAAAAGCTGGAATCCTGCCTTCTGGTAGTCCTCATGAGATACCCAAGCGATCGCCCAGAAATGCGGGAACTGCCACAAGAACTGTATGGAGAAAAGCACGAAAGCTTCGAGTCCAATGGTTCCCGTATAGGCAACCCAGCCGATCATGGGTGGTAATGCGCCCGGTATGGCTCCTACAAACACCGCAATGTTGGAGATTCGCTTTAAGGGGGTGTAGATAAAGGCATAGGTCAGTAATGACAAGGCTCCGATTAACGCAGACAGGTAGTTGAAGTAGTAGGCCAAAATGAATATGCCCGCTACGCCTGTAATACCGGCAACCAACAATGCCTCTACCGTACTCATTCGATTGGTGGGCAATGGTCTTCCGGCAGTCCGGGTCATCAACTTATCGTAGTCCTTTTCTATGATCTCATTCAGCGTGTTGGCAGAACCGGTAATCAGAAATCCGCCCAACATCACCAGCACAAGACTACCCCACGGTATGATGCCATCAACAGCCAACAGATAACCCATCCCGGCCGAAAACACGACTATTGAAGCCAGTCGAAACTTGACCAACTGCTTGTAGTCGCTAATCTTAGCCGCTATGAGATTGGCTATGCTTGCTTGATGGACACCTGGTTGCTGCATGCTACCGTAGATTGCTTGGTTTAGTGCGACTCAGCGTGTTTCTTCTCTTCCTCTGTCAACGGTTCAGTCTGTGGTATAAACTCCCTGCCATCCTTAGCATAGTCATATGACCAACGATGTACTTCAGGAATCTCACCCACCCAGTTGCCGTGGCCTGGATTGATTGGTGTTGTCCACTCCAGCGTAGTTGCGCCGTAAGGGTTCTCTTCCTTCACCTGACGACCTTTCCAAATGCTATGGAAGAAGTTGAAGATGAACAGGAACTGACCAAAGAATACGAGGATAGCAGCTACAGAGATAAAGGCATTCATGCCGGAGAACTGGCTAAATGCATCGAACGTATCGAAGGTTGGATAACGGCGTGGTACACCAGCCATACCCAGATAGTGCATCGGCCAGAAGATCAGGTAGGCACCGATGAATGTCAACCAGAAGTGAGCGTATCCAAGCGTCTGATTCATGTAACGACCATACATCTTAGGGAACCAGTGGTACACACCGGCAAACATTCCCACGAAGGCCGCCACACCCATCACAATGTGGAAGTGAGCCACCACAAAGTACGTGTCGTGCAACTGAATATCGATGGTAGAGTTACCCAGGAAGATACCGGTAAGACCCCCGGAGATGAACATCGACACGAACCCGATTGCGAACAACATCTGAGGATTCAGCCGCAGGTTACCACGCCAGATGGTGGTAATCCAGTTGAATACCTTGATAGCTGACGGAACAGCAATCATCAGGGTGAACAATACGAAGATGGAACCTACGAAAGGATTCAGACCGGATACGAACATGTGGTGCGCCCATACCAGGAACGACAACACGGTGATAGCCAGGATAGAGAATACCATGGCACGGTATCCGAATACCGGCTTGCGTGCATGTACCGACAATACCTCACTCACGATACCCATGGCTGGCAAAATCACGATGTACACCTCCGGGTGTCCGAGGAACCAGAACAGGTGCTCATACAAGATGGGGCTTCCGGATCCTTTATCGATGAATTCTCCACCTACAACCAAATCTGAAATGTAGAAGCTTGTACCGATGGAGCGGTCGAAAATCAAGAGTACAAATCCTGCCAGTAGAACCGGGAATGACAAAATACCGATGATAGCAGTAAAGAAAATCGCCCAAATTGTCAGGGGCATCTTAAACATGCTCATTCCTTTTGTACGCATGTTCAGGATGGTAGAGACATAGTTCAAACCACCCACCAAGGAAGACGCTACGAACACCGCTAATGAAGCAAGCCATAGTGTC
>CAYYHM010000018.1:5906-21374 GCA_964471795.1 uncultured Chitinophagales bacterium | reverse complement strand
ACCACCCACCAAGGAAGACGCTACGAACACCGCTAATGAAGCAAGCCATAGTGTCATTCCCTGCCCTGCCAGATAGCTAAGCGGCGGATAAGCAGTCCATCCACCGGCTGCAGGTCCATCAGGCACAAAGAAAGATGCCAGCATGATTACAGAGGCTACTACGAATAGCCAGTAGCTGAGCATATTCAGGAAAGGTGATGCCATATCCCTGGCCCCAATTTGCAGGGGTATCAGGAAGTTGGCAAAGGTTCCACTCAATCCCGCTGTGAGCACGAAGAATACCAGAATCGTACCGTGCATCGTAATCAATGCATTGTAGAAATCCGGATCAATCTTTCCGTCCGGTGTCAGCCATTTACCCATCAATGGCTCCAGGAAGCTTACGTCAGCATCAGGAAATCCCAGCTGTAAGCGGAAAAGAACCGACAGAAAACCACCAATCACTGCCCAGATGATTCCTGTGATCAGGAACTGCTTGGCAATGGTTTTGTGGTCCATGCTGAAGATGTACTTACTGATGAACGTCTCCTCATGGTGATGGTGTTCGTCATGATGATGGTCAACGTGCTGATCATCATGTTGGGAAATCAGAACTTGAGACTCGCTCATGGATACTGTGGTTTAATGTTTCCGTGCAATATAGCGCTATCGGGAATGGGTGATTTCAATCAGTTTTGGTTCATAGCGGTGATATCACCGCCGGTATTGTCTGAGGCAGCCACTTCTTCAGCCGGCTGCTCTTCGGGGGCTACTGTTTCATAGGCGCCCACCAGTTCCGAGTATGGCTTCTGTTGCGCAACCCAGTCGTTGTACTCTTCCTCACTTACGATCTTTACCAGCTTGCGCATGGAGCTGTGACCACGTCCACAAAGCTCAGCACAGGCTAGCTCATAGTCAAACTCAGCATTGCCTGTTTTCTCACGCATCTCCGCTGTGGTAACAGTTGGCGTAAACCAAAAGGTAGTAGGCGTTCCGGGTACAGCATCCATCTTCAGCCGGAAGTGTGGCAGATAGAAAGAATGCAGCACATCCAATGCGTTGATGCGTACTTGTACCGGTCTGTTCACCGGCAATACGATGTCATTTGAGATAAAGTCATCCTTGGCTGCAGGATCTTCCCAATTGATTCCTACCTCGTTGGTAGGACTCACCAGACTGCGTGGCCCTTGCTCTCCCAATTCACCATCTACTCCGGGGAATCGGATGATCCAGGCAAACTGCTTGCCGGTCGCCTCAAACACCAGACTTTCTTCCGGTGCTTTTCCGGTAATGGTATACCAACTGGAAAGACCTTGTACTACTAAGAATGTGAGTACAATAGCCGGAATAATCGTCCAGGTCAATTCCAGTTTGTTGTTTTCAGGGTAGTAGTAAGCTGTGTTTCCTTTGCGCTCACGGTACTTGTAGGCGAACCAAAACAGTAGAATCTGTGTCACTACGAACACAATTCCGGTCACTACCAGTGTAGCGTTGAACATCTGGTCGATCAACAAACCATGTGCAGATGCTGATTCAGGCAGGAATCGATCCTGAAAATGAAAGACTGACCACACCATGGCGATCATCCCCACTACCAGAAACACCATGAGCAGGGTAGCCTGAAAGCGGTTGCTATCATCATTCTTGTCATCGCCTTTGATGACGTTCACCAGTTCCGTAGTGCGGGCTATTTGCACCAGGACTACGAAAATCAGAATGGCTGTGATGGCGATTAATACTCCAGTCATATCGTTAGGTTCTTCGTTTTATCAGGTATGATGCTCCAGACTCTCCTTGAAGAAAGGATGGCGTGCTGCCACCAGTTTCGCCTTGGTGAGTTGTCGCAATACTATAAACAGAAACAGTCCTACATAGCCAGTTGTTAGACCGATTTCAAAAATTCCGAAAGTAATTCCGTTGCCGGTAGCTCCGGGTACAACCATCAGGTAATAATCGAACCAGTGGCCAATGAGTACAAAAACGGCAATGGTGCCCAGCATACCCATCTGGCGCTTGGACTGACGGGTCATCAAGGCAAAGAACGGGATGATGAAGTTGATGAACAGTACCATGTAGAACAAGAATGGATACTCATCCATGCGGGTACGGAAATAGGTGGTTGATTCACCCAAGTTGGCATACCATATCAGCATAAACTGGCTAAACCACAGGTAGGTCCAGAAGATGCTGAAGGAGAACATGAACTTACCCAGATCATGCAGGTGCTCTGTGGTTACTTGAGGCAGATAGCCATTGGCCTTCAGGAAGATTACCAGCAGGATGATAGCTGCGATACCTGAAACGAACAATGTAGCGAAAGTATACCAGCCAAACAGGGTAGAGTACCAGTGCGAGTCGATCGACATAAGCAAGTCCCATGCCATCATAGAGCTGGACACTGCAAACAATACCAAGAATAACGCAGAATACACCTTGCTCTTTGTGTAAGAGGCCGTTCCGCCGATCTGATCCTCTTGCAATGATAGCTTCCTCAAGTGATGTGCAAAGAAGGTCCAGATACCGAAGTACAACAACACCCTAAGCGTAAAGAACGGCTTATTAAGGTAAGCCGCTTTGCCGGCAATCAGCTTGTCATAGTTATCACTGTTTGGGTCAGTTATACCTTCTGCGGCCCAATGGTAGATATGATGGCTATGTGTCCACAAACCTACCAGAATGACCAACATAAGCACACCCGCTACCGGTATGAACATACTCATCGCTTCAGGCACACGCTTTACCGTAAGATACCAGCCTCCATAGCCAAGATAATTCACTGCAATAAAGAACAAGCCGGCAAGTGCCAAACCCAGGAAGAACATATTGTTTACCAGGATGCCTACCCATACTTTGTTGGCCAGTGTATGGCTACCGGACAAAGCCATGATAATGCCTATCAGCAGCGTTACCACACCTACACCCATCAGGCCATAGGTAAATCGCTTCTGACTGCCGGTGAATTGAAATTGATCCGTCAAGTTCATTGCTTCACTTTTTGGGTTTAGTTGTTCATGGCTGTTTCGGCAGCCGGTGCTTCTGCTGCCGGGGCGTTGGCACCTACGAAGTCGTCCTGCATCTTATTGATGTACAATATTACTTTCCAACGCTCCTCTTGTGTGAGCTGACTGGCATAGGAACCCATCAGACCCTTACCGAAGTGGATGGAATAAAACATCTTGCCATCCTCCAGATTCAGCATGTAGTCGTTGAAGTAGGTAGGTGGAGCCGGAAACTTTTCCATCTGTACGATGTGTCCGTTGCCTTCGCCTTTTTCACCATGGCAGATAGCACAATAGATCTCGAAGAAGTACTTACCCTCGGCGATATTCTCCTCGGTAGCTTCTATCGGGTTGGTAAGATCAGTGGCAGCGCGGGCATAGTCGCTGATGGTGTTCTCGTAGTGGAATGGCTGAAAACCACGCGGAATAGCGCCATAGACCGGAAGTTGCTGCGTCACACTATCACCATACACCGGGTTGGGCGTCATGGTCTCATATGCCTGACTGTAGGTCATATCAGGAAAATAGATATAGCCGGGATGCTCAGCACTGGTGTTACAAGCCGTAACTGCCATACTCAGCACTACTATAGCCATTATACGCTGTTGTAATTTATTCAGCATGATCGGCGATTTAGTCGATTATCTTTTCATTAACCTCAGATGCACCATGCTGCTGCAGCAGATCACGCACCTTCAGCATGTCCTCAGTATCCATGTTATCGGCAGCAAAAGCTACCACGAACTTATGGTCTGTAGCACGCTCATCAAGGATCGGCTCCTGGCGAATGGGGCTAAGACCGTTGCGTACAAAGTAGGCGATTACCATGCCCACAGCAGCACTTAATACCGTGATTTCAAACAATACTGGCACATAGGCCGGCAGTGCGAAGTACGGCTTTCCACCCACGATGATGGGATAGTTTACCGTGTTGATCCAGGTGATGTACAGGAACATCAACAACACACCGGTGGCTCCGAACAGGAAGCCGGCAGTATGTAATCGTGTGCCCCTGAGGCCCATTGCATCATCCAACCCGTGAATCGGGAACGGTGTGTATACGTCGTGTATCTTCTGCCCTGCACCACGAATACCCTTCACCGCTTTCAGCAGTGTGATTTCATCGTCAAAAATGCCCAGCAAATATTTCTTGTTTGTCATTTGTTTGGGTTGTATCGGTTATGCAGATGCAGTTGTTTCTTCCAGTTGCGCCTTTGCTTCCTTCTCCTTGAAGCCTTCAATGGCCTGATTGCTCGACGTACGCCAGATGCTCTTCACCTCCGCAATAGCAATCACCGGGAACACACGGGCAAACGTGAGGAACAG
This sequence comes from uncultured Chitinophagales bacterium, assembly GCA_964471795.1. Lineage (GTDB taxonomy): Bacteria > Bacteroidota > Bacteroidia > Chitinophagales > S012-47 > CAJXXO01. Next base: position 17,070 of record CAYYHM010000018.1, on the reverse strand, counting down.
GGTAAAGAATATACCCAGTGTACCAACGAAGATGCCTACTTCCACGAAGGTAGGCACATAATAGGCCCAGCTGGAAGGCAAGAAATCGCGGTGCAGGGAGGTAACAATGATCACGAAACGCTCGAACCACATACCAATATTGATGATAATGGACAGGATGAACGTGACGGTAATGCTTCTCCGCAGCTTCTTGAACCACATGATTTGCGGGCTGATTACGTTGCATGTCATCATGATCCAGTATGCCCAGGCGTAAGGTCCGAAGGCACGGTTCATAAAGGCATATTGCTCGTAAATGTTACCGGAGTACCAGGCCACGAACAACTCTGTAGTGTAGGCAACACCTACGATAGAACCGGTAAGGATGATGATCTTGTTCATCGACTCGATGTGGCCGATGGTGATGTAGTCTTCCAGTTTCAGGAGTTTCCGGGTGATGATCATCAAGGTCAATACCATGGCAAATCCCGAGAAGATCGCTCCTGCTACGAAGTAAGGCGGGAAGATGGTGGTATGCCATCCCGGGATCACCGATGTGGCGAAGTCGAATGATACGATGGTGTGTACCGACAATACCAGTGGTGTTGCCAAACCGGCCAGCACCAGCGAGATGGACTCGAACCGCTGCCATTGCTTGGCACTGCCTTTCCAGCCAAAGCTAAGCGCTTTGTAGATGCCCTTACGGAGCTTACTCTTGGCACGGTCGCGGAGGGTAGCCAAATCAGGCACCAGACCGATATACCAGAAAAGCAACGATACAGTAAAGTAAGTAGAGATGGCGAACACGTCCCACAACAGGGGTGAGTCGAAGTTGGGCCATACGGCACGTGTGTTAGGATACGGGAAGATGTAGAAAGGTACCCACAAGCGTCCCATGTGAATGCCGGGATACAATGCAGCACACAATACGGCGAAGATGGTCATGGCCTCAGCAGCACGGTTTACACCTGTCCGCCACTTTTGGCGGAACAGCAGCAGAATCGCTGAAATCAATGTACCTGCGTGGCCGATACCGATCCACCATACGAAGTTGGTGATGTCCCATCCCCAACCTATGGTACGGTTCAGGTTCCATGTACCTATACCGAACCAGATGGTATACAGCATCATAGAAACGCCAAGCAGCAGCAGCACATTGGCAATACCCATACCGATCAGCCAGCCGATCTGCGGACGGCCTTCGGTAGGACGGGCAATATCCTCTGTGATCTGATGGTAATCCTTATTACCGGTAATGAGTGGTTCTCGAATTGGTGATACGAACATCCTCGTCAGATTTTAGAATTAGGCTTCTGTTTCATTATGAGCATCAGCAGTGTGCGCAACGGCTACACCTCTGCGTTCGGCATTCTCAGCTTCGCTTCTGTTGCGGATCTTGGCCTGATAGCCCACTGATGGCTGGGTGTTCACCTCTTCAATCACGAAGAAGGTACGTCCATCGCCATCCAGTTGCTTCCTTACCTCACTTTCTGTGTCGTTGTAGTCACCGAAAGTGATGGCGTTGGTTGGACAAGCTTGCATACAAGCCGACTTGATTTCCTGATCACGTAGTTGGCGTCCTTCCTTCTTGGCCGCCAGTTTGCCTTCCTGAATACGCTGTACGCAGAAAGAACATTTCTCCATTACACCGCGGCTACGAACGGTAACATCCGGATTCAACACCATGCGGGTCAGGTCGCTGGCCATATCGTAGTCGTCATGCTCGTTCCATGGGAAGCTGTCAGCACCCCAGTAATCGAACCAGTTGAAACGACGAACTTTATATGGACAGTTGTTGGCACAATAGCGTGTTCCGATACAACGGTTGTAGGCCATCTGATTCAGACCTTCTGAGCTGTGGTTGGTAGCAGCTACCGGACACACGTTTTCGCACGGTGCGTTGTCGCAGTGCTGGCAGAGCATGGGCTGGAATACCACGTCCGGGTTCTCCAGGTCCTCACCGGTGTAGTAGCGGTCGATACGCAACCAGTGCATTTCGTGCACCCGGATGATCTCGCGCTTACCTACCACAGGCACGTTGTTCTCAGCGTGGCAGGCAATGGTACAAGAGCCACAGCCAATACAGCTGTTCAGGTCTATAGACATCTTCCAGTGATGACCACGGGCGTATGTTTCTTCGTGACCCGGATATAGCGTGCGCTCGTTCAGGTGCTGAAACTCATGACGCATCTCATGGATCTCATGGATGGTATGTTCAATGGTAGGCAGGATGCCTTCCCGGATGACGGTACGCTTTTCCAGATTGCCTTCAGAGTTGATCACGTGGTGTGTCTGCGTCTGTGCAATCTCATGGGTAGCACCGGTAGCTTCCACAGTACCTTGCGACACATACTGCATAAGGCCACCTTGTGTGGCTACCATCGGGTATACGTTCTTTCCTACTTCTATTCCGGCAGGTCCGCATACGGTGCGGCCGTATCCCAAAGCTACTGCCACAGTGCCTTTAGCCAAACCGGGCTGTACGATAACGGGTAGTTCTACAGATTGACCATTTACGGTCAACTTGTACACCTTGCCCGTGTCTTTATGGCCAATTCCTTCCGCCTCACCATCAGCCACCGACATCAGGATGTAGTTGTCCCATGTAGCTTTGGTGATTGGATCTGGCATTTCCTGCAACCAGGGGTTGTCAGCGTGACTGCCATTACCCAGGGCTACTTTCTCATAGAACACCACTTCCATGCCGGAAGCAGACAGATTGTTACTTACTGCACTTCCTGCTGAAGCGATATCTGCAGCAAAGGAAGGAGCATCCACTGACGGAGCTGCAGCTACGTAGACGCCGTCATGCAGCACCTTGTCCCAGAAAGCCTGGAATCCGGAGAATGCAGCTTGCGTCGGGAAGATGTTGTTTTCCCAATACTGCTTCAGATAGTCGTAGAATTTGCTGCGATATGGCTTGCGGGGCAGGGCGTCTTTTCCGTCGCTCAGATCCGGTGTTCTCTCAATCTCCAATCCGGGTGTAGAATCGTAGTCGGCCGGATTCACCGCATCCTGCATCCAGGTCATCAGGCTATCTTCAAACTGACGGGTATCGAAGATGTTGCGGATGGTAGGCTGCGCAAGCGAGTAATGATAGGCTACCGGCTCTGCATCACCCCAGCTTTCGAGGTAGTGATGTGTCGGAGCAGCATGCTTCATCAAAGCATCTGTCTCATTGTGCACGCTGCTCATGGAAATGGTCAGGGGAACACCGGCTACCGCATCAGCAAATGCTTGTGCCAGCGGGTTGTCGTATGCCGGGTTGCAGTCATGAACCAGCACAGCTCCAACACTTCCTGCCTGCATATCGGCAATCAGTGCTGCCAGTGCCTCTTCGTTACCTTGCTTATAGTGACCGGCATTGGCCCAGTCAAGTGTGGTGCCGTAGTTGCCCAACATGTTGTTGATAGCGTTTACCAGCACCTGCTCATCGGCATTGTTGCTGCCGGCTACAACCAGCGATGCACCTTTGGCAGCCCACAACTCATTGGCAACGGCTGTCAGCTTATCTTGCTTATCATGTGCCGCAACACCACTGATGGTGGCAGCACCGGCTTTGTTGGCAATCAGATTGTGCAGGTTCAGCAATGCCAGACGCAGCGATGATGGCGTCATGGCATATCGTACGTCGGCGGCAGCGCCTGTTATAGTGAGTACCGACTCCAGCTGAATGTGACGGCTCATGGTAGGATTGTCCCCTACCGGCTTCCGATTTTTGCCATATTGCTCCGTGAAAATACCGGGAGCTAACCAGGTACCAAGGAAATCAGCACCCAAGCTAACGATAACATCCGCCTTATCAAAACGGTAACCCGGCATGGCTGCCTTGCCAAAAGAACGCTCATTGGCCTTGATGATGCCGGCATAAGAAACCGGGTCGTAAGCAACATGCTTTACGGTTGGATACTTAGCGCCAAAGTCAGCAATCAGCTGCTTGGTAGAGGGGCTGAGAATAGTAGAAGTTACAATAGCAATCTGCTTACCCTGCCCAGCCAGAGAGGCGAATTGGGGCAGTACAGCATTGTCCAGCTCAAACCAGGTAACTGCATTGCCATCCATGGAAGGCTGTTGCTTTCTGTTATTGCTGTACAACGACAATACAGATCCCTGTACCCTGGCCGTGGTGCCATTGCCGGTAAGTGGACTCATCGGATTGGCCTCCACCTTGATAGGTCTGCCGTCGCGGGTCTTTACAAGAATGCTGGCATAGTCGCCACCTACCGTATAGCTGGAAGCGAAATAGGTAGCAATACCCGGACGGATCTCCTCCGGAGCAAACACGTATGGGATTGCCTTCCGAACGGGCATCTCACAACTGGCCAATGTAGCAGCTGTGATGCTGAAACCCATATACTTCAGAAAGTCACGTCGACGGGTAGGATTGTTTCCAGCCTCATCGTTCACGATGTCCAGCAAGGGCAATTCTTCTGCGAATTCGTTCTGGCGTCTTTGTGCTACTACCGGGTCTTGTTGTAGTTCATCAAGACCTAACCAATATTTATTTTCTGCCATTACGGTGAGTTGTTTTGTGGTAAGCTATGCGGTTCAAGCAGTTACTATTAATAGTGGCATTTCTGACATTCGGTACCGCCGATCATCTCTACGGTAACACCTTCCACTTTGCCGTCCTTGATAGCCTGGTGGTAGTCTTCGTAGTAGTGGTCATAGTAACCGTTGGTAGAGAACTGAACTTCAGTTTCGCGGTGACAGCTGATACACCAGCCCATAGATAATTGAGAGAACTGGTATACAACGTCCATCTCCTCAACAGGGCCGTGACAAGTCTGACACTCCAACCCACCTACTTTTACGTGCTGTGCGTGGTTGAAGTAAACGTGGTCGGGCAAGTTGTGGATGCGCACCCACTCAACCGGTTTTGCCTGCGACTTATCGTAGGTCTGCGTGTTGGGATCCCAACCGGCGGCAGCATAGATCTTTGCGATCTGTGTGGTATCGCTGCCGGGGCCTTGCAATCCGTTGGCAGCTTTATAAGCAGCATCAGGACCTACGTTCACATATTTATGACAGTTCATACAGATGTTCGTAGATGGAATGGTAGCTGATTTACCCTTCTCCACACCAACGTGGCAATATTTACAATCAATCTGATTGATACCGGCGTGCAACTTGTGGGAGAAATGGATAGGCTGCTCAGGCGCATAGTTCTGCTGACGGCCCAAGCTAATGGCGCCATCTACCGCTTTGAAACCTACAAAGCCCATAGCGACAAGAATCAGCAGAGTAATGAATGTCTTGTTAAGATAGAATGGCTTTTCCTCACGTACCTCTTCACCTTCTTTGGCAGCAGCCACTCGTCCGAGCACATTGGTGACACGTGCCAATATCAAAGCGATTACCAACAGGAAGATTACCAGCACCAACAAGATCAGGTTGGTAGACATGCCACCACCGCCACCGGTTGGCTGATCGGCTACCGGTGCTGCAGCTGCTGTGGTCGCTGATGGGTATTTCGTTTCATCATCCCAGTAGCGGATGTAATCCACCACAGCGAGCAACTCTCCGTCAGACAGAGAGACGAAGGAGTTCATCTGCACCTTGTTCCACTCGTTGAAGATGTTGTTGGCATATTCATCGCCACTTGCGATTACCGCAGATGAGTTGCGGATCCACGAAACCAACCATTCAGTTGTCTGCGCTTCGTCGAATCCATAGAACTGCTGTACACGATCGAACGCACCATCCAGCGCAGGGCCGGTCAGGTTGCGATTCATTATGTGGCAACTCTTACAGTTGACGTTGAATACGCTTTTTCCATCAATATCCTGGGCTGAAATTGAGCCTTGCAGACCCAATACAAGAAACAGGACAAGAAGCAGTGGACGATTGAGTATGCCTTTCACCATAAGTACCAGATTCAGGATGGCTGTAGGTTGTTTGAATTGATTTCAGAATGTCGGCAAATTTACAACTTGAAGTCTGAAACTTTGAACCGAAGGCAAAGAATTTACCGACATCAGGATTGGAATTAACAAGATGAAAATTAACCGATTGAGCTTATTTAGACTGTATCTAAATTGCAAAATCATCATTTCGTTGCAGGTGTGGTTGCTATCCGCTTAACTTTAGCATGCTATTTGCACTTGCTACCGAAAAGCTCATGCCATGAATTCTTTTTCTACCCGATTTAGAACTACTCCCTTCATCCTATCGATCCTGCTGGCACTCACCGTGGTAGCATGCACCTCTACCCACAGTTTGATCAACACCGGCAACTTTGACCACGCTATTGCCCGCACTGTCAATAAACTCCGGAAAAACAAGAACAAGCCCAAGCAGGTATTGCTGTTGCAAGAAGCCTACGAAAAGGCCAACCGCCGGGATCTGGACAGGATTGAGTTCCTGAAGCAGGAAGGTGCTGCCGGTAACGCTGTGGAGGTGTTCAACCTGTACACACGCATACAGGAACGTCAGGAGAAGATAAAGCCATTGATGCCCTTGTATGTAGAAGGATCGGAAGTGCCTTTCACCTTTTTAAATGTCAACAGGCAACTGATTGCCTGGAAAGAGGAAGCTGCCACTTTTCTGTACGACAATGCCATTCGATTACTGGAAACAGGCAACAAATACCAGGCACGCGAAGCGTATGATCAGCTGGTGGAGCTGAAGTCCATGTCACCCTACTACCGCGATGTAGACCAACAACTGGACAAAGCCTATGATATGGGCATGAATTGGGTGTTATTCAATGTGGTGAACCGATCACCCAACATCATACCGATGGAGTTTGTGGATCAGCTGTACAGCCTGGATTTCTCCAGACTAAACGGCAAATGGTTTACCCTGGTAACCATGCAGGAGCGTCGTCGCATGAATAACGACTTCGACCATCGAATCGATATTGTGCTGGACATTGTTGAAGTAGGTCCAGAGCAGGTAAAAGAGGTGCGGTATGAAGAAACCCGGGAAATTGAAGACGGCTTTGTGTATCAGTTGGATGACAACGGAAATGTGATGAAGGATAGTGCCGGAAACGACATCAAGATTGCCAAATTCAAGGAAATCACTGCACAGGTAATTGAGATGCAGCAGACAAAGGGTGCCACCTTCCGGGGCAGACTCCAGATTTTTGCAGAACCCGGCAACAGTCTGCTGCAGAACGACCCGATGAGTGTTAATTTCTTGTTCAACCACTTCTCGGCTACAGCCGTGGGCAATCTCGATGCACTCAAAGAAGAAACCCGCAAGAAGCTGCAAAGCAAGCCAGTACCATTCCCAACGGATTTCCAGATGATCATGGATGGAAGTCAGGAAATTCAGCCGGTGATCCAGCATTTCATTCGCAGATACGCCCGCTTGCTGGAAGGGTAAATGGAGTACCAATTAGACCAGTTACAATCCACTTTTATAATAACAGAAGCGGCTTGCAGACATCTGTAAGCCGCTTCTGTTATCAGCTGTATCACCGGCCTAATAGATTCGCCATCGCTTAACCGGCTTCAGCGAACCCGGGCATAACCCTTACCTTCCCGCTTCGATAGCTTTCAGGTAGCCCTTGAACTCACGTAGGTGAGATTCTTCGTCTGCCAGCAAGGTAATCGCCAGATCCTGCGTCACGTAGTCCTCACCATCACACAACTTGATCAGGTGCTTGTAGCTGGCAATGGCTGCTTCTTCTGCATCAATTACCCCCTTGATAACAGACAAAAGATCTGTGCTGTCTGCGGGAGGCTGCATGGTAACCTGACGGGCAGTAAACTGCATGGAACCATCAATTTTCCCGTCGAGTTCACGGATGCGCTTGGCCAACATGCTGGCGTGGTTCAATTCCTCAGTGACATCAGCTTTCAGCGAATCCTTGATCTCTTCTGCACGGATGCCATCCAGGTTGTGGGAGTTGGCCATGTAGTTCATCACTGTTTCAATCTCGGCCCAGTAGGATTTCTTCAATCCTTCGATGATTGCTTCACGTGTTGTATTTTCCATAGTATTTCTGTTTTGCTTTTGTAAATCTAACAGGATAACGCCAGACTTGCTCCCCATAGGCCACAAAAAAAGGAGGCTGATGGGCCTCCTTTTGTATGCTGTGCTGCAATGATTACTCGGTAACTCCTTCTACCAACAGCGAAATATCGTTGTTGGCGGCTTCCAGGAATCCTCCTTTCACAAAGAAGATCTTTTCTTCCTTGTCGGTCTTTATCCGCACCTTGCCGGAACGGATGGAAGACACGATTGGAGCATGGTTGGCCAGTATTTCAAAGGCACCCATCTCATCACTTCCTGGCACCTGAATCAGGCTGACTTCGCCTTCGAAGTACTTTTTTTCCGGAGTAAGAACTACTAAATGCATGGTTCAGATTTTCTGGATAAGCGATTACTTGGCTTCTGCCAACATCTTTTCGCCGGCCTTGATAACATCCTCGATGGTACCCTTTAGGTTGAAGGCTGCCTCCGGATACTTATCTACTTCACCATCCATGATCATATTGAAACCTTTGATGGTATCTTCAATGCTTACGAATACACCCGGGATACCGGTGAACTGCTCGGCCACGTGGAATGGCTGCGACAGGAATCGCTGTACCCGACGTGCGCGGTGTACCACCAGCTTATCCTCTTCAGACAGTTCATCCATACCAAGGATAGCGATGATGTCCTGCAATTCTTTGTATCGCTGCAGGATTTCCTTCACCTTTTGTGCACAGTCATAGTGGGCATCACCCAAAATATCGCGGGTAAGGATGCGCGATGTAGAATCCAATGGATCTACGGCAGGGTAGATACCCAACTCGGCAATCTTACGACTCAATACCGTTGTAGCATCAAGGTGGGCGAAAGTGGTAGCAGGCGCAGGGTCAGTCAAGTCATCCGCAGGCACATATACCGCTTGTACAGAGGTAATGGAGCCACGCTTGGTTGACGTGATGCGCTCTTGCATCAATCCCATCTCAGTAGCCAGCGTAGGCTGATAACCTACTGCCGAAGGCATACGGCCCAACAGGGCTGACACCTCAGAACCGGCCTGCGTGAAACGGAAGATATTATCGATAAAGAACAGGATGTCCTTTCCTTTCGCTTCATTGGGATCGCCATCACGGAAGTATTCAGCGATAGTCAAACCGGACAATGCTACCCGTGCACGGGCTCCGGGCGGCTCGTTCATCTGTCCGAATACGAAGGTAGCCTTGCTCTCTGCCAGCTCATCCAGATTCACCTTGCTGAGGTCCCAACCGCCTTCTTCCATGGAATGCTTGAAGGCGTCACCATACTTCATGATACCCGCTTCAATCATCTCACGCATCAGGTCATTTCCTTCACGGGTGCGCTCACCTACACCGGCAAACACAGACAAACCACCATATCCTTTGGCGATGTTGTTGATCAACTCCTGAATCAATACAGTCTTGCCTACACCGGCACCACCGAACAAACCGATCTTACCACCTTTTGAGTAAGGTTCGATGAGGTCGATTACCTTGATTCCGGTAAACAGCACCTCTGTTTCTGTAGACAGATCCTCGAATGCCGGTGGCTTTCTGTGGATCGGATACCGTACTTCAGAGGTGATGGCAGGCAGTCCGTCGATGGCCTCACCTACTACGTTGAACAGTCGACCTTTGATAGCTTCACCGGTAGGCATGGAAATAGGTACTTCCAAATCTACTACTTCCATACCGCGCACCAATCCTTCCGTGGCGTCCATCGCAATGGTACGCACGGCGTCTTCTCCCAGGTGCTGCTGCACTTCCAATATCAGGATGTCACCATTTTCCCGCTTCAGTTGCAAGGCGCTGTGGATGTCCGGCAGCTTGCTGCCTTCCCCTTCGAAGCTTACGTCAATCACCGCACCGATGATTTGCTTGATTTTACCAACGTTTGGCATGTCTGAGACCGTTTATTTGCGTCAAGAATAATTCGGCTGCGAAGTTACAGCCTTTGCAAGGTTAATCAAACATTTTTCCACAAAATTGACTGATGTGGATAAAAATAGGACGCCTGAGAATGAAGCATTTACTGCCCGCACATCCTGTTCTCAGCCATACATGTACCTTTGTGCCGCACAACCATCGGTCATGAGAACAATTGAGGTTACTGACAGCAAGGACATCAGCAGGTGGATGCAACTCCCCTACCGCCAATATGCGCATACCCCACATTGGATACCCCCCCTCACACAGGATATAGAGAAAGTGTTCGATCCGGCCAGAAACAAGGCCTTTCAGCATGGCAAAGTAGTTCGTTATCTGTTGCTCGACAGGGCAGATGAGGCCATCGGCAGAATTGCAGCCTTCGTAAATGAGAAGATGAGCAACCCATTGGATTATCCCGTTGGCGGCATTGGATTTTTCGAGTGCATCGACAATCAGGAGGCCGCCAACTTGCTCTTCGACACAGCCAAAAACTGGTTGATACAGCAGGGCATGGAGGGCATGGACGGACCGGTGAATTTTGGCGAGAAGAACCAGTTTTGGGGCCTGCTCACCGACAATTTCGAGGATGCGCCCACCTATGGCTTCAACTACAATCCTCCCTACTACGAGTCGCTCTTCAGAAACTACGGATTCCAAACGTTTTACAATCAGTTGGTTTATTACCGCTTGCTGGATCATGGTGCTTCGGAAAGCCTGCTCCGAAAAGCCTCCATTGCCATTCAGCGGTATGGTATTGAAGTGCGGAATGCGCAGGGCATGTCCATGAACCAAATAGCAGACGACTTTGTGACGATATACAACGGTGCGTGGGCTACACACGAGGGCTTCCGGGAAATGACCATCGAAAATGGCCGCAAACTCATCCATAGCATGAAGGCGGCGATGGACCCAAGGATTGTAATATATGCCTATCATGAAAATAGACCGGTCGGCTTCATGGTCTGTATTCCCGAGCTCAATCAAATCTTCCGCCATGTTCATGGCAACCTTAACCTATGGGGCAAACTCAAGTTCTTGTGGCACAAGAAGATGAATCCTCCGGATACCATGTACGGCATCGTGTTCGGCGTAGTAAAGGACATGCAAGGGAAAGGGGTGGAGGCTGCCCTGATCAAGTTTGCCCACGATACCATCTATGTCAATCATTGGTACAAGCAAATGATCATGACCTGGATCGGCGACTTCAATCCCAAGATGATCTATGTGGTGGAATCCTTAGAAGCTACGGTTTGGCGCAAATATGCCACCCTTCGCTACAACTTCGATCCGGCACGCCCCTTCGAGCGACATCC
>CAYYHM010000018.1:1551-5806 GCA_964471795.1 uncultured Chitinophagales bacterium | reverse complement strand
TCCAACAAGGTGAGGTATACTTGCAAGGATTCCGTCGTCGTGATCCGTATCTGCACTTCGTTGTTTGCCGGGTTAGGAAAAACCTCAACCTGGGCTCCAATGGCATCCAATGGTGACACCGATGTGTAGGTAAACACGTTGCTTCGGGCGGGGCAACCAAATTCATTGGTTACAACCACTTCATAGTCGCCCAGGATTTGTCCTGCCGGCCGGTACAGGAAAGAATCCGTAGCATTGGCGATCGACACTCCCTGGAAAAGCCACTGATAGGTGTCGAAACCAGACGTGGCAAACAAGGTATCATTGCGGACAAAGATGGCTGGTTTAGCAGGATTCGGGTAAACAGTAACCGGAAGGCTGTCGGTAGCAGTACAACCATTGGCATCTGTAAATGCATAGGCAATGGTATGTGCACCCAATCCGGCTACAGTCGGATTGAACGTGTTGCCCGACACCCCTGCACCACTGAAGGTGCCACCAACGGGGACACCCGAAAGCGCAACAGCTGCACCTTCCAGGCAGTATGCCGTATCAAGTTGATCAATCTGTACTACCGGCGCAGGCAACACCTGAATGGTGATGGCATCAGCACTGTTACAGCCCTTTCCGTCAGTAACCACCAGATCGTATGTGGTGGTAGACAACGGACAAGCTTGTGGATTGGCGGCAGTTGGCGAAGACAAGCCCGCAGCCGGACTCCACACGTATTGATAGTTGCCATCTCCGCCAACGGCTGAAGGGCTGTCGCCGATGGCTACACACTCGCCTGCACAGATGGTGACATCATCACCGGCACGGGCCACCAACGGTGGATTGACCGCTACAATTACGGTATCCTTGTCCGCACAATTCCGTGTGTCCGTTACAGTCAGGATATACGTTGTAGTTGCACCGGGTGAAGCTGTCGGGTTGGGTGCTGCCGGGTTGGACAGCGCCGAAGATGGTGACCAGCTGTAGGTAAGCGTGCCAGTACCACCACTACCTGCCGGATTACCACCAATGGCCACGGAAGTGCCCAGGCCACCGCACAGGGCTTTGTCGCTGCCAGCGTTGGCAACCGGTGTAGGATTCACGGTCACCGTCACGTTGTCCGTGCCCTCACATCCATTTCTATCCGTCACAGTTACGGTGTAAATGGTTGTAGCTGCTGGTGTGGCGGTAGGATTTTGTGCTGTTACATTATCCAGACCGGCAAATGGCGTCCACAATACCTGCAACGGTGCTGTTCCTCCTGAAGCGGTCGGGTTGCCGCCAATTACCACACCGGTGCCGGCACACACTGTCTGATCTGCCCCAGCCAATGCCTTGGGTAGCGGTGTCACTATGACTGTTACGGTATCTTCCCCTGTACATCCTATTGCATCAAACACTTGCAAGGTATAGGTAGTGGTTTTGCTGGTTGTAACGATCGGATTGGGTACTGCAGTACTGCTTAACCCTGTCGGTGGAAACCACAGATAGGTATATCCGCCTGCACCGCCGGAAGCCGATGGATTACCGCCCAATGTATCGGTACTACCGGCACATAGGGTGCCTGAGGATCCTGCATCCACCACGGGCGCAGGATTCACGGTAATCGTCACCTGATCTTCCACTACACAACCGGTCTGGTCGGTAACCACCACGGTGAAGGTAGTAGTAGTCTGTGGCACTGCTATCGGATTGGCCGCCGTTGGGTCATCCACCAGATTGCGGGGCTCCCACTGATAGGTGATGGTTCCCGTCCCGGTAGCTGTTGGCTGTCCCCCCAGAATCACCTTGCCACCGGCACATGCACTCCTGTCAGCTCCGGCATCTACCAATGGTGGTGTATTCACTGTAACTGTAGCACTGTCTCTCGAGGTACATCCATTACCGTCAGTCACCACCAGGGTGTAGGTAGTAGTAGTGGATGGGAAAGCGCCCGGGTTGGGAACAAACTGATTCTCCAATGCCACCAGCGGCACCCAGTTGAAGGTGTAGTTGCCATCGCCACCTGTAGCGGCAGGATTTCCACCTAAATCCACCGTATCGCCGGGACAGATAGTGTAATCGACACCAGCGTTGGCTACAGGTGGGGTAAATACGGTGATGTAGTCCTTCTTCACCACGGAGTCGATGCCGGCAGCATTCTGAATGGTCAGACTTACCGTATATCGTCCGGGTTGGGTGTAGGTATGGATAGGATTCTGCGTTACATAATCGGTGGTGCCGTTGCCATCCACATCCCACGCCCACGAGGTAGGACCTCCAGTGGATTGATCGAAGAAGAACACCTGCATGGGAGCACAACCGGATACCGGCACGCCGAAAAAGTCGGCTACCGGCTGATTCAGCTGGCAGTTGGTGCTGTTCAGCGGTTGCATAGCAGCAGGCCCACAGGTGGTTTGTGTTGACAGGGTAAGCATATCAGTGGCTGCCTCTATGTCAAACGGACGGAGAACACGGGCAGTTGTACCGGCACCCAGCGCAAAGTGCATGGCTTCGCCGGGAGCTATCACGTGCCCCAGCTGTATGGAGTGGCCCAACTCATGCAATGCAGTAGACTGGAAATCGAACTGCGTACCTCCGGGTGTACCGGTGCCGAAATACCACGAACCGAATGTGAGGGTTCGCTTGAAAATGATATCAGTATCTACCAAAAACAAGACAAGCGGTGCAGCACAGGCGCTGTAGGTGCTGGTAGACCGGCCCAGCAAGCCCTGTGGCAGCGCACAGGCGGTATCCCAGTTGACGACATTCACCCCGTCATTGGCGTTGCATGCTACAGAGGTCAGATTATTGGATATATCGAAATGTACAAATGAGTTGCACCGCCACGTCTGCAAGGCTGTCTTGAAGGCATCTACCGCCTGTCCAAAACCGGCAAAGTTCACATTGAACTGCAGCGTCATCCCACCGGTGGTATTCAGATTCTTGAGATAGGGTCTGTACCAGGTAACACCATTGTCCGGCGTCAGGTTGGCCAGATTGTATTTGATCTTCACCGGGGTGGCAGAAGATGTCTGCACGCCGGCAGCATCAGTAACCCGGAACGTTCCTGTACCGGCTGAAATGGGCACTAACACCCTGATTTGCGTATTGGTCCAGGAAACTATCTGGCTGGCCGGCACCGACACAAAGGATGTACCCCCATTATCTGCATTGCGGAATTCTACCTTGGCAGCGCCGGTGTTAGTGCCAAAGCCTGAACCGTTAATCGTAAATGTCGAAAAAGTACCGGCGGAGATGGTATCCGGCGAAAAGCTGCTGATAGCAGGCGCCATACCGCTTCGGAAAGTCATACCAGTGGGAACAGGGAGTGGAGAAACCACTACAGGAGTCGACCCTGCGGCTTGCATTACCTGCGGCAGCAGCGACTGTGCGGGCTGCGGGTATACGTGAAATGCATCTCTGGCGGACCCATCTTCCTGATAAGCAATGAATCCCTGGCGAACCGCTACCTCGCGATATGCCGGCAAAGCAAACGGCATATCGGCAACATGTACCGGTTCCAACAAGAACAAACCATGATCGCCCACCTGCAGCTCCAACTCCGGTTCGGCAATCTGGATAAGACTTCCTACCTGACCACCTTGGGTAATCACCACCAGTTCAGACTGCGCCGGATTGCCGGCATAGCAGGTATGCACTTGCAGGCGGTGCGCAGTATAGACATGTGTCAGATTGGCATCAGCAAAAGATCTTGATTCAATCACGCTGGCCTCCACCATCACCGAAGCCTGCTGCAGACGCTCAGACAGCGGTACTTCATACAGCAGGCACGATTGTGCTTTGGGTGTCAACACATTCAATAGCAGCAACAGGGTCAGCACAAAAAGTCTCATAGGATCGTATTTGTCGGTATCATGCAATAGTAAGCGCAAAATAAAGGGATTCAAGCTTCAATTGCAGGTTAGCAGTGGAAAAAACGATGGATATGGTGCAAGATATAGCTTTGCTGCTCCTACGTCAGGAAATGATGTAAAGGAAGCCGCAACAGCGTATCCCCAAAACGCTCGGCTTGTGGCAACCGGAGTTCTCCATATTGCGATTGATAAAAAGGACTCTGGTGAAGAGGCACATAATGGAATAAAAGCGGTATGCCCTGCTCCCGGCAATAAACAGACAAGGCCTCTCTGGTAGGTAGGTCCGGTACGGTAATATAAAACAGATGGGCATTATGCTGCGCATAGTCCGGTACGAACGGCCGTTGCAGGTAGCCCCTGGCTTCCAGGTCAGCCAGGCCATCAAAGTAATACGTCCAGCGCTCCATGCGCCTTTCCTGGATGGACTT
>CAYYHM010000018.1:0-1451 GCA_964471795.1 uncultured Chitinophagales bacterium | reverse complement strand
ATAGTCCCTAAGGGAATGTGTCGATAATGTGCCTCAATCCCCTGCGCAGCATCCTCCAGCAACAGTAATTCCGACTGTCGGGAAAGAGAGCGCAGTGCATCCATATCACAGGCAATACCTGCATAATGTACAGCAACGATTGCTTTCGTATGAGGCGTTATCAGTGAGGCTACATGCCGGGGGTCCATACATGGATGGGTGTCCAGAGAATCCGCCAGCACCGGCACAGCCCCACGAAGCAGAAAAGCATTGGCAGTAGAAACGAAAGTGAATGACGGCAGGATTACCTCATCGCCGGGTTCAATGTTGCTGAGCAACGCCATCATTTCCAAGGCATCTGTGCAACTGGTAGTGAGCAGGGCTCGTTGTACACCATACCTTTCCTGCAGCCATTTGTTGCAATATTGCGTGTACCGGCCATTACCCGCAACCAAACCCGATGCCAATACGTCTGCCAGCACCTCTCCCTCACCGGATACTCGGGTTGGCTCATTGAAGTGAATCAGCTGCATGTATAGTCTCTTCTTTCTGTATTGGATAAGCCCCCTTACTCAGATAAACAACGCCTCCGGCAAGTGCTATCACAAATATCAGCAATCGTTGCAGTATGGCAGCATGAAAAGCTACCGCCTCAGGCACATCCATCAGCATCAGCAAACCGGCCATGGTGCCTTCCCGCAAACCTATACCGCCCAGGCTAATTGGCAGCGATGCCATGAATGCACTGGCCGACAGCACAAAGAACGCCTGCCACCAGGTGATAGCAACTCCCAGAGCAGTCAGCAACACCCAGGTAGATACCCAGTATCCGGCATAGGCAAGCACACTCAACAACAAAACAGCCGACATGGTATCAACGCCCAAAAATGGCTTCAACCCCTGCAAATTTCTTACCAGACCTGCCTTCCATGCCAGCCCGTACTTGTACACCATTACCAGCACGACCAACAGCAACAATACCGCTCCGGCCACCCACAAGTAGGCACTATCGATAACCACAGAAACCTCCGGTAATCCGAACCAAGCCACATACCCTGCCAAGCCGGCAAACAACACAATAGCACCGGACATCCGATCCAGCAAAGCTGCCGTCATATACACTTTCCATTGACCATATCGGCGCGATAGCCACAATACCTTCACCGCATCACCTCCTACACTGCTGGGCAGAAATTGGTTGAAGAAGTAGCCCAGCAAAGACAATCGTATGATGAGTGACAGAGAGTGCTTGTGGAATCGATTGACCATCCACAAGAACTTGAGGGGTTGAATCAAAATAGGTGGAACTAGAAAGAGTATGGATGCCAACACCAGCATAGGCACATCAGCCTCTCTTCCGGCTTGCCAGGCAGCCACAAAATCGAATCGGTACAACAGCCATACCAGCAATCCTAGTCCTATCAACAGGCGAACCCAGACCAGTATGGCAGAAAACCTGTTCTTCATCATCA
>CAYYHM010000017.1:0-39001 GCA_964471795.1 uncultured Chitinophagales bacterium | reverse complement strand
TAACGTCAAAAGTAAGCATTTGGTCGGTAATTTCTATGAACAAGTAAGCTGAGTTATAATCGGAGGCTGGAAAGGTTGTTTAGAACCGTGTGTCGTGCGATATTCGATGTGCGATATTCGATGTGCGATGTTCGATATGCGTACTGCGATATGCGTACTGCGATATTCGTATAGCGATGTTCGATATGCGTACAGCGATATTCGTATAGCGACGAGTTCCCGGGAAGAATTATTTTAGAGTAGCAGAATCTTACAAATAGAGGTTACATATTGTTGGTGACGACTTCCCCCTCAAGAGGGGGTCAGGGGGAGGTTCAGTATTTCCTTATTTCTTCCATCATCCTAAGTACCGGAATTCCTCTCCTTACCGTCATACTGAGGGAAGGGAAAACAAATGTTCTACCAACCGGGCTTACTCAACCGACCGCCTGCCTGCCGGCAGGCAGGCCTGCCCGCCGTTGGTGGGAAGTATCTTATGATGAGTTGTGGAATCCTAAGCGTAAGATCCCTGCCTACCGGCAGGCAGGCATTCGCTCGGCTGAAGCATTTGTTTATCATACCCTAATGTACTTGCCTCACTCAGGATGACGACCCGAGGGTGTGGTATCATCCTAAGGAACGGATGCCCCCTTCTTACCATCATCCTGAGGACCGGACACCCGCTACCTGCCGTCATACTGAGGGAAGGGAAAACCAATACACTACTTACTGTGCTTACGCAACCGACCGAAGTATCTTATGATTGGTAGGGGAATTCTAAGTTTGAGATTCTTCGGTCGGCAGAAAGACGATTGAAAGAAGAACAATTCCGTTGCCTACCCTCAGAATGACGACCCGAGAGTGATCGCCCCCTCGCCCCATCGCCCAGTCTAAGCCACAGTCCCACCATCTTCCGATCCTAGCACCCCCGTCCTAATCAACAGAACAGGAGCCTATGCGCTCAATTCCACCCAAAACCTTACATCTAAGCATGCAATCATTCACCCTACAAAAACCGACCATTCATTGAAATCCAAACCTAATTTGTCTTGAAAATCAAACATCTGCGACAATTAACTGTATCCATTATGCTCAATTCATTACATTCAGCGAAATCATCTTGCTATCCAAAGGCGATTGTCCTATTTTAGCACTTTGAGTAATTTTTTTACTCAATATCGCAAATGCCCCCTATGCCCCCACAACCGTATATGGGAGTGACGTGGCGAAGCTGTGGAACGGGCTCTCTATTTACAACATACTAAAGACCGTATACCTACCACATATCGTCATCCTAAGTACCGGACACCCACTACCTACCGTCATGCTGAGGGAAGGGAAAACCAGTACACTGCATACTGTGCTAACTCAACCGACCGCCTGCCTGCCGGCAGGCAGGCCTGCCCGCCTTTGGTGGGAAGCATCTTACGATTGGTAAGTAATTTCTATAGCGGGAGATCCTTCAGTCGTTCCTCCTTCAGGATGACGATGCTAGAGTGTGTGATGATACTCAGGAACGGAATCCCCCTACTTACCGTCATCCTGAGGGAAGCAAACGAATGCATAGGTATAGTACTAACCCGCAAGCGACCGAAGGATCTTTGGATAAGGAACGGAATCCTAAGTAAACGATTCCTGCCTGCCGGCAGCCTTCAGTCGTCCTTAGACCCAGACATTTATTGTCAACGGTTCCTCCTTCAGGATGACGTCCTAAGCAGGAACGACATCCCAATAAAGACATCCCCCTAGATGACAAACCCTCATGGAAAGAGGCGGATTCACCTACATCATGACCAACACGAGTAACAGCGTTTTGTATACGGGAGTCACCTCACACCTCAAAAACAGAGTGTGGGAGCACAAAACTCACCTTCATCCCAACTCATTTTCGTCTCGGTACAATTGCGATAAACTTGTTTGGTTTGAATCATTCTTTTTCATCGAAGAGGCAATTAGCCGGGAAAAACAAATAAAGGGATGGACTAGAAGTAAAAAGCTAGTGCTCATTGAGGCCTCCAATCCAAATTGGATTGACTTGTACGAACAGGTAGAATGATGGGTAATCCTATTGCAGTCACCTAGTCACCACAAAGGCGTCAATAGAACAAGATCCTTCGCTCCGTTACTCTCCACTCAGGATGACGTTCTGTAGAAAGCCTCGCCCAGTCGCCCAGTCACCAAGTCACCACAAAGGCGTCAATAGAACAAGATCCTTCGCTCCGTTACTCTCCGCTCAGGATGACGTTCTGTAGAAAGCCTCGCCCAGTCACCCAGTCACCCAGTCACCCAGTCGCCCAGTCACCCCGTCACCCCGTGTCCGGATAATCTACAAAAGGAACCATCTACAATTCCCTGAACGTTTACAGGAATATGGCTACCAAAGAAATGATTAAAGCCCAGATTGACAAGCTGCCGGAGGAGTGGCTGGATGCCATTTATGCATGGCTGACAACCATCACAAAAACTGCCAGGAACAAGAAGAAGGCAACATGGAAGACGAGAAGCTTTCAGGGAAAACTCGACAATGTAGACCTACGCAGAGAGGCATATGAGTAAGTGCTTGTTGGATACCAATGTGTTGGTGTATGCCATGGTCTCAGATACTAGTTTGGGATACACAAAGAAGTAACTACAAGTGCCAACCAAAAAAATACTAGTAACCGGCTCCGCAGGCTTCATCGGTATGCACACCGCTATCCGCCTGGCGCAAGATGGCCATGACGTGGTAGGCATCGACAACCTCAATACCTACTACAGTGTGGACCTCAAGTTGGCGAGACTGCGGGAGCAGGGTGTTCCCACCCACCGCATTGAATACAACAAACTCCTGCAGGGTAAGAACGGCATCCGCTTTGCCCAACTCGACATCACCGATGAACATCATCTGGAAGAGCTCTTTACACAAGAAGTTTTCGACATCGTCATCCACCTGGCGGCACAGGCAGGCGTGCGCTACTCCATTGAAAACCCCCACGCCTACATCGACAGCAATGTGAAGGGCTTCCTCCACATCCTGGAAAGCTGCCGCAAGCACCCGATCCAACACCTGGTGTTCGCCAGTAGTTCTTCCGTATATGGCAACACCAACCAAGTGCCCTTCAGCGAAGCACAGCCCACCGATACACCGGTAAGCCTCTATGCCGCCACCAAGAAGGCCAACGAAGCCATGGCCCACAGCTATGCCAGCGTGCACAAGCTGCCGGTAACCGGCCTGCGCTTCTTCACCGTCTACGGCCCTTGGGGCCGCCCCGACATGGCGCTCTTCAAGTTTACTGAGAAGATCCTGGCCGGTGAGCCTATTGATGTGTACAACCACGGCCACCTCAGCCGCGACTTCACCTACATTGACGACATCGTGGAAGGCATTGTCCGCATCCTGGATGCACCACCATCCACGGTCCATCGTCTATCGTCCATCGTCCATGAACCATCGTCCAACGTCCATGGTCCATCGTCCATCTACAACATAGGCCGTGGCGAACCCATACCCCTGAACTCCTTCATCACCGCCATTGAGCAAGCCACCGGAAAGCAAGCGATAAGAAACAACCTCCCCATGCAGCCGGGTGATGTGGAGCGTACCTTTGCGGATGTGAGTGCTTTAGCACAATTAACGGACTACCAACCCGGTATGCAACTGGAAGAAGGAGTGCGAAGGTTTGTGGAGTGGTATGTAGACATGCATACGAATAAGGGTATATAATCCAAGCCAAAGGCTTGGTCTACATTCTGTTATTTTTAACTAATCTTTGTATCACCGTAAACTGAACTAGCGTAGTGCACGTTCATATCTGTGAGAAATATGGAGACCAAGCTCAATATACCCGCTGATTTCTTGCCTGGATTCGATGCCATATTGCAAATGCCTGATGAAAATTGGCAATTGCTTTGCAAGGCAGTGCACAGCTTGCCGGAAGGAAGCGGCCCGGACAGTATGGAACAAATCTTTCATAAAACCCCACAACTACAAGGTTACCCTGCCTTAGCCCCTACTGTTTTTAGTCTCGGAAGCCTTGTAAAGGAGGGGAGTAAGCCTGATGCATTGGCGTCCTCTTTGGTAGATGCATACCAAGCGGTAAATCATGATGTGGCTGAAGCTGATAGGAATCGCCTGAATCAAAGGTTGCAAGAGCTTTTTCAAAATTTACATGCCATCTCCATCACCTTCAAGGCTATTCAGCTGATGGAAGAAGCCAATCAGGTATATGTTGATGCGCGCATTGTTTCTGATATCCGCTTGGTATTCAATGAAGAACTCGACCAACAGCAAAGGAGGGCTCTCCTAATACATACCATTCACTTAAGCACCAGAGAAGGCCGCCAAAAAAAGGAAACTTATTTCAGTTGTTCCCAAGACGACCTGAAAATGCTGAAGGAACAAATAGACCGTGCTTTACGAAAAGAAGAATTGATCAGACAGGAGTATGGAACAAGCATTCCATTCCTGGATATCAAAGAGTAAACCCACTATGCAAACTGCAGCTCCATATCGTAAACGTGCGGCTCAAAGGCAAGTCACCGAGGTTCAAGAACCACTACCATCTTACTTGCCCAGAACCGCAATTGATGACTTCAGGGATGTTTATTTGGCACCTAAAGTCATAGGTAGAATTGAACTATACAGACAAGAAAAAAGAACATCAAGGCCACTAGTGCCTGTTCATGTAGGGCCACACACCTACGAGGTGCCCGGAACCTTTCCTGAGCTAATAGAAGAAATACAGATGGCGATAGACCTATTTGAGATGCCTGACAATTGGGATGACGAAGGTGCTACAGCCATATTACCTGAGCTAACCCACCAGGCTTTGGAAGTGGTAGCCGCTTATGCTCGTTCCTTTTCCGACCATCAGCTGACCATGCCGAAAGTAGAAATCAATCCGGTAGTGAATGGCACTATTGATGTAGCATTCTATGCACCTCATGCAAGCCTGCTCATGAACATCCGACCTTCAGATGAAGGGGGCTATATAGTGGGATACTTCGGAGGTAGAGGAAAAGGCATGCAACAAGAGCCTATCAAAGGCAAAACAGAACAATTCCCTGTGGCATCTGTGCTTTGGGAATGGATGAAAAACAACCTCGTACAATACTGATGTGTTGGCCGGTACAGCCTATTCCCGATATTGCTATCCTTACCAGGCATTGCCCACACCGCTTGCGGAAAGGGAATAAAAAGAGGAAATTTCCCGGTCCTGATCACTTTGCCCTCCGTCCCGATGAAGAGGCTTTGTCATTTAATTGGTGTGATTACATGACTCCACAGCAGCATTTTATGTGGTTGGGATTGACATATAAGAAAGATCAACCTGCGTATCTACAGCCTGCTGCTTTCAAGTTGTTTCAATATCCGGTAGCAGTCCTCAGACAGATGACAGGTATACAAAAAATAGAGCATGACCCTGTTTATAATGGATATCCTGCACCAATAGGCGCACCAAATAATCCTGCACATGCATTGGTATGCCTGGATGAAGCTAACGATGAAGAAGTAAGGCTGAAACTGAGTTTGTGGGTAAATGATCACTATGATACGTCCGCTATTTCATGGGATATTGATTCGCTAGAAACGGAACTGCAAGCCCTGCGTGCCAGGGGAAATGCCACTTGTTATCATCAAGTAGAAGATTGGGGAAATTGTTGATGATTACTGCTGCTAGCGGCTACCAATCTAGTATGCAATTGGACGAAGGAGTACAAACATTTGTGAATTGGTATAGGCATTTCTACTCGATCCCCCAAAGCTCACAAGTTGCGACTGGCCAATAACCATTTGTACCTCACTGCCTTTAGAACCACCGCCTACCGTCAATTGTCTATCGTCCATCGTCTGAAGAACAAATGAAACAAACCCTTAAAAATGTACTCAAGAAGAATTTCCAATCCTTGGCATTCTTCTACAGGTACCTGGGATATCGCCTTGTGTTATTCTTTATGGTAAGTATGCTAGTTGGGCTGTTGGATGGGTTGGGGTTAACTATGTTTATTCCTCTATTAGAGTCAGTTTCAAATGAGAGTAGCGCATCTGCCAATATGGGCAATCTAGGATTTATCATAACGGCAATACAAAGTATTGGTTTGAACATTACGATAACTGTGGTGCTGCTAATCATGCTGCTGTTTTTTGTGCTCAAAGGAATTGCAAAATATTATGAAGGGCTTCTAACAACTATTTACCAGCAATTATTCATCAGAATGGTCAGGATAGCTAATATCACTGCACTTTCAAGGTATAGCTATGAGAATTTCATACATGAAGATGCAGGTAGAATACAGAATACCTTGAGTGTAGAGGTTGAGCGAATGGTAAAGGCCTATCAGTCATACATGGTGATGATTAATAGATCCATGCTTGTAGTGGCCTATTTGGGATTAGCATTTCTAGCCAATCCACAATTTGCTGTTTTGATAGCAATAGGTGGGGGTTTATCCAATTTTCTGTTCAATGCACTTTATCGTAAGACAAAACACCACTCGACAGAGTTGGTGAAAAGCAATCAAAGATTTCAGGGCCTATTACTTCAGATGGTCACTTATTTCAAGTATTTGACAGCATCTGGTAGCATACTTTCATACAGTGATTTCCTCAAAATGCGTGTAGAGGAAATAGAGAAAACCCAAAGAAGTATGGGGGTGTTAAGCGCACTACTGATTGGCTTAAGGGAGCCTCTTGTGATTGCCGTTGTGGTAGTAGTTATTTTATTCCAGATTAATGTGCTAGGAGGCACACTAGGAGCAATAATGCTAAGCCTATTATTATTTTATCGTGCTTTATCTGCTGTAACACAAGTACAATCTAGTTATAATGGTTTTTTAGCCTTATCCGGCAGTTTGTATCATATTGAAAGCTTTACCAAAGAAATTCAGGAAGGTCGGGAAAGAACAGGAAAGGTGGCATTTAATACATTCAACAATGCTTTAGTATTGAATAAAGTAAGCTTCTCATTCAAGAACTCACCTATCATTCGGGATATCAGCCTTTCCATCCATAAAAATGAATCAGTAGCGATTGTAGGAGAAAGTGGAAGCGGGAAGACTACCTTGATGAATGTTTTGACCGGATTATTGCAGCCACAGCGGGGCGTGGTCTTGGTGGATGGGGTTAAATTATCTGAATATGAATTGAATAGCTTTCGAAAGCGGATAGGGTATATTACACAAGAAGCAGTGGTGTTTGATGATACGGTATTCAACAATGTGACCTTTTGGGATGAACCAACAAGGGAGAATATCCATCGTTGTTGGAAAGCTTTGGAGCAGGCCAGTGTGATGGCATTTGTGGAAGGATTACCTGATCAACTACAAGCACGATTGGGCAATAACGGTATCAACCTGAGTGGCGGACAAAAGCAACGCATCTCCATTGCCCGGGAATTGTATAAGGAGGTGGACTTCCTTTTCATGGATGAGGCCACCAGTGCGTTGGACTCGGAGACAGAGAAGATGATACAAGAAAATATCGACCAACTCAAAGGCCGATACACCATCCTCATCATAGCCCATCGCCTCAGTACCATCAAGAATGCAGATAAGGTGGTAGTGATGAAGGAAGGCAAGATAGATACAATAGGTACTTATCAGGATTTGATACAGCAATCCGGCTCGTTTAAGCGGATGGTTGAATTGCAAGAGTTATAAATACAGATAATGGATTTAGCAGGTAAAAGCATTCTTATCACCGGGGGTACTGGTTCCTTAGGCAAGGCATTGACAAAGCATATTCTCACCAAGCATCCGGATGTCAAGCGATTGGTCATCTTCTCACGGGATGAACAGAAGCAGTTCCACATGGCACATGAGTATCCGGTGAGTCAGTACCCACAAATCCGCTTCTTTATTGGGGATGTGCGTGACCACGACCGATTGAAGCGGGCACTAAAGGGTATAGATTATGTGATCCATGCTGCTGCCATGAAGCATGTGCCGATTGCAGAGTACAATCCCATGGAATGTGTGAAGACCAATGTGATTGGAGCGGAAAATGTAATCAATGCTTGTCTGGAAACAGAAGTAAGCCGGGTAGTGGCTTTGTCTACCGATAAGGCTGCAGCGCCCATCAATCTATATGGTGCTACCAAACTGGCTTCTGATAAACTGTTCGTGGCGGCCAACAATATCAAAGGATGGAATCCCATCGTATTCTCCGTTGTGCGGTATGGGAATGTGATGGGTTCCAACGGCAGTGTGATTCCCTTTTTCCTCAACAAGAAGAAAGACGGGGTGCTGCCGATTACGGATGCTACCATGACCCGCTTCAATATCACACTACAAGGTGGTGTTGACATGGTGATGCATGCCCTGGAACATGCGTGGGGTGGTGAGATCTTCGTACCCAAGATTCCTTCCTACAAAATCACCGATGTGGCTGAAGCCATCGGACCGGAGTGTGAGCACAAAGAAATTGGTATTCGACCGGGTGAAAAGATCCATGAGGAAATGATTACCTCCTCTGACTCGTATTACACTTACGACCTTGGTAAATACTACGCCATAGTGCCTAGCACACCTCGCTGGAAGATGGACGATTTCATTGCCCACTTCAAAGCTGCGCGGGTAACGCCCGGCTTCTCCTACAACTCAGGTACCAATACCGAGTGGGTAGGCGTAGAAGAACTGCGGCAGTTGATTAAAGAGCATGTTGATCCAAACTTTGAATGTTAAGTCCACGAATTGACACTAATGGGACACAAATGCACACAAATCCTGCATTCATAGCTTGAAACGGCATGAGCCACGAATACACGCCAATAGAAGCAATAATGCGCACTAACAAAGCAGAAGAGTTTCCATTAAGTCAGGAGTGCTTTCAAGTGATTGGTTGCGCTATGACCGTGCATAATGAATTGAGCTGCGGGTTTTTAGAACCGGTTTGCCAGGAGGCATTAGGTATTGAGTTATTCGAAAGACAGATACCTTATCAGAAAGAGAAGCGATTGGATGTGATGTATAAGGGTAGGATGCTTGACAAAAAATATTGCTGACTTCATTTGCTATGATCAATTGATTGTTGAAGTAAAGGCGATGGAAGGTCTGCTGCCGGAGCATACGGCTCAAGTCCTCAACTATCTAAAAGCAACCAGATTACGGGTGGGCCTTCTATTGAACTTTGGCAGTACCCGCTTGCAATACAAAAGAATTATCCTGTAAACCAGAAATAAAAGTGAGCAATCACAAACACATCTCATTAGTGCCCATTTGTGTCAGTTCATTCGTGTCCATTTGTGGATTAATAAATGCGAGCAACGCGAGCAATCTGTGTCAATCTGTGTCAATCCGTGAAATCTGTGGACAGTAAATCAGCGAGCTTCGCGAGCAATTTTTTGTGCCCATTAGTGCATATCCATTAGTGCCCATTAGTGGACAAACAAAATGCGAGCATTGCGAGCGAATCTGCGATAATCTGTGAAATCAGTGGATAGAAAAAAACCTCAACCAGTGGACATCATACCGTACGGCCGCCAACACATCACCGAAGAAGACATCCAGGCAGTAGCCAACGTCCTCCGTTCCGACTACCTCACCCAAGGCCCCGCCATTCCCTCCTTTGAGCAAGCCTTTGCCCAATACGTGCAAGCCCCCCACGCCATTGCCGTAGCCAACGGCACCGCAGCGCTACACCTGGCCGTACTGGCTCTCGGATTGGAACCCGGTGACAAGGTCATCACCACACCCATCACCTTTGCTGCCTCAGCCAACTGTGTCCGCTATGCCGGTGGAGAAGTAGAATTCGTGGACATCGACCCGAACACCTTCCTCATCGACCTGAACCAATTGGAGGATAAGCTGAAACGAGGTACCTACAAAGGCATCATACCGGTGAACTTCACTGGCCTCACGGTGGATATGGAGGCAGTACGCTCGTTAGCCGACAAATATGGCTGCTGGATATTGGAAGACGCCTGCCACGGCCCCGGTGGAAGCTTCTCCAACAGCCAAGGTGAGACAATCTATGCCGGCAGCAGCCGTTATGCCGATGCCGCCATCTTCTCCTTCCATCCGGTGAAGCACATCGCGGCAGGCGAGGGAGGTATGGTAACTACCGCCAACCAGGAGGTAGCCGACAAACTGAATCTGCTGCGCACCCACGGCATCACTAAGGATGCCAGCCTATTCAGGAATTCCGTTAGCGAAGCATTAGGAGCTAAAAACCATACACCACAAACCAAAAACTCCGAAGGCTTTCCCGGCTGGTACTACGAAATGCAAGCCTTGGGCTTCAACTACCGCCTTACGGATATGCAAGCCGCCCTGGCGCACAGCCAGCTGACCAGAGCAGATGAAGGATTAGCACGCAGAAGAGCCATTGCCAGGCAGTATGACGAAGCCTTTGCCGGTATGGAAGGCATCAGCACCCAACAAGTACCTGTTGGAGTGCGAGCCCACCACCATGCCTACCATCTCTATGTCATCCGCACCGCGCAAAGAAAGGAATTGTATGACCACCTGCGAGCCCACAACATCTTTGCACAAGTGCACTACATTCCGGTACATCAGCTCCCGTACTACAAGGAGCGTTATGGCCAACAAACCTTCCACCATTCAGAAGCATACTACCGCGAGTGCCTAAGCATTCCGATGTATCCTAGCATGACGGATGAAAACCAGGCAAGCGTGATTGAAACGATGCGATTATTCATGCAATCCCATGGATAAGCGACCATCTTGCATCTGCATCATCCCGGCTCGGGGCGGGTCTAAAAGGATTCCCGGTAAGAACATCCGTCCCTTTTTTGGTAAACCTGTTATCCAGTATGCCATACAGACAGCCATGGAGAGCGGATTATTTGATGAGGTAATGGTAAGTACAGATGATACAGCCATCCAACAAATAGCATTGGGCGCAGGAGCATCGGTGCCTTTCCTGCGAAGTGAAGAAAATGCCAACGACACGGCTACTACAGTTGCGGTACTGCTGGAAGTTTTGGACAAGTACAAGCAAACAGGACGTTCATTTGATTTTGGTTGTTGTTTGTATCCTGTTACTCCATTAACTACGGTAGCACAAATTCAAGTCGGCTGGCAAATGATGCAAACTCAACAGTTTGACTCCGTATTTCCGGTAGTTCCATTTTCCTTTCCGATATGGCGTAGCGTAGAAAGGGAGGGAGATAAGCTAGATTGGACCTGGCCGGAATATGCCATGGCACGCTCGCAAGACCTGCCGAAAGCCTACCACGATGCCGGGCAATGGTATTGGTTCCGCACACAAGCCATACGGGATAAGCAAACCCTGTTGACAGATAACACAGGCTCCATCTTGTTGGACGAAATGGCAGTGCAGGATGTAGACAATGAAACAGACTGGCAACTGTTGGAAATGAAATATAGAATACGAGGTAATTTATAGGCCAACGGTATAAAACCCCAAAAGAAAGCATTCAATAATAAAATAAAAATTAAATTATGAATTACCAAACAGTACAAGAAGAATTTTGGGCGGGTAATTTTGGAGATGAATACATCAGCCGAAATATAAGCGAAGAGTATCTTGCTTCAAACTTGAACTTCTTCTCTAAGACATTCAGCCAAGTTGGTAGGCCAAGTTCTCTGATCGAATTTGGAGCTAATGTTGGTATGAACCTGCGGGCTATAAAATTACTGTTTCCAAAAATAGAATTATTTGGAATTGAAATAAATAAGAAGGCATCATTAGAATTGGCGGCTTTTATTGCCGAGGATAATGTTTTCAATGGATCTATATTTGATTATCTGCCAAATAGAAAGTTTGAGGTTGCACTAATCAAAGGAGTTTTAATTCATGTTAATCCTGAAATGTTGAGCGATGTTTATAGTAAACTTTATGAGGCAAGTAACAGATACATTCTAATTTGCGAGTATTATAATCCGTCACCTATGAAAGTTGATTATAGGGGGTATAATGATAGGCTATTTAAAAGAGATTTTGCTGGTGAAATGCTAGAAAAGTATTCTGATTTAAGCTTAGTTGATTACGGATTTTGCTATAAAAGAGATAGGGCATTTCCTCAAGATGATATAACCTGGTTTTTACTAGAAAAATAATAAAGCATTTTAATTGCAATTTAAATAATTAATTTCGGATAATTAACGAAATAACTTATATTGTAGCACTCCTTAACTACGTAGTTTTTTCTAAGTAAAGTATTACGCAATTGCCAAATCCAATACTATTTGCCTATTATTAGAAGATGAGCACCTATAAAGTCCTTCAACAGCAAGAATACCATGCAGGCGAATATAGCCTGGTGCCCATTCGGCATGAAGACCGCTATCGCATCATGCAATGGCGTAATGAACAGATCTATCACCTGCGCCAAACTGAGCCCCTGACACGGGAGCAACAGGATGCTTACTTTGACAACGTAGTAGCCAAACTATTCGACCAGGTAAAGCCCGATCAAATCCTGTTCAGCTTCCTTAAGGATGGCGAGTGTATAGGCTACGGAGGACTGGTGCATATCAATTGGGTGGATAGGAATGCTGAAATATCATTCATAATGGCTACAGACTTGGAAGCTTCCCATTTTGCTACTATTTGGTCTATTTACCTGAGGTTAATTGAGAAAGCGGCCTTTTCGCATCTTCAATTGCATAAACTGTATGTCTATGCTTTTGATGTTCGCCCGCATTTATATACCGTGTTGCAGCAAAATGGATACTTTCTGGATGCAAGATTAAAAGAGCACTGCTTCTTTCAGAGCCGATATTTAGATGTGGTTATTCACTCAAAACTGAACCCTCAATGACATTGGGGCTTATGGTTTCCGGTGGGCTTGGTTTGCAATTATTGCATCACTGCTACCAGCAATATCAGGTGAAAGCGGTGTTGACAGACAAACAATCCAGAGGCATACAGGAGTTTGCCAATTCAAGAAATATTCCTCTGTTCGTTGGTAATCCTAGACACAATAGAGTGTCTGACTTCATTGCTACAAACCCGATTGATTTGCTCCTATCTATCAACTACTTATTCATAGTGGAGCAGGACATTATTGATTGGCCCAAGCATGGAGCGGTAAATTTTCATGGTTCTATGTTGCCAAAATACAGAGGTAGAACGCCACATGTATGGGCTATCATAAATAACGAGAAAAGTACCGGTATTACAGCACATCTGATGACAGAAGGTTGTGACAAGGGCGATATAATTCATCAGGTTGAAGTTCCAATTCATGTCAGTGACACAGGAGCTTCAATTTTGAAAAAATATGAACAATTGTATCCTACGCTAGTAGATGAAGTAGTTAAGAGGTTCATTGATGCAAATGTTTTAACAAAACCGCAGGATAATGAAAAGGCGACCTTTTTTGGAAAGAGAACTCCGGAAGATGGACGGATTGATTGGCACTGGCAAAGGGAACGCATATACAATTGGGTTAGAGCTCAGGCAGATCCTTATCCCGGAGCTTTTTCATTCCTAGGGGATCATAAGATTATCATTGACTGGGTAGAAAGTGATGATTTTGGGTTTCACCAAGAGCAGCCTAATGGGCTCGTACTTTCAGACAACCCAATAAGAGTAAAAACCCCTAATGGTGTTGTGCGGATTACAAAGATCAGGGCGGGTAAAGAGGACATCAAAATTGGCGCAATATTGAATTAGTATGCAGATAGAAACATGGAATTTCAAAGATGACAACGGAGTGTTCATCATTGCTGAACTCTCTGCCAATCATAATGGAAGCATGGAGGTGGCATTGGAAACAATCAGAGCCGCTAAGCGAGCTGGAGCAGATGCAATCAAGTTGCAAACTTACACTGCTAATACGCTTACAATTGACTGCGATAAAGATGATTTTCTGATCAAATCAGGCAGTATTTGGGATGGTAAGACGTACTATGAGTTATATCAAAGCGCCTACACCCCCTGGGAATGGCATCCGGCCTTGTTTGCATGTGCCAAAGAAGAAGGACTGGTTTGTTTTTCCTCCCCCTTCGATAAGACGGCAGTAGAATTCCTGGAGACGCTGGATGCTCCCGCCTATAAGATCGCTTCCTTCGAGATCACAGACATACCCTTGATAGAGTATGCCGCTTCCAAGGGGAAACCCATGATCATTTCCACCGGTATTGCCACGTTGGAAGACATTGAGCTGGCTTTGGATGCCTGCCGCAGGATGGGCAATCACCAGATAGCACTGTTGAAGTGTACCTCCAGCTATCCGTCACCCATTGAAGAAGCCAACATGGCCATGATTCCGGAGTTCCTGGAACGCTTTGGCGTTATCCCCGGCCTGTCCGACCATACCATGGGCAGCACTGTACCGGTGGTAGCCACCACTCTGGGTGCAAAGATCATTGAAAAGCACTTTATCCTCGACCGCAGCATTGGTGGCCCGGATGCTTCTTTCTCCATGAACGAGCAAGAATTTACCGACATGGTAAAAGCCGTCCGCGAAGCAGAAAAGGCAGTAGGGCAAGTGTCCTATGAACTCACCGACAAGCAGATCAAGGGAAGAGCCTTCAGCCGCTCCTTATATGTGGTGAAAGACATCAAAGCCGGAGAAGTAATCACCGAAGAGAATGTCCGCAGCATCCGCCCGGGGTATGGAATGCATCCAAAGGAACTGCCATTTATCATTGGGAAACGTGTGAATCTTGACATGCCTAAAGGCACTCCTCTTAAAATGTCAAATATTGAAGGTTAATGCATTCAGAGACTACTAGTACGCAAGCTACTCCTGTTTTTAAGGACAAAGAGTTCTTTAAGCTACGGCCAAAGCAAATCATGGAGCTTGTGAAAACCATCACACCAATAATGAATGAATTACACCAGGTAAATCATTCAAATAGGTTTTGGTTAAGACTGTTATCTCTTCATCTAAGGTCATGTGTTGGACAAAGGCAATTTTTTCAAGAAAAGAACTTTAACCCTAAAGTCCCACTGACTACAATAAATAGTTTCAGTCCGATTTCAAGGAAACAAGTAATTATCGACTGGATGATGTATGTTGGCAGATCGCTAAAGAATAGGAATAGTGGGCGAAAAATAATGAAGAAGATATCAAGCGATACAAATATTTGTGTAGGAGCAAGAGGAACTTCAATCGCAAGACACATCAATGGAACCTTTGTAGAGGATTATTACCCACTATTTAGTTTGCTAAGTCCTAGCCACATGAAAAGAAGAAAATTAAAAGCCCTAACAGATAATCTATCAGATGAATTTGAAAGAAATATGCTATTAAGTATGCCTAAAATATTCGTAGAGTATTTTAGTGACTTCTATAATCCGATTAATGTGCAAGAGGCTCCCTCCAAAAGCTTTCACTATGAACATATAGGAGGGCCTTTCATGGATTACCTGCTGGCTAAGTATCAGGAATCGGGGAGTAAAATTATTGCCTATCAAACGGGAGGGTTCATGGGCGAAGTAGAAAACCACCCGGATGAAAACTTATATCAAATTATAGATGAATTGCGTACATATGGGTGGAAACAACATCAAAAGGATGCACCGTTTCGGGCTTTTAGGTTAGAGGAATATGCAAAAGAGTGGAATATTCTTCGATCAGATCGATTGGATTACGATATCCTTATAGTTTTCTCAATAAGAAATGAAGTAACCAAATCGCATTATTCAAAATTTGTGAAAGACTTTTTCACCCAAATCAACAGAAAGAAATACCCCAACATAATAGTGCGGCCTCGACCCATATCAAGGAATTTAAATAATGCGAAAGAGGCAAAGAAAATTGGCGTTCCAGAAAATGTTTCCATAGATAATGGTAGGAATAAGATTGTGGAGACAGCAGCTAAATCCAGATTAGTAATTCAAGTTTGGATGCCGTCTACCAATTTCCTGGAATGTTTAAAGGTTGATCAACCTGTTATGGCTTTAGACACCAATGATCAACCATCAGAGTTATACCAGGAGTATTCAAGTCATCTAAATGGGTTGGGTATTCTGCATAAGGATACTCAATCATTGGTTGAGTTTATGAATCAATTAGATGATATAGATACCTGGTGGAGGAATGTTTTGCATGATCCATCCTGCAGGATATTTAAGGAAGTATTTTGTGGTGGAATAATTAATACTGCAACCGATGATAAATCAAATTAAGCTAAAGCTTAGAGCGTGTAAAAACTTAGTATTTAAAAATGATTCCTTCATTTATGAAACTGGCTGGATAAATAGCATAAAGCACCTGGCACCGATGGATAGGAATAGCGCACCTATTCCTTGGATGAATTATCCATTTGTGTCCTTCATTACTGCGAGGTTATCAAAGGACCACAATGTTTTTGAATACGGCAGTGGGTATTCTACCTTATATTGGGCAAAATATGTCAAGAAAGTTACCGCAGTTGAATACGATAAAAGTTGGTTTGATAAAATTAAAAAAGAAGTTGCAGATAATGTCAAATTGGTTTATAATGATGGTATTGACGATGGGCTCTATAACAAAGCCTGTCTTAATGAAGGTTTTAAATTTGATATAATTATTGTAGATGGTAGAAATAGAGTCAGCTGTGCTGAATGCGCTCTAGAAGGATTATCCGAGGCTGGTGTTATTGTATTAGACGATTCACATGTATCGAAGTATGGTGATGCATTTGTAAAATTGAAAAGAAAAGGTTTCAAAGAGATAACATTTACAGGCACCAAACCAGTTAGTGTCCAGTTTGCTTCCACGACTATTTTTTACCGTGACAATAATTGTTTGGGAATATGAAAATCAGCATTGTAGCGGCTGCCCGGCCCAATTTCATGAAAATAGCCCCAATCATTCATGCTATTCAAAAGGTGCAGAAAAAAGAGGCGATGCTTAATTACCATTTGGTACATACCGGGCAACACTATGATAAAGTGATGAGCGATACGTTCTTTGAGGAGTTGGGGATTCCGATGCCGGTTGTGAATCTGGGTTGTGGGGGTGGTACACAAGCAGAACAAACTGCTGCCATTATGATGGCTTTTGAGAAGTATTTATTGACACACCCTGCTGACTTAGTATTGGTGGTGGGTGATGTTACTAGCACCATGGCTTGTACCCTGGTGGCTAAGAAGCTGAATACCAAGGTCGCCCATGTGGAGGCAGGCATCCGTTCATGGGATCTTTCTATGCCCGAAGAGATCAATCGCATCGTGACGGATAGCCTGGCTGATTATTTTTTTACTACAACCACCTTGGCCGTGGAAAATCTGCGCAAGTCTGGTGTGCCTGATGACAGGATATTCTTTGTGGGCAATGTGATGATAGACACCTTGCTCCACAATCAATCTCGATTCCGGCAGTCTGCCGTTTGGAGTGAATTGGGCTTGCAAAAGGGACGCTATTTTGTACTCACCCTGCATCGGCCGGCCAATGTGGATGATCCGGATAAACTCAAACTTTTCCTGGAAACCATAGACCAAAACGTACAAGGGCTGCCGGTAATATTTCCTGCTCACCATCGGACCCGCAAAGTGATGGAGGGTATAGCACTACAAACCAAGCATATCCGCTGCATAGAACCACTAGGCTATCTGGAGTTTAATTACCTCGTACAACATGCCAAAGCGGTATTGACAGACTCTGGCGGCATCACCGAGGAAACCACCGTGATGGGTATACCCTGCATCACCCTACGTGATAACACCGAAAGGCCGGAAACAGTGGAATTGGGCACCAATGAGCTGATAGGCACCGACCCGGCTGCCATACCATCCGCTTTAGATAAGCTATTCCGTGGTATTTGGAAGAAAGGTGTTATTCCTGAGAAATGGGATGGAAAAGCGGCTGAACGGATTGTTGAAGTACTGATAAACTTGCCACTTGGATAGGAAGAAGATTCTAATCGTCTCCAGGTCCTTTTATCCTCAAAATTCTCCTCGCTCGTTCCGTACCACAGAGCTAGCCAAAGAATTGGCAAGACAGGGACATCTTGTGACAGTGATAACACCCTATCATCCCGAACACACTAGGTTTTCACAGGATCATGCTCTTTCAATGAAAGATATGGGCCAACCCAAGTGGCCTGCAATCAGCATTTCCGGTGCAGGTATCCTATTAAAGACAAAGAGAGCAGCAAGACGACTATCTAATTGGCTACTGGAATATCCGGACTTAGAGCTCATGTTGTTGGTTGCAAAAGCGTTGAGAAAAGAACAGGGCTATGATGCTTTGATATCTATTGCCGTTCCCTATCCGGTTCATTGGGGTGTAGCTTGTGTTTGGGGAAGCGCCAAGAAAAACAAGCCGGCCAACTTATGGATAGCGGATTGTGGGGATCCCTTCATGGGTCAGGAGAACGACACCTTTACCCCACCCTTCTATTTTGAATGGGTAGAAAAATGGTTCATGCGGAAGGCTGATTATATCACCGTACCGGTGGAAACAGCCATACGAGCATATTATCCTGAATTCCATGAGAAAATCAAGGTGATACCACAAGGATTTCGTTTCGAGGATTATCGGCAGGAAACAGAAGAAGCAAAGAGTGAACATCCGGTATTTGCCTATGGGGGGATGTTCATTCCTGGCAGAAGGGACCCTACTGAGTTGATCCGTTTTCTGGCTAGCACTAATCGTGTATTTGAATTCCATATCTACACTACAACACCCGGCATAGTTTACCAATCCATTCCCAGAGAGGATAATCGGTTCATTGTCCATGAACCTTCACTAAGAGAGCATTTTTTGAAGCAAATAAGCCGCGTTGATTTCGTAGTGAACTTCGAGAATGCAGGCAATAAACAAATTCCAAGTAAGCTGATTGACTATGCCCTATTGGGGAAGCCTATTTTGAATATCACAACCGGCAAGCTGGATAAGGCGAATGTGCTTCGGTTTATTGATGGAGACTACTCAGGTCGTTTAGTAATTCAAGACCCTGATCAATATCGTATTGAGAATGTGGCGGATAGATTCATAAGGTTGGTAGAAAGTTCATCCAATGGCTAGAACAGTAAACCCGACCAGCCTGGCATTATTTTTTCTTAATCCGTTCCTTTTATTCATTTCAAGTCTGAGGAACAATAGAGCGGCTTGGGCTCCCAATGCCTTATGGGCTTTTGTGGTATTTTTTGGCTTCACGTTTGCTATTGGGGCTGAGAGCCAAGAATCGGACATTGTACGCTATGTGGAACTCAATGAGTTCTTCTATGAGAATGTGAACTCAGTACAAGATGCAATCACGATTTATGTAAACTCAGGTGAGATTGACTTTATCCGTTACGTGGTAGCTTTTATTGTATCCAGGATTACTGATAGCCAGTCTGTTTTTATCGCCTCATTAGCATTGATTTTTGGTTTCTTCTATTCCCGAAATGTGTTTCTTCTGTTTCGTCAATTCAAGGGTCAGCTTCACTATTGGACATGGGTGTTGGTAGTGGTCTTCTTATTGGTAGTTCCATTCTGGGAAATCAATGGCTTTCGATTCTGGACAGCCACCCATGTATTCCTGTATGGGGTTTTGGTTTACTTGCTGGAAGGTAAAAAACGAGGGCAGTGGTTCTGTGGGCTTAGCTTCCTTTTCCATTTCTCTTTTGTAGTACCCATCATAGCACTCATTATTTATCATTTCATACCTAAGAACCTCTCAGGGCTTTTGGTTGTGTTTGCAATCACCCTTTTTGTGAGGGAGTTCGATATAACTCCCGTGAATAACGCGCTCAATCAATATGCCCCTACCATTTTTGTTGAGCGTGCAGGAGGGTATCTGGAAACTGAAAAGGTAGAACAATTTCGCTCTGTTTCAGGCGGGAAAATTTGGTATGCAATCTGGTATTTGAAAGGATTGCAAATAGTCATATCAGTTTTATTGATTTTGGCAGCGCTTAAGTTTATAAAGTGGATTCATCAGGTACCCGCTTTCCATAGTCTACTAGCATTCACACTGTTGATGTACAGTGTTGCCAATATTTTATCATCTGTTCCATCCGGAGGTCGCTTTTTGAAATTAGCATTACTATTAGCCGTCTTCTGCATTACTACTATTTACCAGAACTATTACAGGAACTCCCTAAAAAGGTATTGGCTCCCACTGGCGTCACCTGCTTTTGCGTTGTTTATTTTAGTTTCTATTAGAATTGGTTTCTACTTCATTTCTGTCACTACTTTGGTGGGGAATCCTATTGTGGCCTTTTTCACGGCAAATAATAATCTTGCGATTATTGATATCATAAAGGGTTTGTGAAACGTACCGTTAAACAACATCTTATCAACCTCCCCGGCTGGCGTACCAGGCGTAAAATTGTAGTATTCGAAAGTGATGATTGGGGAGCTGTAAGGATAACGAACAAACAGGCTCAAGATGCCATGATAGATGTTGGCGTTGACATTGATCGATGTCACTATATGAAGTACGATACGCTCGAGAGTGTGAGTGATCTAGATGCATTATTTGAGACACTTGCTAGTAATAGAGCGGCTTCAGGAAGTACTCCCATTTTTACGGCTAACTGTCTTGTTGCCAACCCGGATTTTGATCGTATTTCACAGGATGACTACCAAGCTTACAGTTATGAGTTGGTTACAGAAACAGTTAACCGATATTCGGAGAAGGGGAACTTTGTCAAAAGGTGGTTAGAAGGCAAGGCTAGTGGATTGTTTTATATGCAATCCCATGGTAGGGAACATTGTAATGTGTCGCGATGGATGAGTGCGTTGAAAAATGGTGACCCAATTACTCGGCTAGCCTTCAATCATGGTATGTATGGTGTAAGTGGTCATATCCTTCCCAATAAAAGAGGAAGCTATTTGGCTGCTTTTGATGGCATGGATAGAGGATTCCCTGTTGACCAGAGAGAAATAGTAAAAAGTGGTTTCCAGTTGTTTGAACAGGTTATGGGATACACCTCTAAAACCTTCATTGCTCCCAACTATGTGTGGTCAGATACGATTGAAGAAGCGGCCTATGAGATGGGCGTAGTTGGCCTGCAAGGATCGTTTGCACAAAAGTTGCCGGTTGTGTATCCAAATGCAGCTAAAATCAAGCGACATTATTTGGGGCAGAAAAACAAGCGGGATCAATACTATCTTGTTAGAAACGCTTTGTTTGAGCCATCGGAGATGCCTACAAAAGATTGGGTAGATGCTTGTTTGGCACAAATAAAAGCAGCATTCACTATGCGAAAACCCGCCATTATTGCTACTCATCGTGTCAACTATGTAAGTGGCTTAGATACAGGGAATAGAGAACGTGGTTTACATGAACTCAACCGATTACTTAAAGCCATCAATTCAAAATGGCCGGACGTTGTGTTCATGCATTCAGAGCAATTATTGAGCCTTATTAATGACAAACAACTAAAATGAGAGTAGCTGTCGCTGGAGACGCCTACTTCTCTGAACGTCCTGCATTGGATGAGAAATTACTCGCTGTTGTTCAGCATCAGGATGTAGCTATCCTGAATCTGGAAAGTCCGCTTACCGAGAAGGGAGAACCCATTGTAAAAACAGGACCACACCTGATAGCATCTCCGGAAGCGACTAACTGGATTACCTCAATGGGCTTCGGTATGGTTGCATTAGCCAACAATCATATACTGGATCAGGGTAAAAAAGGGCTTCGAGATACATTAGAGCATTTGGAGAAGGCAAGCATTCAGTATGTAGGTGCCGGCTTGTCAAATGGTGAAGCGGCTGAACCTTATATTTTTCGAAAGGATAAGGAAAGTATTGCCATTCTCAATATTGCTGAAAACGAATGGAGCACAACCTCTTCAGCAGGTGCGCATGGAGCAAACCCTATTGATCCTGTTGCCAATTGGAATAGTATACAAGCGGCAAAGAAAAATGCTGATCATGTTTTGGTCATTACTCATGGAGGCCATGAAGGGTATCCATTGCCAAGTCCACGAATGAAAGCACTATTCCGTTTTTTCATCGAAGCGGGAGCCGATGCGGTAGTTAATCATCATACCCATTGTACCAGTGGTTATGAATGGTATTTGGGCAAACCGATTTGTTATTCACTCGGTAACTTCTTCTTCCCTTCCATGGGGAGGCACCAGAATGATAAGTGGCATGAAGGGATGATTGCGGTCTTGCAATTCGGGCAAGAAGGAGTACAGCTAGAATTGGTGCACTATGACCAATGTAAAATGGATAGCCACATCTTGAGTCTGGATGCAGATTTGGTAAATGAGCGAAATAATAGAATCGATAAGCTCAATGCATGTATTGCTGACGATACGGCACTTTTACAGCAATTTGAACAATGGGTCGACAGACACCGCCAGCAATACAAAAGTTATATAGAGCCTCATCATAACCGTTTTATACAGGCTTTACAGAATCGAGGACTGCTTCCAAGTTTCTGGCAGAGGCGAAAGAAAACCTACCTGTTGAATTTGATTCGATGTGAAGCCCATAGGGATATGTTGACGAAGATCCTGGAAGATGAAATTGGCCATCCATAATAGTACCAGCGGCTTTCATCCTCGGTGGCGCTCCTATTGCGAGGCCAATAATATACAGTTTAAGCTGGTCAACTGTTACGCCAACGATGTCATTGAACAACTGAGCGATTGTGATGCATTATTATGGCACCATAGCCAAGGGAATCCAAAGGATATACTGATTGCCAAACAAATCCTATTTGCATTGGAGCATACAGGGTTTACGGTGTTCCCAGATTTCAGAACTACCTGGCACTTTGATGATAAAGTGGGTCAAAAATATCTGTTGGAGAGAATTGGTGCTCCTATGGTCCCTTCCTATGTCTTCTTTGACAAGAAAGAAGCCTTTCAATGGGCTGAGAAAACGGATTTTCCCAAAGTGTTCAAGTTACGGGGTGGAGCGGGGTCGGCTAATGTAAAGCTAATAAGGACACATCAACAAGGTAGGAAACTCATTAATAAAGCCTTTGGTAGCGGATTCAGCAACTACCAGGGGTGGGACAACCTGAAAGAGCGGTGGCGGAAATATCGGCTCGGTAAAGCTGATTCTTGGGAAGTTGTGAAGGGATGGATCAGGCTCATTCATCCACCAGCCTATAGCAAAGTGTCAGGTAAAGAAGTTGGGTATGTCTATTTCCAGGATTTTATAGAAGGGAATGAATCTGATACACGCATCATCGTGATTGGAGAAAAAGCCTTCGGATTAAAGCGATATGTAAGGGAAGGCGATTTCAGGGCATCGGGTAGCGGAAGCTTTGGCTATGAAAGGGAACTATTTGATGAAAGATGCGTGGAGATTGCCTTTCAAGTGACACATCAGCTACAGTTGCAGGTTGGGGTATTTGATTTTGTGTTCGACAAGGATAATAACCCGTTGATCATTGAAATCAGCTATGGCTATACGGCACCCCCGTATGATCATTGTCCGGGGTATTGGGATAAGGACATGAATTGGCATGTGGGTCAGTTTAACCATGAGGGTTGGATGGTGGATATGCTAATAAGTGAGTTGTAATGTGCGGGATAGCCGGACTTATCTATAAAACTACAGTGTTTGAAAGTAGAGTGGCTGATTTCATAAAGTCCTCAGATCTTATGCATCATCGAGGTCCTGATCACAAGGGTATTTTCCGTGAGAGGAACATTTTATTGATACACTTTCGGTTAAGCATCATTGACCTCGATCCTCGTGCTCACCAACCTATGGTTTCTCATGATGGAAATTCTGTTATGGTATACAATGGAGAGTTGTATAACTACAAAGCCCTGCAAAGTCAATATGCAGTAAACGTCCGTACTAGTTCAGACAGCGAAGTGTTATTGGAAACCTTTGTACAGTCCGATGGTAAGGCAATAGAGCAGTGGAATGGGATATTTGCCGCTGCGATTTTTAATAGGGTGGATAGTAAGATTCACCTTATTCGGGACCGATTTGGTGTGAAGCCTTTGTATGTATATGAAGATGAAGAGGTTTTTGCTTTCTCTTCAGAAGCAAAGGTCATCTTGCATTGGCTCGACAATTTTTCATTGGATAAGACCGCCCTTGCTCAGTTTACATGGTTTGGAAACACTACCGGTGCTGCAACACATATAAAGGGCATGCGAAGGCTAGAACCCGGTTATATCAAAACAATTGATACGAATACATTTCAGAAAGATTCTCGATGTTACTGGTCTGAAGAAAATATAGAGCCGTTCCGTGGAACCATTCATGAAGCAATACATACAACTCGGGAGTTACTTGAAAAGGCGGTTTCGAATCAATTGATAGCAGATGTTCCGGTAGGAGTGTTATTAAGTGGTGGAATTGACTCGAGTAGTATTGTTGCTTTTGCCAGCAAGCATTATAACGGACAACTAGATACTTATTCTGCTTCTTATGACTATAATATTGGAGGTAAAAGTGAATTGGAAAAAGCGAGAATAATTGCCAATCAATTCAATACCAGCCACCATGAATTAGAAGTGACGACAAATGATGTTGTAGATACTTTTTCTGATCTCGTATATCAATATGATGAACCCTTTGCCGATCCGGCAAGTATTCCACTATTTCAATTAGCAAAAGCGTGTTCAAAAGATAAGCGAGTCATCCTGCAAGGTGATGGTGGAGATGAGATGTTTGCCGGGTATAGGAGATATAATGTAATGAATGACTTTTGGTTTTGGAGGATATCGTCAAAGGGTTTCCATTTACTTCCCTCTGCTCGTTGGCAAGAAAGGATGAAACGGGTCGATTTTGTACTTAGCCAGAAGGATTTTGGTTATTTACTGTCCTATTACATGACAGAGGAAGTACCCTATAAGCATCCTTACCAGATATTTGATCGATCATTTCGGGTGCAATTAGAAAAAGTGAATTGGACTACGGACTATGCTGAAGTGGTAAATCGCTTCGGTCGATTGAACAGGGTGCAACAATTACTATATGCAGATGTGGCCATTCTATTACCAGGAAGGTTTTTGGAAAAGGTAGACAAGGCCACTATGATGAACAGTATTGAAGCCCGAGTGCCCTTTCTGGATAACGAGTTGGCTGCATTTGCTATGTCACTGCCGGCTTCCATGAAGGTAAAACGAGGACAGAAGAAATATGTGTTGAAGAAAGCACTGGAAGGAATTGTACCTAAGGATATACTATACGGTCCAAAGCGTGGCTTTGATGTTCCGTTTCGAGAATGGCTACGAAAAGATTTGTATGAATTTGCAATGGACTCTTTTTCAAGTCATAAGCTGGGTATACTTGACAAGCAAAGGCTAAGCGAACTATTGCAAATGCATCGCAATCGGGAAGCCGATTATGCCACACTGTTATGGAAGTCACTTGTGTTATGCCATTGGTTGAATGTGTATGAGAGAAAGATATCAGTATAGTTCGTGAAGAAGGTTTTGATTGTTCTACCCTCTTTAAAGGCGGGGGGTATGGAGCGGGTAGGTACATCATTGGCAAATTACTGGTCATCATTCGAGGATATGGAAATACATCTTATAGAATTGGTTGCTTGGCCGAGGTTCTATACGGTGGCAGGTAAGGTTATTAATCATGCACCCTTAGTAGCTAACACGACAGGATTTCTGAAGCAAGCCATTCAATCCATTTGGCGGCTCCGAAAAAAAATTATTGAGATTAATCCCCATGCTGTACTCACTTTTGGAGATCGGTATAATTCATTGTCTATCGTAAGTGCTTTAGGGCTTTCAGCTCGAGTTTTTGTTTCTAACCGCCAAAACCCGCTCTTATCGAATGGCAAGCTTATTGATATGTTGAATATACTTTTCTATAGAAAAGCCACTGGTATCATCGCCCAAACTGAAAAAGCGAAGGTCCTACAACGCGAAAAGTATCGCCATCATAATATTGGTATAATTGGTAATCCGTTTACATCACCAGAGACGATAGAAAAAAAGCGTGATCCACTCATT
The DNA here is from genome assembly GCA_964471795.1 of uncultured Chitinophagales bacterium. GTDB lineage: Bacteria > Bacteroidota > Bacteroidia > Chitinophagales > S012-47 > CAJXXO01. The sequence continues at coordinate 13,290 of CAYYHM010000017.1, read as the reverse complement.
CTTAATGTTGGCAGGTTTGGGGATCAGAAGAATCAGCATCTATTGGTCTATTACTTCAATGAGTTGGAGACAGATGGATGGTTGTTGCAATTTGTAGGGGATGGTTATAAAAAAGATCTAACCGAAATGGCCATTGATAGCTCACCAAAGCAAGAAAAGATTGAGATTAAGGGCTTTGTTACGCAGATTGAAAAATATTACCAACAAGCCGCCATCTTCGCCTTTACCTCTACCTCAGAGGGTTTCCCGAATGCCTTGGGCGAGGCCATGGCGCATGGGTGTGCCTGTATTGCCTTCGATTGTGTGGCTGGTCCATCGGATCTGATTGATGACGGGGTAAATGGTTTCTTGATCCCGGTGGGTGATCATGATCAGTACAAGAAAAAGCTCCAGCTATTGATCAAAGCTCCGGAATTGCGTGCCCGCTTTGGCCGAGCCGCCCACGAAAAGATGAAACAATTCAGTATCGATAAGATTGCACAGCAGTACATGGATTTCATGCTAAGTGAAAAGAACAATTAACAGAGCATCGCAAAGGATGTCACAAAGGATCTCAAAGAGGAGTAGCGTTGCAGTATTCGCGCTTCATTTAGTGCCTTTCGTGGTTAATAGAAAATGAAAATCGTCATCAACACATCCCACCAACGCTTTGGAGGTGCCATCCAAGTGGCGCTATCCTTTATACACGAATGCCGCCATTTTCCGGAGCATGAATACCATGTGTGGGTGGGGCCTGGGGTGAGAAAGTCGTTGAAAGAAGAGGATTTTCCGGCCAATTTCCATTTTACCCATTTTGATTTTGGGGTAATTACATTCAGGAAAACCTTCATGATCAACAGCACCCTGCAAAAGGTAGAAAAGCGAATCCAGCCGGATGTCATCATAGCCACCTCAGGGCCGTCCTATTTCCATAGCCGTGCGCCACAAATCATAGGATTCAACTTGCCATTGTACATCTACCCGGAATCACCCTACGTGCAGCAGTGGCGTGGCTACCGAAAGTTGCGTATGACACTAAAAAAGTGGCTTCATTTCCATTATTTCAAAAGGGATGCTACTGCATATGTGGTGCAAACCGATGATGTTAACCAGCGCATACGTAAAGCGCTAGGCACGGAAAAGGTCTACACGGTCACCAATACCTGCAGCAGTTGGTATGATGCTCCTGCTTATTTCCCACCCAAGCTACCCGAGAAATCGAATGGCGTTTTTCGTTTTTTAACCCTGACGGCCTACTACCCACATAAGAATCTGGAATTGATACCGGAAGTGCTAGCTGAATTGAAGAACATGGGTATTACCCGGGTGGAGTTTGTGCTCACGTTACAGGCGGGAGATTTTGAACGTCACATAGGTAGCCACCCTAGGATATTCAATGTAGGTCCGGTGAAGCCTGAAGAAGCCCCATCCTTGTACCTGGAATGTGACGGCATGTTCTTGCCTACCTTGGCAGAATGCTTTTCCGCTTCGTATCCGGAGGCCATGAAGATGCAAAAGCCCATTGTCACTACGGATCTCGGTTTTGCGCGTAGCATCTGTGGTAATGCGGCCTTGTATTTCGAGCCGATGAATGTGAAGTCGGCTGTCCAACAGATCAAGGAAATGATCAGCCATCCGGCCTTGCAGGAAACACTGAAGGCACATGGCAACAAGGTGCTGGAGAAGTTCGATACACCACGAGCCAGAGCGGAGAAGTATTTGCAGCTATGCATAAAAGTGGCATTGAACGAACCGCAAAGAAACGCTAAGGCACACAATGGGGAATCTTCACGCCCATAGCGGGTAATAAAAAAACACATTAACCAGTACAAATCCCACATACAATGAAAAAACTCCTGGTAACTGGTTCGTCCGGTTTGATAGGCTCTGAAGTGTGTATGCACTTTGCCAATCAAGGTTGGGAAATTCATGGCATCGACAACAACCAACGAGCCGTGTTCTTTGGTGCATCCGGGGATACTCGCTGGAACCAGCACCGCCTGGAAAACACCCTGAAGCATTTCACGCATCACGAATTGGATATCCGTGATCGCCAGGGCGTATTGGCACTCCTACCGGCCCTAGCACCCGATGCCATTGTGCACACTGCTGCTCAACCCAGTCATGATAGAGCCGCGGCCATTCCTTTTGATGACTTTGACACCAATGCGGTTGGTACTTTCAACCTATTGGAAGCAACACGCAGGTACAACACCGCCATTCCTTTTGTGCATCTATCCACCAATAAGGTCTATGGCGATGCACCCAATGCCATCAAGATGAAGGAGCTGGATACACGCTGGGACTATGATGATCCGGTCTTTGAGCACGGTATTTCAGAATCCTTTACCATTGATCAGAGTAAGCATTCTTTGTTCGGTGCCTCCAAGGTGTCAGCAGACATCAGTGTGCAGGAGTATGGCCGCTACTTTGATATGCCCACTTGCGTGTTACGAGGCGGTTGTCTGACAGGCCCCAGCCACTCAGGCGTGGAGTTACATGGCTTTTTGAGTTATCTGGTGAAGTGCAACCTGGAAGAAAGAGAGTACACTATCTTTGGCTACAAGGGCAAACAAGTGCGGGATAACATCCACTCCTATGATGTGGCACGCTTTATTGAAGAATTCATCAAAGCACCACGAATAGCTGAGGTGTACAACCTGGGTGGAGGGAAGAACAACACCACTTCTATTCTGGAAGCGTTCAAGTCTATTGAAAATATCAGTGGCAAATCGATGCGATACAAGTACGATGAAACCAACCGCATTGGTGATCATATCTGCTACTACAGCGATTTGCGCAAGATGAAAGCGCACTATCCGGAGTGGGACATCACAAAAGACCTGCAAACTACTTTCGAGGAGATCTACGAAGCGTGGGTGCAGCGAAAAAAGGCGCAGTAATGCATATCTGGCTGGTGTCCATCTTTGAGCAGACGCCTGTAGACAAGGTGTTTTCCACCCGCTTCCTCAGTGTGGCAGATAAGGCTTTGGAAAGAGGGCATCGTGTTACGTTTTGGGGGAGCACTTTCAAGCACAATACCAAGAACCAGCGCAACCCGACTACTACAGTAATCAACTACAAAGCGGGTTACGATCTGGTATTTGTGAAGTCACTTGCATACCAATCCAATCTTTCGTTCAAGCGTATCTGGTCCCATTACAAGATAGGCACGGCTATGACGCGGGAATTTGATAAGCAAGAGAAGCCTGATATAGTCCTATTAGCCTTTCCGCCCATCACGCTGGCTTATGAAGTGACACGCTGGGCCAGGAGAAACGGCATTCCGGTGGTGATGGATATTATCGATCCATGGCCTACTTCCTTTGAAACCAAGGTACCACCATGGGCTTCTTTCCTTTCAAAACCGATCTTCTACCTGCCCAGAAACCGCTTCGCAGAAGCATTGGAAGGAGTGGATGTATTGACCTCAATTTCTTATCAATACCTGGATTGGGCGAATCAATTCCATCCTGTTAAGGAAAAGCATTGCCTATATCCTGCAGCTGACTTCACAGCTATCCGGCAATTCATTGACAATGCCTCACCGGTTGAGGATGGACATGACACCTTCAATGTGATCTATGCGGGTAGTCTGGCTAGTTCCTATGATATCGACACCATCCTGCAAGCAGCGGAACGGTTGCTTGGTTATGAGGATATTCACTTCTACATGGCGGGAACAGGACCGCAGGCGGAGAAGATACAATCCTATCAGGAGCGATTCGGTAATCTCACCTATTTGGGCAGACTCCCTAAGGATGAATTGATGCGGTATTATGCGCATTCCCATGTGGGACTTACGCAACACATCAAAGGTGCCACGCAATCGGTCACCTATAAGTTGTTTGATTTGCTGGCGGCAGGGTTGCCCATACTGAATAGTTTAGAGAGCGAGATGCGAGATATCATTGAGAACCATGAAGTCGGCCTTCATAATGCACCCGGTGATGCGGAAGCACTGGCAAAGAACATCTTGCGCTTTTACAATAACCCAGCGATGCTTTCTTCTTACACAGAAAATGGCTTACAGTTAGCAAAAGAAGTAGGGGATACAGAAGTGATTTACAAACGATTCGTGGAAATATTGGAAGAGCAATTTCGGTGAAGCAAGCGCTTTTGGATAACATCAAGAACATCCGTGGATGGCGTACCTCCCGAAAGTTGGTAGCCTTTGCGGTGGATGATTACGGGAATGTGCGTATCCATGACAAGAAGGCAGCCGAGGCTTTACAGCCCTATGCCGATAACCGGTTTGATGCCTTCGATACGCTGGAAACCCGGGAAGACTTAGAGCAATTGTTTGAGGTTTTATCAACTGTAAATGACCAAAAGGGGCGTTCGGCTTGTTTCACGCCTTATGCATTGCCTTGTAACCTGGATTTTGAGACATTGGCAGCCAATGGTTATCAGGAGTACGTGTATGAAACCCTGCCTGCCACGTATGAAAAACTAAGAGCGCAACAGCCAGCCGCATACGAGGGCGCCTGGGATTTATGGAAACAAGGTATACAAGAAGGGTTAATGGCTCCACAATTCCATGGTCGGGAACATCTTAACCTTACCCATTTCCATCAGTTGCTGGAGGAGAAGGATGCTTCACTGATAGATGCGCTCCGCCATCGCTCTCTGGGTGCCTTATCGCGTAGTAGCCATGGTTCTATCAGCTGGACTGCCGCCTTTTCTTTTTGGGATGAGGCCGAGTTGAAACAACATCCTGTCATTCTCGAGGAAGGATTAGCAGCCTTCGAGCAAGTCTATGGTTATCGTGCTACTGTTTTTACACCACCTGCTCAACAGTTTCACCTCTCCCTGTATCCTGTACTGCAACAGTTCGGAATAGAAGCTATTGATAGGCAATTCCATCATCAGCAGCACCTGGGACATGGCCAATACCAAAGGCAATTCGAGTACATGCGAAGGGATCAGCAATCAGGGCTTGTCAAGATGGTGCGAAATGTGGTATTTGAACCCACAGACAGCAATATCGACCATGTCGGGAAGGCATTAAGGCAAATTGAAGCTGCCTTTCGATGGAAGAAACCTGCCGTCATCAGCTCGCATCGTGTGAATTTCTGCGGTCATATCGACCCAAAGAACAGGGAGAAAGGATTGGGAGACCTAAAGGAACTATTAGCCCAGATAACAAGCAGGTGGCCGGATGTGGAGTTTGTATCCATCGGAGATTTGGCTACAGAAATAAAAAGCAATAAGTAGCATTAAAGGATGAAAGCCTTGAAACGACTCATTTATCTGGGGTATTACATCAAAGAGTTGGATAGGCCGCTGTATTGGAAGTTTGTCAGCCATGTGGCACGCGGTCACAAACGCAGTAAGGTCGCCTTAGTGATTGCCAGCATCTATAGTGTGTTCCGCTACAACATCTCGTTGCTGGAGTATTTCCAGTTTCATTTCTATCGGATATCCAGAGATGAGAAAGAGCAGTGGGCAGGTACCGGCTTCATGTACGAAACTATATTACAGTTGAATCCAAGGCCTTACCGATATGTTTTATCAGACAAAAAGAAGTTCGCCAACCATTATGCATCTTTTATTCGGCATAGTTCACAACCCATTGAAGAGTGGCTGCGCGGTGCTTCCTCAATAGGGCATACCGGATTGTGGATGCTGAAGCCTTCCGATGGCCAATGTGGCAGAGGCATAGTACAAGTGGACGCTTCAGTAGAAAGTCCGCAACAGATACAGCAGTTGGCTTTGGCTACTGATAATGATATGATAGAACCCTATCTGGAGCAGCATGAGGCATTGCGGCAACTATCACCTTCCGGGTTGAATACACTTAGGGTGATCACGCAAATCAATGCAAAGGGGGATGTAGATATTTTGGGCGTCCGATTGAGGATTACAGTTAATAGTCTGGTAGATAACCTGGCAGCCGGCAACATTGCCGCACCTATTGATGAAGAAACGGGTAGGATTGTTGGCCCCGGTGTATACAGTGATATCACGAAGCCACTTGTAGAGCACCATCCGGTTACCGGTCACCAGTTGATAGGTTATCAGGTGCCTTTTTTCGAGAAATCCTTAGACCTTGCCAAGGCAGCAGCTATGCATGATACACGCAATACTTCAATTGGGTGGGATATTGCTATTCTTCAGGATGGCCCCGACTTATTAGAGGGAAATCATGACTGGTGCAAACTGTTGTGGCAATTGCCGGTACAGCGTGGCCTAAAGTCAGTCTTACAACAATACGCATAGTGTACAGGCAGGTTGGAAAGCAAATGATAGATACTTTGATAGCTCTAATGGCTATCATTATGCTGATACCGCTATGGTTGTTGGTTTCTATCTGGATAAAATTGGACTCTACAGGCCCTGTATTCTTTGTCCAGCAGCGATTAGGCAAGAATGGGACGCCCTTTCCCCTGATCAAGTTCAGGACTATGACCCACCAACCCAGGAGCCTAATTGGTCAAACCTTTCAGGATGATCCCTCCATTACAAATGCAGGTAAAGTACTGAGACGATACAAAATTGATGAATTGCCGCAGCTATTCAATGTGCTGAAGGGAGATATGTCTATTGTAGGCCCCAGACCTTGCCTCCAAATCACCTGTGATCGATTTGGAGATAATAATACAGCCAGAAGATTTGAGGTAAAGCCGGGATTGACCAGCCCCGCTGGTGTGAACGGCAGCATATATCTTACCTGGCCGGAAAAGTGGTGGTATGACAAATGGTATGTAGAGCATGTCTCCTTTGCCACTGATATGAGAACCATTTGGAAAACTATTGTAGTGGTGCTGTTAGGGGAAAAGAGATTTTTGAACAAACCCAATTTGCAAGATGGACATTAGAATGTACCAACCCGGAGATGAAATAGCCATTGTCCGGTTATTCGAGCTGGTATTCAAAAGGCCTTATTCGATAGAACAATGGCAGTGGCGGTTTACCCTAAATCCGGCAGGGAATTACAAGATTGCTATGATGTGGGATGGGGATGTAATGGCAGGCCATTATGCAGTATCTCCGGTTGATATGTTGTTGGATGGTCAGCCAATGAAAACAGCTTTATCATTAACCACTATGACCCATCCTGATTATGGCGGCAGGGGCATCTTCAAACAGTTGGCCTCTTTTCTATATGATCATCTTGAGCAAAAGGAGGGGTATGAGTTGATTTGGGGATTCCCCAACACCAATTCACACTATGGATTCATCAAGAATTTGGGATGGCATGACATTAGTGCTGTCCACACCATGGCTGTAGATCCATCTAATGTAAGGTCTGCTAATGCCATAGAAATGCTGCGAGTAGATACATTTACGCCAGAAATGGCCGCGTTACTACGGAATGCAGCAGCAAATAGGGTAGCTGTAGTTAGAGACCAAGCCTACTTGAATTGGCGGATATTTAACAAACCGGCTTCACATTATGATGTTTGGGTGGCAGGCTCAACAGTGGAGCCTGAGGCGGTCATTATTACAAAAGCCTATCTTGTAAATGAAGATACCATTGACCTCAATATCATTGACTGGGGTTGCCGGGATTTGAATCAGTTTTCGGCTTATTTAACTTCGATTGTCCGCCAAAAAAGGAACCATTCTACCCAAATCAGGAGAATTACGCTTTGGGGTAATCTGTGGCAGACCCAAACCTATGGTGCGTTGGAGAGAATAGGCTTTACTCCGCAAGCACCCATTACCTATTTAGCCGGTCGCGCCTCTACGCCTCTTGCCAACAATGCCTTGGACATGCGAAACTGGCATCTTTCCTTTATTGACTCTGACGTTTATTAATTGTATTCTATGCACAAGATTCTGGTAATAGCACCTCATTGTGACGATGAGGTACTGGGCTGTGGAGGTGTCATTGCCAATCATGTGGCACAAGGGGCTGAGGTCTTTGTAGCCATTATGACCAATGGCCACTTGGGTGCACCGGAGCTTTTCTCAGCCGAGGGCACCCAAAAGGTACGAAGCGAAGCATTGAAGGCGCACCAGGTGTTGGGTGTGTCCGATACGTATTTTTTAGACTTTCCGGCTCCTCGTTTGGATTCTGTACCCGGTTATCAATTGTCGCTTCGCTTGCATCAGCTTATTCTAGACTTGCAGGTTGACACTATTTACATCCCACACAGGGGCGACATCCATAAAGACCACTACCACACATTTGAAGCAGCTTTAGTGGCAGCGAGGCCTATCAACAACAATCTGGTAAGGCGGATATATGCCTATGAAACCTTATCGGAAACCGAATGGGCAGCACCCTATGCCAATGATGCCTTTATACCTACCCGTTTTGTAGACATCACTCATACGTTGGAGAAGAAAATTGAAGCTTTTCAATGTTTTACCACACAGATCAAGCTACCTCCTCATCCCCGGTCGATTGAGAATATCAGGAATCTGGCCAGATACAGAGGGGCTACGGTGGGGCTGCAAGCCGCTGAAGCTTTTATGGTGATTCGTGAAATAGAAAAGGCATGAAGGATGCACTAACTATTCTGATCAACGGGGTAGGAGGGCCTACACCAAGAAGTGTAGCTCGTTCCATCAAGTGGCATAGCCGCTTTGCAAACTCCACGTTGATTGGCACAGATATCAATCCATTGGCCTACGGATTGTATGAAAAGGAGCTTTACGATACATGCTATGTGATCCCACCGGCTAACAAAGACGGCTATTGGGAAGCGATAGAGCGTATCGTAGCTACACATGGCATCACCATAGCCCTGTTGCAGCCTGAGAAGGAAGTAGAAGCCTGGGCGCAACGCACAGCGGAGGGAAAGCCTTTGCCTTGTCCGGCCCTCCTTCCGGATATCCGATTGGTACAAGCGCTGCTGGATAAAGGCACTATGACGCGTCATTTGCGAGCAACAGGTCTGGTTCCGGATTCGGTAGTGTGGCAGAGGGGCGAGGAATTATCGCGGTTTGAGGAAGTGATTGGCTTCCCTTTTTGGATACGGGCTACTGCAGGCTCCAGTGGTTTAGGTTCATTGCTCATCAAAGACCGTGCAGCCCTGGAACAGTGGATTGCCATCAATCCAACGGTAGATACCTTTATTGGAAGTACTTATTTGCCTGGTCGTAATCTGGCCTGTAAGCTGCTGTACTGGAAAGGACGATTAGTGCGGGCTGCTTGTGCGGAGCGGGTGCACTATATCATGGCCAAAGTGGCGCCTTCCGGGATTACCGGGAATACTTCCTTCGGTAGATTGCTGAATGAACCGGATTTGGTTGAGAAAGCCCATCAGGCGATGCAGGAGATAAGTCGTCAGACGGGGGCGCCCTTGCATGGCTTTTTTACGGCAGACTTCAAAGAGGATGGAGAAGGACGACCATATATTACGGAAATCAATGTCCGCATGGTGGCATTCAATCTTTGCTTTGCGGCTGCCGGAGCTAATTTCAGTGAAGACATCCTACAGCTCTTAACGAATGAATCAGCATTCGATACAGCGTACAAGATGTATGAATTTGAGCCTGGTACCATTTTTCTGCGGGATGTGGATGCTACCCCTATTCTCATGAATGAGCGGGATTTACAGTAAAACGGCAAATGGAAAGAATAGTAAGACGCTCCCGATAGGAGCGTTTTCATTTATGAGTTGTTTTGAAGCGAGGACACCCTGCGCTGGTAATACAAAGCAGGCAGCAGGATCATCAGGAGCGAAGGATTGAACGCTAATTGCCGGATAGCAATCATGACAGCAGTTTGCCCGTCTTGCCCAATATAAGTTAGGTAAAGATACGGGGGAACCAATCCAATAAAGACAAGCAGCATGATGATAGCTGCAAATCGCACGTAGGCCAAATCATAAAAAATGGCCCAAATGATGGCTAGTGTCATGCTTTGGTAGGTAAGGAACAAGAATAATTGTTGGATGGTGATGCTGGCCATTTTGGAAACTTCCCAACCCATCAGAGATACTATGGAGTGTCTTCTTACCAAAATGAATACAAGTAGAATAACTGCAGAGGCAAGCACCCCAATGATGATTCTGCGTCCGAAGCGATATGGTAAGTTATTCATAAGCCTATTACTTTGCCGAAACTAAGTAAACCGTTGCAATGATGTAGCCCCAAGACTTTTACTTCCAAAAGTAACTTGTAATTTAATCAACGATTTAACAGCAACTTGCGTACCATTATCTACTTTCTTCTACATCCAATCTCTATAGTTGTGCTGTTAGTACTGACAGCTTATGTAGTTGGTAGGTGGCAGAAAAAGGCGGGTAAAACAGTTTGGATTCTCGCTGCCTTGTATGGCATATTCCTGTTGCTTACGCCTTTCCCCAAGCTACTTGTAGTCGAGATGGAAAGTCGCTACTTCCCGCCACAAACCATAAACTGCGAATCAAAAACTAAAATCGTAGTCTTGGCGTCCGGTTTCACGGCAGATGACAGGTTGCCGGCCAGTGGTCAGCTCAATGGTAGTTCTCTGGCACGGCTTACTGAAGGGCTGCGGCTTGGGTATCTGTGTCCTGCTGCGATTATTGTTGTATCCGGCCCGGATAATGAGGAGGGCATCAGTCAGGCAGCGGTCACACGCCAGGCTGCCATCAGTCTGGGTATGCCGGCCGGTCGCCTGCGCATGCTGGATAATCCCACCAACACAGCTGCAGAGGCCGCTGCTACAAGGGCCTTGCTGGGTACAGATCAGCCCATCATTCTTGTCACCTCTGCCATCCACATGCACCGGTCAGTGTATTGGTTTACGCAGGAAGGCATCGATGTCACACCGGCACCAACCAATTACCTCGTGAAGCAGGATGCCGATTATCGGTGGTACATCTGGTCACCCCTGCAAAACATCCAGCTGCTGGATGCGTGGCTCCATGAGGCGGTAGGGCTGCTGTGGGCTCGCTGGCTAACCCGTTGATGGGCGTCTCCGCGCTCTCGCTTTCATAGTATAGAATATGCTACGTACAACCTCCAAGGTCTTTCCGCACCTTGGAGGTTTTTTTATGCCGTAGTGAAAGTGGCCGGTAATTTCAAACTTAGGATTCCCTTACCAATCGTAAGATGCTTTAGTCGGCAGAAGAATTCTTCTTCATTAATTAATCGGGGTACCTACCTTCAGCATGACGGTAAGAAGGCGGATTCCGTTCCTCAGTATGACGGTAAGAAGGGGGTATCCGTTCCTCAGGATGATGGAAGAAATAAGGCAATACTGAACCTCCCCCTAACCTCCCGAATGACTCGGGACAGGCCTCGGAGAGTACTGACGATGCTACGCATATCAGCATTTTCAAGGGAAGCGTCCCCAAGAAGGATTGCCTTACAGCAGCAGGATTTTGCTTCTAAGCGCAGCGACTTATAAACTCCTCAACTCTTCCACTCTTCCACTTCTTCTATCCTCCCCCTGCACCCCCTCTCCGAAGGATGGTGACCTGTGCAGACCTGTGCTGACCGTAGCGTCAATACCGAAGCGTCAGTACATGCGCAGCATCGTCAGTACAGAGGGGGAATGTCCCCAAGAGAGTTTGCCATGCAGTAATAGGATTTCCCCTTCTTAGCGACATTCCCCAACTCCCTTGGTGCCATTGCGAGGGAGGAACCACTGACGATAAATGTCTGGGTCTAAGGACGACCGTGGCAATCTCCTAATTTTCTACATTCTACTATTATTCAGGGGACTGCCACGGCTGCCTTTTTACATCTAATCGAGTTTAAAGCACAAATCAAAATTTCTATTCTTAGCCAATCGGTGCAGCCTCGCAGTTGTCGTTTGGAGGGAAAAGTCCCCAAGAGAGTTTACCATATAGTAGTAGGATTTCCCCTTCTTACCGGAAACACGTCAAAAATGTTTACAACAATAAACAAAATAGCCTAAATTTGTACAATACACCGTACAAAATGACTGAATTATTCGAGAAATTCATCCAGCGACTGCAGTGTACGTCCGTTGACTTTGTGCGGTCAATCATGGATGACATACAATGGGAGGCGCGATTGATCGGCATCAGGGGTGCCCGGGGAGTCGGGAAAACCACCTTGTTGTTGCAATACATCCAATTGAGGCTATCAGATGCCTTACCACAAACCTTGTACGTCAGTCTGGATGCTTTGTGGTTTGCCAACAACAGTCTCGCATCCCTGATCGATGAGTTTGCCCGCAAGGGAGGTCGGTTCCTGTTTCTGGATGAGGTGCATAAGTACCCGAACTGGTCGCAGGAGATCAAGAACGCGTATGATGAACACCCGCAGCTCCATATAGTGTTTACCGGTTCATCTGCCCTGGAAATCCTAAATGCCCGGGCTGATCTCAGCAGAAGAGCCGTCGTGTATGACATGCAGGGATTTTCCTTCCGCGAATACCTCAGCGTGGAAACTACACAGCGGTTCGATGTAGTGTCACTTGGTGATCTGTTGCGCCATCATGAAGAGATAGCGCGCAGTATCACCACAACGCTGCGCCCATTGCAGTATTGGGACGCCTATCTTCGGCAGGGCTATTACCCGTTTTATCGCGAGCAGCCGTCACTGTATAGCCATCGGGTAGGAGAGGTCATCAATATGATACTGGAGATTGAGCTGCCGCAACTGCGGGGTATTGAGGTCGCCTATATCCACAAGCTGAAGCAGCTGCTGGCCATCATTGCTGCGGCGGTGCCATTTTCCCCCAACGTGAGCAAGTTGAGCGAGAAGATGCAGATCAACCGTACCACTTTGTTGTCCTACCTCCATTACCTGGACGAGATTCGCCTTACCAACAATCTCTTTCGGGATGCGGATGGTATCAGCCGGCTACAGAAGCCCATGAAGATCTACCTCGAGAATCCAAATCTGATGTATGTCCTGGCGCCGGCTCAGGTCAATCCGGGCAATCTTCGGGAGACCTTCTTCTGCAATCAGGTAGGGTTTCACCATACTGTGCAATACGCAGATCGCGGGGATTTTGTGGTTGACGATACCGTTTTTGAGGTCGGTGGCCGGGGCAAAGGAACCCGTCAGATTGCGGGCATTGCCGGTGCCTACACCGTATCCGACGATACAGAGATAGGCTTCCGGGAGCGGATACCCTTGTGGTTGTTCGGGTTTTTGTATTGAGGGGGTGCTCATTTAGAGGCGGGTAAATTCTTACTCTGTGACCGTGCCGAATGGCTTGGGTACGGGATTAAACTCCCCTTTCCGAAGGATGGTGACATGCGCAGCATCGTCAGTATTGAGAGGGGAGGCCGCCAATTGTAAGATTACACTGTGTTTAGAATCATTCCATTGGCGGTGGGGGTGTGTTTATGAATGATTGCAGTAACAAGCATAAACACACCCCTAACCCCTCTTCGAAGAATGCTGACCTGTGCAGACCGAAGCGTCAGTACATGCGTAGCATCGTCAGTA
>CAYYHM010000016.1:0-41341 GCA_964471795.1 uncultured Chitinophagales bacterium | reverse complement strand
TAACCTACCGCGACACGCTGATAGATACCGAAACCATCACCGAAGGAGAGATGGGCCGGCTCGGCACAGATGGCGAGCTAACCGGCATCACCATTGAGGAACGATATGCAGAGACTATGGACGTGGAAGTAGGCGACACCCTGCTGTGGGACATCGCCGGTATCCGTATTCCAACGGTTGTGTCCGGCATCCGTGAGGTAAACTGGCGTCGGGTACAAACCAACTTCCTGGTGGTGTTTCCGGCAGGACTGTTGGAAAAGGCACCACAGTTCTATGTATTGGTGAGCCGCTTCGAAGAAGCAGCATCCAGTCTGGCCTATCAGCAAAGTCTGGTGAAGCAGTTTCCCAATGTGTCCGTCATCGACCTCAACCAAATACTCGCCACGGCCGAAGAAGTGCTGGGCAAGGTGAGCTTCGCCATACAGTTCATGGCGTTGTTCAGCATCGGCACAGGGTTACTCATCCTCATCAGCAGCCTGTACCTGTCGCGCCTGCAACGCATAAAGGAAACCGTGCTGCTGCGCACCCTTGGGGCCGGCAGAAAGCAACTGCTCCGCATCCAACTGGTGGAATACCTGCTGCTGGGAGTAATGGCCACGGCTACCGGCATGGTGATTGCCCTGATTGCCTCCTACACGATAGCACTGGTGGTGTTCGAGTCGGCTTTCGTCCCAACAGCAACCACCTTATTGGGCATACCGGCCATTATCACCGGACTTACCTTACTGATGGGCTGGCTCAACACCCGCTCTATCGTATCCTCATCACCATTGGAGGTACTGCGGGAAGAGGTATAGCGAAATGGTTGGCTGGATTATTCCATAAATACCACTACAGCACCCTGTGCAGGATGCTGCTGGTAGCCTGTGCCGTTGGCAGCACCAGCAGATCTGCAATGTTGACATGGGCGGGACGCGAAACGACAAAGGCGATGATCTCAGCAATGTCCTGTGCTTTCAGTGGTTCATAGCCGCTATACACCTGTTCCGACTTACGGGCATCTCCCTTGAACCGCACCATGGAAAACTCTGTCTCCACCAGGCCGGGATGTACTGCGGATACCTTTACCCCAGTGCCGTTGAGGTCGATACGCATACCCTGTGTGAGAGCGTCTACCGCATATTTGGTGGCACAGTACACATTGCCGGCAGCATACACCTCCTTGCCCGCCAAGGAACCGATGTTTACAATGTGGCCATGTTTCCGCTCCACCATACCGGGCAATACCAACCTCGACACATACAACAAACCCTTGACGTTGCTGTCGATCATGGCATCCCAGTCAGCTACATCACCCTGATGCACCAGATCTCGTCCATGGGCATTACCCGCGTTGTTGATGAGTATGTCTACCTGCTGCCAGGATGGAGGCAGACTATGCCAGGCTGCTTCTACCTCCTCCCGGTTGCCAACGTTGAAGGTCAGCACATGTGTCCGATCGTGACCCAATTGCTGCCGCAGCGTTTCCAGCCGATCCTGCCGACGCCCACAAATAATCAATTCCATGCCCATTGCCGACAATGCAATGGCAGTAGCTTGGCCTATGCCTGAAGAGGCGCCGGTAATCATTGCCCGCATAAGAAATCATTTTTTGTAAAGGTACAGGATGCCTCTCCAAATACGTTCGCAACGCACCAACCAGCATCCCCGCATCGCCAGTATGGGCATAGCGCATTCCGGGTAACTGATGTCATCATCTTCCTGTGCTAGAGCGATATATGACCCCACTAAAAAAGTGAACGGGTCGACTAATGCCGACCCGTTCGTACCAATTAAAACCCAAACCCAAATTCTTTATTAAGCTGCTGGCTTCGCTGCTACCAGATTAATGCCTAAGTGGATGGTATTGTTCAATACAACATCTGCTACTGGAATTTCCCAATCCAGGTTCCAGTCCTTACGGTTGATGTTGAACTTAGCGATGGCAGTTACACCATTCTCTGTCATGGTTACCTGAGCAGGGAACGTGATACCACGGGTTACATCACGGATAGTAAGGTTACCGCTTACCATGTGTGTAGGATTGGTCACTTTGTACTGATCGATCTCAGCTGTGTTTTCCTCCGGATTTTCTGCTACCGCTTCAGTAGTAGCAGTTACACCTGTAAGTACGAATGTCGCTGTAGGGAACTCATCTACCTTAAAGAAGTCACCGCTCATCAGGTGTCCGGCCAACTTGGCATTGTTTTCCTCATCAGCATCTACAGCTTTGATTGTGGTCATGTCCATAGTAAAATCACCACCTACAATCTCAGTACCCTGTACCTGCAAAGTACCACCAGACAATTTTACAGTACCATTGTGGCGACCTGTAGTTTTTGTGCCTATCCAGGCAATTTCACTGGCTGTTAGATCAATGGCATACGCAACAGCTTCTACTGCTTGTACTTCTTGTGCATCGCCTACCTGTGCTTCATCGCTCTCAGGAGCGCCGGAACAAGCTGCGAATACAGCCACTGCTAATACCATTAAAAGGTTCTTGATTGTCAGAATGTTTTTCATGTTTTCTTGTTTTGATTGTTCAGACCACAAATTTATTTGTTTAAACGAATATTTCATAGCCCGACGCGTAAGTAATTGCGTAATAAAGGCATCACCTCCGGAATTGTTCATCCCACTGACAAAAAATGATGAAAACCAGCCGGATAGCTTCCGTAATCTTTTCGTATGCCCACCAATGGGATGATTGTTTGCCACTGCACTATGGTAGCGCAAAAAGTGTGTCAGGTAGACCTATTCGATATTGGGTTACACAAAGATTGACTCCCCTACCCAATTATTGCGCATAGCTGCATCCAGTAGGCAGGAGTCATTCCCTTGGTGCATCCATGAGCTGCAGGAAACAATCACTATCAATTACAGATTGAAGTCTTCCTGCCACTGTGCCACCAACAATCGTAACACCTTTCTTGCCTGCTCCGGCTCATGAATTTCTTTGTTGAGTGGATGCCTCACATACCCGCTCCAAATCATCTTTTCCGAATAGGTATCATACACCTGTAGATACACCAATGCATACCTGTCGCCGTGGAACACCGGCTGATCCACATATTGTCCTTTGAGGTACCACTCCCGCGCATAGGTTGCGTCATTGTAGGTGGTGGCCACTTGTTCCCGGAGCAATACATGATAGTAGAACTGTACGCGAGGCAAATCGCTAAACGTCCACGATGTTTCATTCAAAACAAGCGATACCTCCTCCATCAGCCAGTTTTGTATGGCATTGCCTTCATAGAAGGGATGGTCGTGGTTCACAGCCCCGGGTGGTACTCCCCAGCCATACGTAAGCTCGGGTCCTTGCAGTGGCCAACTATCTGTGTGCCTGCTCGACTGCACCTGCCACCGCTGACAGCCTGTTAGCAGCACCAAGAACATAGCACCTGCCAGCAACCACCTCATCTGTCTATGAATCGAAATCGGAAGAACAACACCAAATCAATCACAAAATGTGCTGCCATGGCAGCTATGAGTCCCGCATATACAAACAAATACCCAAGACCGGCGCTGATGATCACCATCAGCAAGCCATATATGCTCATGCGCCAATTAAAAGGATTGAGATATCCATGTACTGCCACAAATACCAGGGCCGTGAGCCACACACCCGCAAAGGGTTGTACACCCGCCCGAAACAACAGTTCCTCTCCGATGCCGGCTGCCAGCGACAAAAACACCAGATCCGGCCATTTGAGTCCGGCCTCCTTCAGCAAATCCTTGAAATACCGTTTGGGCTCTTGTAAGAAAGGCATCTCTATGAGCCACAAGATGCAGGCAGCTGCAATCAGCCCGAACAAACTACCCCGAAACAACTGAACAACTGCCGCAGTTTCTCCACGCAACATGTCAAGTACAGATTGCGACTGCACGACTTCTACCAATACAATGCCCAATCCACCAAAACCGAACAGTGTAACAAGACCCAGAATGAAGAATGTTTTTCGTTGCAACATATCGGTTGGTGTATCAGATTGCCTAGCGAGATAGAAATGGCTGTAGGTGCTATCTCCCCGTCGACTATTGCCTATTGCTTGCCATCAAGGCTGATCTCATTAAGTACGTCTACGGTGATTGGCATACCCCCCTGCAACAATTTCATCTGCATCTGCTGAGAAATGGTGGCTTCGCGGGTAAAACCGGTCTTCCTGTCCACTATCAGCGTACCTGTAAATTCGCCGGTCACATCACTGAATATGGCTGCCAGTGCAGGATCTACCGCTTCTCCCTGATACAAGGATGATTCGCCCACCAATTCAATCACTACCACATCGTTTTTGATTTCGGCCAATTTGTAGGTGGCCTCCATCAGGATGGGTGCAGACTCTTGATTCACCACCGTTGTTTGCCAGGTATCTCCGATGGCGACAGGTTTATCAGGAAAAACAGCCATGGCGATGCCCATTTGCCCGGCAGCATTCACCTGATCAGCAATATTCCCCATGCCCTCAACACCTTCCAACAGCTCCTCCATACCTGCTGTTGCGATTACCTTACCATATCTGTCGAACGACATCTGCAACTGCCCGGCCAGCATCTTATCGAATACGGGTTTAATCATTTCACCCATCAGGCCCACTGCCTCGCTGGTGTCTTCAGAGTCGTAGCTCATGCCACCCATCGGTGACTGCATATCAAACCCGATGTGCGTATATTCTACCCGAAGGGTTACCTGCGTATCGTTCTCCGACTCGGGCACCATGGTGAATCCCATCGCCATATCGGTAGTATTATTCATGCCCATGAACTTAGACTGGCTGTTGATTTCCATGCTTACCGGATATACCTCTCCGAGTTGCGGTGCAAATCGAAGTACAACCTGCTCCGAGCTGCCGTTTTGCTTACAAGACAGGGTGATAACAGCCAACAGGGCTACCAGCGAAACTATACGACAATACCTTTTCATGCGGTGAGTTTATAGGATCAAAACTACGGCAATCAACTCATTATTGCGCTTCGAACGCAGCTATACGTACGGCCACATTTTGCCGTATGTTCATCCAGAACAGGTTGTAGTCCGCCCGATGGAACCTACGGAGCAGGCGGGCAGCACCCGGCAGTTCATCCTTGTGGATCCAGAGCCATCCGTCCACGGCTTGTGCATCACAGGCGCCCGGATACAAGCGATTGAAGGCAGGACCCAGAGCCCCCAGATTGCTGTCGTACGGCGCATATGATCCATCCGCCTGCCAGGTGAGCGGATTTACGCAAACAAGAGGCTTGTCCGGTCGCTTGTACTTGCCGGATGGTCGATGCCCCCAGGCGTAGGTGTTCCAGCTTACAAAGCAACCTGTTTCACCGGGACTGTCGCAGACCGGCAGGCCACCCATCTGGTCGGCCTCCAGTGCCCATCCAACGGCATAGACCGCCACCAGATAGTCCAGCACATCAGGTCGCTCCACAGCCAGCCGATTGACCAGCAGCTTCGTCATGAGTGCTCCCTGACTATGGCCGGCAATGATCAGTGGCCTCCCCTGATGATGGTTGTTCAGATAATAGATGAACGCACGCCACACATCCTCGAATGCGAGCTGTAAAGCCGCCTCCATGCCCGCATCATCACCCCAAAATCCATAGTAAGTCATTTGGCGATAATAGGGTGAAAACACCCGGCAGCTGCCGTTGAACACACTTGCCTGGTGGCGAATCGTGCTTTCCTGGATATCTGTCCGCAGGCCCTTATCATCAATTGGCGCATTCCACTGTGCCTTTTTCATGTAGATGGTAGGGTAAATGAAAAACACATCTGCCGGCGCTTCCTCATCGGCTACAGATAGCCCCGCAACAGGTACGGTATCTGACTGATCACGGAAGTAGGGGTGTGCTGCCCACATGCGTGGATTGCTGTATTCCGGCACCTCGGCTGAACGCTCAAAAGGCTGTTTGGGGATCCTCATTTCCCAGCAACTAGTCGCCATCAACAGCCATCCGATAGCCAGCACGTATCTCATCAATCAAAATTACGAAAGCCCCTGTTACACTATTGTATCTTTGTGTCATGGATTCCGGATCAGCATCACCCAAACGTACAGAGATCAGCTCCCTCGGGGAGTTCGGCCTCATTGACCGCCTCACCAATGGCATCGAACTAAAGAATCAATCCTCCCTCTATGGGGCAGGCGACGACGCTGCCGTTATCAGTGCCGGCGACGGCATGGTAAAGGTGGTTACTACCGACCTGTTATTGGAAGGCATCCACTTCGACCTGATGTACCATCCCTTGCAGCATCTGGGATTTAAGGCCATTGCCGTAAACGTGTCTGACATCTATGCGATGAATGCCACCCCGGAACAGGTGATTGTGGGGCTGGGACTCTCCAACCGGTTTTCTGTAGAAGCCGTTGAGGAGATCTATGCCGGTATGTTGGCGGCCTGCGAGAAATACGGTGTTGATCTGGTTGGCGGCGATACCAACTCATCCAACAAGGGGCTTGTCATCAGTATCACAGCTATTGGTACTGCTCGCCAGGAGGACGTGGTGTACAGGCATGGAGCAAAGCCGGGAGATGTGCTGATGGTCAGCGGCGACCTTGGGGCTGCCTACCTGGGTCTGCAAATCCTGGAACGGGAAAAGAAACTGTTCCTGGAAAATCCGGAGATACAGCCTGACCTGGAAAACGAATCATACCTGGTAGGCAGACAACTGCTGCCGAAGGCACGAAAGGACATCCATGAGTTGCTGGAGGAGCTGTCCATACGCCCTACATCCATGATTGATATCTCTGATGGCCTATCCAGCGACTTGCTGCATATCTGCCACCGGTCGGGTGTAGGTTGCCGCGTGCGCGAAGAGGCCATTCCCATAGCCGAGGAGGCGCGCAACCGTGCGCTTCAGTTCAACCTGGTGCCCTCCACCTGCGCACTGAATGGCGGTGAAGACTACGAGTTGCTGTTTACCGTACGACCTGAAGATGCGCAGAAACTCTCCCAATTTCCGGATGTTACCGTCATCGGCGATATCACCCTGGCAAAGGATGGACGAGTGTTGGTTACCCGATCGGGGCAGGTACATGAACTGATCGCACAGGGCTGGCAGCACATCTGACACCTGCAACCTTGCCGTAGTCCTTCCGGTTTACCGCCCTGGTTCAGCGAGCAATTACAGCGACTTCCCTAATGCCCTGATCCACCGGTTCATGCGATCGGTCAGCAGATACATAACCGGCACAATCACCAGGGTGAGGAACGTAGCGAACGTAAGACCGTAAATAATGGTCCAGCTCATTGGCCCCCAGAACAAGGCACTATCTCCACCCCAGTAAATGTCGGGGTTGAGGTTGTTTACCAGGCCGGCAAAGTCGATGTTGAGTCCCATAGCCAACGGCACCAAGCCCAATACGGTAGTGACAGCCGTGAGAATCACCGGACGGAAACGTGTTCTTCCCGCTTCAATGATGGTGTCAACGGTATCCTTCAAGTTGAGCAGGGAGCCCTCTTCCATATCCAGCTCCTCGCGTCTGCGCTTCCGCAGCAGGTTGGTATAATCGATCAAAACAATGGCATTGTTTACCACCACACCGGCGAGTGAGATGATTCCAATACCTACCATCAGGATGGAAATGTCCATGCGGAAGATGGTGAATCCGATGAATACACCGATGGTGCTGAAGATCACCGAGAACATGATGATGATCGGGCTGATGATGGAGTTGAACTGTGACACGATGATCAGGAAGATCAGGAAGACAGCAATCATCATAGCTTGAATGAGGAATGCCATGGATTCGTTTTGTTCCTCCTGTTCACCGGTAAATTTGAGGGTATATCCTTCGGGCAGCTCATAGTCTGCCAGCAGTGCTTTATAGCGGGCTACGATTTCGTTGGCATTATACCCCTCCTTCACATTGGAGTAGATAGATATCACCCTGTCTTGATCCAGTCGCTTCACCGAGCCATAGCTGGATGTATTTTCTATGGTTACTACTGAGCTGATAGGCACCTGAGCGATTTTGCCACTGGCGGGATCGCGGAAGGTGATGCGCATGTTCAGCAGGTCGCTGATGTTGTAGCGCTGCTCTTCCATCAACCGGAGCTGAATGGGATAGTCCTCTTCGCCCTCCTTGTACTTGCTGACCTCTCGGCCGAACAGGGCAGTACGTATGGTGCTGGCGATAGTCATGGTACCCACACCGTACCTGCGGGCTGCATCTCTGTCGATATGCACCAGCAGTTCGGGCTTCCCAAGCTCCAGGTCAGACTTCAGCTGGTCTACACCCGGTATGTTGGCTTCTTCCAGGAAGTCGATTACCTCCGTGGTCAACAGAATCAGTTGCTCAAAGTCTTCTCCGGAAATCTCTATGTTGATGGGCGGTCCGGTGGGTGGACCGGCAGCATCCTTGCCGACTGTGATGGACTTTACCTCCGGCACATCGGCAACAGCCTGACGGATTACTTCCATGATGGTGGAGGTAGACACATCCATGGAGTCGATCCGCTTCTCATACTCGAAAAACGACACCGTGATGCGCGCTTTATTAGGCGAACTTCCTTGCTGCGGACCTGAGTTTGGATCAGAAGTTCCTTCCCCAACCTGTGCCAGTACCGCTTCTACTACCGGTCTATATGGCTCAATGGCTGCGGTTACACGCTGTTCCAGCATTTGGGTAATCTTGTTGGTCTGCTCAATGTCTGTTCCCAGCGGCATCTCAATGAACACGTTAACATAGTTGGGCTCATTATCCGGGAAAAAAGTGGTTTTCGGTGCACTCATCACAAAAGCGCTCAGCGAAACCACCAACAACACAATGGTGCCAATGAAGAAGGTCAAGGGTCGCCAGCTGGATAGCGCTAAACGCAAGGTATTGCTGTAGGCATTTTCCATCCATACCAGCACCTTTTCCTGGAAGAACTTGGCTGCCGGCTTAAACAGGTATTCGTTCATGATGCCCAGCAAACCGAACACGGCCATTAGAAAGCCTATTGCATGGGCAGTACCGGTTGTAGTTGCCACAAGTATTATACCCAATACCAGCAGCAGACTAGTTACTATCCAGAACTTGGTTCCACCGGCTCGCTTGGTAAGGTCCTCCAGCTTCATAAACTTCGCCGTCATTACCGGATTCACCACCAGCCCTACGAACAGGGAAGACGACAACACGATAATGAGGGTGATCGGCAGGAACTTCATGAATTCACCGATGAGACTCTGCCAAAACACGAGTGGCAGGAACGCCATCAGCGTAGTAGCTGTAGAGGAGATGATAGGCAACGCCACCTCACCTACACCCTGCCGGCTGGCTACCACCTTCGACTTACCCTGTGCATACAATCGGTAGATGTTTTCTACCACCACAATACCGTTGTCCACGAGCATCCCCAGTGCCAGGATGAGGGAGAACAATACCATCATGTTCAGCGTGTTGCCGGAAAAATTGATGATGGCCACACCGAGCAACATAGACAGGGGAATGGCCGTACCTACAATGAGGGCATTCCGCACACCCAGGAAGAACAGCAATACCAACACCACCAGAATAACGCCGGAAATGATGCTGTTTTCCAGGTTGTTGACAATGTTCTGCGTGAACTTCGACTGGTCATTGGTGATGACGACGTTCAAACCTTTCGGCAGGTAGCCTGCTTCAGCCTCGGCAATGAGTGCCCGAATGTTGGCTGCCGCGTTCAGCAGGTTTTCGCCACTTTTCTTCTTTACATCCAGGGTTACCACATTGGCACCATTCAAACGTGCAAAGCTGATTGGCTCTTCAGGACCGAATGAGATGGTGGCAATGTCGCGCAGGTATACGATGTTCTGCTTCTCATGCTTTACGATGATCTCTTCCAGTTGCAGATAGCTGGTAAATTCTCCCACAACCCGGAGGCTTCTGCGCCGCTCGGAATCGCCCTGTATGCTCAGGATATCACCTCCGGACATGGTGATGTTTTCAGCAGCGATGGCATTTTCAATGTCAGAAAAGCTGATCTCCAGCGCTTCCATCTTAAACAGATCAACATTGATCTTTACCTCTTTGTCCACCAATCCCCGGATGTCTACACTGGACACCTCCGGAAACTGCTCCATCTTGTCTTGCAGATACTCGGCATATTCCTTCAGTTCATCGTTCCCAAAGTCACCATAGAGGTTCACGTTCATGACCGGTATCTCTGAAAAATCGATCTCGAACACGTTGGGATCGGCCGGTAAATCATTGGGCAACTCACTCTTCGCCTGATCCACAGCGTCCTTAACATCCATCAAGGCCTCTGATGTTTCTGCATCGTACTCAAACTCAACCACAATGGTGGAATAGTCCTGAATGGATGTAGAAGTCAGCTTCTTTATGCCCTTGATTTTCTTTACCTCCTTTTCAATGGGACGTGTTACCAGGTTTTCCATATCCACCGGTGAGTTGCCGGGGTAGGATGTGCCGATGTAGATGGTGGGCTGTACAATCTCCGGGAAACTTTCCTTCGGCATACTGACATAGGATATCAGTCCTACAATCAGGATGATGAAAACCATCACAAAAACCGACGTGCTATTACTGATGGAGAGGTTGGAAAGGCCAAACTCCCTGATTCCTTGTTTGTTCTTGTCGCTCATTTGTAGCGTGTTTGTGTGGATTAGTCAACGATAACTACCAACTCCCCTTCAGACAGGTTGATGTGCCCTTCCAGTACAATTTGCTCCTCACCGGTAAGGCCACTGCTGATGAGGGTTTGCTCAACGCCGCTAAAACCTACCTGTACCTGTTGTTTGTGCGCTGTAAGCACACTATCCTGCTCCCGAACCACATACACAAAGTAGTTGCCGTCCTGCTCATGGAGGATACGTGTAGGCACAACGATAGCATCCGGCACAACCATATCATAAGCCTTCACCTTTGCCAGCAGGTTGGGCTTCATCCAGTCCTGTCCGCCATTTGCTTTGATTACCATGCGGAATGTCCTGTTGGAAGGATTGATGACACTCCCTATAGCCTCTATGGTGCCGGACACCTGCTGACCAATGCTGGGAAAATCAATGTCCACCACATCACCTTTGGCAAACTTGCCCAGATACCTCTCCGACACCTGCGCTACTACTTTCACCTGACTCATATTCACTACACGCACCAATGGCATACCGGCACCAACCAGTTCACCCTCGTTGACCATAACCTGATCTACCTTGCCACTTATAGTGGCACGCACCTCTGTTTGTGCCAGCCTGCTTCTGGTAGTAGCCATCTGGCGCTCCAAGCGCTCCATGCTGTTCTTAGCGCTGAGGTATTCCATCTCAGAGCCGATGTTCTGCTTCCACAGTCGATCTTGTTTTTCATAAGTCAACTTAGCCATATCATAGGCGGTGGTCAATTCAGCGAGTGAGTTGACCAGTATTTCATCATCCAGCTTCACCAGCAACTGACCTGCCGCTACTTGCTGGCCATCAGTCACCAATACCCGTACAGCCCTGCCGGAAGCTTCAGCACTGATGGTTACATCAGCATCGCTTTCAACAACACCTTGCAGATCAACCGGGTGCTTGTAGGTAGCCCGTGCTATGGTGGTTACTTTTACCGGCTTGCGCACAATTACTTCCTCGCCTTCCATCTCGCGGATCTCATTCTCCAGTTTGGCGATTGCCTCCTTGGCCTGCAGCAACTCTTTTTGGTACTGCTCCAGCTGCTTCTTCTTACCTTCCAGACTATCGTCCGTTCCTCCGGAATTACAGGAAACTGCCATGACTGACAGGAGTGCTGCGAAAAGAATTGCCTTGCTTGACATGTAGATGTTCTTTTTCATGATTATCGTTCTATGGCTTTCTCAAGGTCAGCCTTGGCAGACATCACCTGATACAGGGTGTTCAGATAGGCCGACTGGGTTTGATACAAAGTTGATTGTGCGCTGTTGACCTCCAGACTGGATCCTACACCTTCATTGTATTTCTTGGTGCTCACATCGTAGATACGTTGTGCCAGCTGCAGATTTTCTTCCTGATCTGATAAGCGGTCCAGGGCTTCCTGGTAGGCATTTTGGGCTTGCAGTACTTCCAGATTGATGGCATTCTGCAGGTTGGACTGTGCCAATTGCAGCTGCTTCAATTCTACCTGCTGCTTTTGGATGCGGGCAGACTTCTCAAAGCTATCCCAGATCGGCACGTTGAGGGTGAGGCCAAAGAAGCCCACATAGAACCACGGCTGATCTGTATCAAGGAAATTGAAGGACTGTCGCTGTGCCTGTGCCTGGGTAGTGCCAAACAAATACAAATTGGGGTAGTACCCGCTTCTGATAGACTTAATGTTGAGACCCAACAATTGCTCCTGTAGCAGTAACGCCTGATAGTCCGAACGGTGTATAGTCTCAAATGAGGCCGCTAACAAAGCCTCATCCTGCAATTGATCGGAGGAGAACGTGTCTGTAATCACCAAAGGTGTGGTAATGTCCATACCCATTTGGAACTTCAACAAAGCGTAGGCAAGTATTATCTGCCTGTCTACACTCTCCAGTTGTGTTTCTATGTTAGACAATGCCAGCCGGGCACGATCCACCTCAATGCTTTCGATAAACCCGGCCTCATACAAGGCTTTTGTCTCATTCAACAACTGACGGAACGAAGCCTGATTGGCCTGCAGGATACGGCTGGTTTCCATGGCCAATTGCACACCATAGTAAGCTTTGGTAACCTGATGCCTTGTTTCCACAGACGTACGTGTTGCCTGCACTTCCACCAAGTCTACGTACAACTGTGCTGCCTTCAATCCCTGGAAAAAACGGCCATCGAATATCATCTGATTCAGTCCGACGCTCGCCGTCATATTGTTGGAAGTTCCAAAACGGGCTTCAATGAACTCACCCGGATTACCCCCAAAGAACTCTGCCGGAATCAGCGATACGGGTAATGCCGGATAGTTGGTGTATTGTACCGTACCAGACACCTGTGGTAAACCGGAGGCCGTAGTTATTTTCACATCCTGCGCCGCCTTGTCTATATCGAGTTGAGCCAATTGCTGCGCAACCGCATTCGTTTGCGCATAGGCAATGGCTTGCTGCAGACTCATACGCACGGTATCCTGCCCGATTGCAGGCATCCACACAAGCAATACCAATACAGTGAGGCTAAAGATATATTTCATGGTCAAATATGTTTTGCTGCTTCAGGTACTCATTGCCAGTAGCAGATATGATGCCTTTCAAATGATAGATAGTAATCTCACGGATAACATCCTTACCGGTGTAGGATGTCTCACGAATTAAAGAACCATCAACAATCATTTCCATCTTTTGGATGTAAAAGCTGGAAATAATGTCTATGTTGAGGTCTGACCTGTATAATTCTTGTTTGATTCCTTTCAGCAGGTTATCCCGCACTGTACCCCTGACGTAGCTATGCTTGTGACGATTGAACAACCGCCAGCTTGCCGGATAGTATTTCTGCAGGTCATACAACACTGCCGGATTGAGGTTGCTCATTGACTTGTAATGATGGTAGTTGATACGCAACCACTCATCTATTGCATTAGCAGCTGACCCCTTGATTTGATCTACTTGTTGCTGTATGGCAGTTATGTGGAGCTTCATTACCTCCACCACCAGCTGATCCTTGTTTTCGAAGAACTGATACAGGGTTTTTTTACTGTGGCCCATCTCACGGGCAAGGTCATCCATGGTTACGGTCTTGATGCCATAACGCATAAATACTTCCCCGCTTTTGGTCAATATCTCGTTCCTGTCTGCCAACTATTGCAATTTGCGCCACAAAGGTATGTTGCACAAACCACGGAAACGTTTATTGGTTGTAAAGTTTCCTGCGTTTAACAAAAGATAACAGTGGCCAAACGCTTACTTCAAATCCGCTGACCGAATCTTGATCCAGGATACATAGTGGAAGATAGCCGCATAGAACAGTCCCAGCGCCAACCTTACAGGTTCAACATGATCAGGAATCACATCAAAATCCTCAGGAATTACTTCAATGTAGGGATACAGGTTCAGCATCGTATAATTCCGCATGGGGAAGTATTGGGTGATGTCCAAATCGATAACCTGACGAATAATGGCTTCCCCAAACACCGCATAGGATATAAACAGAATCACAGCCAAGCCATTCCGTTCTACCAAAAAGCCTATCATCATCGCCATGCTCAACATGCCCAGCACATGAACAAAATGGGCCAGGATGAAATCGGCCCTGTCAAATATCATGGAAGAGGTAATTACCTGACTTTTACTGATGCCTAATACTGCTCCAATTACAATAAGCAATACAGTTGATAATACAGATAACACCACAACAGTCAGAGACTTTGCAATCACAATCTGTCGTCTACTCAATCCATCTATGATGTGCTGTTTCAGCGTACCATAGGCGAACTCATTGCTGACCATCAAAATGACGGATATACCCAAGTATAGGTTAAGCAATTTGGCCAAAAAGCCAACATTCTGCCATACATAGGGAAAGCGGAATGCTTCACTGGTGAACACTTCAAATGGACCTATGGATATTGCTTCAAAGCTTAGAAAGGTCCCAATAATAAAAACCACATACAATCCCAGAATTACCTGCATGGTTCTGTACCGGCTATAGGTAAGCCATTCTATCTGTAACAACTGCTTCATGATGCTGTAATTGAGAGAAACTGTGATTCCAGGGTTTGCTTAACCGGTTGAATCTTGGACAAAACAATATGATGGTCGAATAACATCTGGTTCAGGGCTGTCCCATCCATTGATGTGGTGACCTCAGCCTCTGAATCAGATATCCATATAATGGAAATGATATTGCTAGAATCACCGATAGATTGCCAATTGTACTGTAGGTTCTCTGCGGCAATAATGAAAATGTATTCAGTCTGTTCATCCTGCCCCAGCTTCCTACTATCCAACAATACTCCCTGCTTTAATACAGCTACATGGGTACAGACTTTCTCTACCTCATCCAACAGATGACTGGCCAATATCACCGTCTTCCCTGTACTACCAATATGGCGAATTAATTCCCTGATCTCAATAATACCCTGTGGGTCCATCCCATTGGTGGGTTCATCAAGAACAATCACTTCAGGATCGGCAAGCAAAGTCGCCGCTAGCGCTAAACGCTGCTTCATCCCAGTACTAAATGTTTTATAAGCACTATTTGCCCGATTGGATAAACCGACCAAATTCAACAGATCATCAACCCGCTCTGCGCCAGCCTGTTTAATTACGGCTACCAACTCAAGATTCCTCCGGGCAGACAAATAGGGATAAAAATTAGGCTGCTCCAACAAACTCCCAATCCGCGTTCTAGATAATTCACCACCCGCATGGTTATACCAAGTGTACACTCCTGCAGTGGGTTGCACTATACCTAACACCATTCCAAGCGTAGTAGACTTCCCGGAACCATTTGGCCCCAACAATCCGAAAATGCTCCCTCTTGGAACAACCAAATCCAAGGACGAAACTGCTCGCACTTTACCAAATTGTTTCGATAAACCATTTATCTTGAGTGCATACTCCATTTACGTGTTTTCCCAATATTACACAGATAATTACAGGCCAATTGCTAATCTATCCTAAAAAAACTGATGGCCTTATCGCCGGAATTGACGAGGCAGGCAGAGGATGCCTGGCAGGACCGGTAGTAGCTGCAGCGGTTATATTGCCACCAAATCGCACTATTGACGGACTTAATGATTCCAAAAAAATAACAGAATCAAAAAGGTACTTGCTTCGTACTATTATTGAACAGGTTGCAGTCTGCTATGGAATAGGCATCGTTGCTGCTCCTACCATAGACAAGATAAACATACTACAAGCCACATATGCTGCCATGCATGCAGCCATCAATCGCCTTACACAAACCCCGGATTTATTACTGATAGATGGTAACAGGTATAAACCCGTTCACGTCATACCTTACCAAACCATCGTGAAGGGGGACTCCAAATATGCCGCCATTGCAGCTGCTTCAATATTGGCGAAGACATATCGAGACGATATCATGAACCAAGCATCTACAACACTGCCCCAGTACCTATGGCATTCAAATAAAGGCTACCCAACACAAGAACACAAACAAGCTATTCTCGAGAAGGGACAAACACCTATGCATCGCATATCATTTACGATAAAATCGGCAAGAGTAAAACCGAATGGTTAAATAGTACTCCATACACCTTGTCACCACTTAACTACACATACCTTTCACGCAAAAAAAAGGGCTCATGGTATCCATGAGCCCTACATATTAGTTGCAAGCAGTGTTATTCTTCAGTAGTCTGATCTTCAGCGGCAGCTGGAACCTGACCACCCTTCTTCAGGAAATCGATTTTTTGGCGACCAAATTTGAAACCAAGAGTCACTTCGTGTGAACCCCAGCTGTAAGGCTGAATGCTCTGCTCACCAAAAGCGAAGTCGTAGCTATAGGAGAACTGATAGCGGTCTTGTACATTGAAACCAGCCATCAGTGCCAAGAAGTTACCATCGCGGTAGCCGACACCAGCCATCAACTGCTCATCCAAAAAGTAACCACGCAAGTTGAAATCGTAGGCAAACTGATTGCCATCGCCTCCAGCCATAACGAAACGCAAGAACGTCATTGGCTCGATGCCAACCTTTCCGCCGGCTACATCAAAGCGATATCCACCCATTGCGTAGATATGAGGCTCTAATGCCTGTGCTTCTTCGCCACTCAATTGTACCAACTGCGGTGCGCTAAGACCAGCCCAGAACTTCTTACCGTGGATGTACGCACCAAAAGCAAGGTCAGCCAACCAGTCATCCTGCGTGAAGAGTGCAGGATCTGGATTCTGCACCAACACAGCCTGTGACTGATCAATGTTGAAGTTCATCGCGCGTCCGGCCAAGCCAAGTGACAAGTTGAAATTATCAAAAGGGATGTTGTAGCTGTAAGCCATCTGAACACCATAGGTACGAGTAATACCGATGTAATCGCTCAGGATGTTAACACCAGCACCTACCCTGTTACCAAGCAGTCCATGGAAACTGGCAGTGGCAGTCACCGGAGAACCGGGGAATCTGGTCCACTCACTACGATAGGATGCACGGCCTACCCATTGACCTGCAGTTCCGGCTACCGCAGGGTTCAATAAGAACCTGTTGAAGCGGTAGTTGCTATGCAATGGATCCTGCTGGGCAGATGCCACAGTAGTAACCAGTATGAGGCAAGCAAATAAAAATTTCTTCATGATATCCTGCTTTTGATAATTATCGTACAATAGTTACAGCTCCACGGTGTACAGTCTCACCTTGAATGTTGAGCTTGATTACATAGAAGTAAGTTCCCTCAGGAAGGTCGTTGCCATCCCATGCAGTACCGCTGGAGTAGTTATCCTGCTCATGTACTTGCTTACCCCAACGGTTGAACAACTTAACATTGTTGTCAGGGAAGAAGTCCAGGTTAGGGATAATCCACGTATCGTTGATACCATCACCATTTGGAGAGAATACATTTGGAGCATCCAGTGGTGTATTTACATCTACGATAATCGTAACATCATCGCTGTTCACACAACCATACTGGTCAGTAGCTGTCAAGGTGTAAGTTGTAGTCTGCAGTGGAGTAACCACGTCAGGGTTCAACGCACCATTGTCGCTCAGGTAAGTATCTGGTGACCACACATAAATGTAGTTACCCTGGCTTGTAGCAGTCATAACTGTTGAGGTGCTCAAGTAGATCACCTGATCATCACCGGCATAGATTACAGGATAAGGATGAACATTTACAATGTAGCTTACCTTGTTTGTACAACCGTTAGCATCTGTGTAGGTATAGGTTACCTCATGGATTCCAACGCCAGCCAAACCAGGGATGAAAGTTGAACCACTTACACCATTACCCATAAACACACCACCTGCAGGTTGACCATCGAGTACTACGATATCATCATAGATACAGTAGTTCTCCTCGATGTTCGTGATAGCAGGCTGTGGCAAGTCATTCACCACAACTTCCATGCTATCCACACTCATACAGTTGTTGGCATCGTATACAGTCAACACATACTGAGTAGTAACCAAAGGATTAGCGATTGGATTCTCATCTACATCACTGTTCAATGTCAACGCAGGTGTCCACTTGTACAAGTAAGGAGCAGTACCGTTTGAAGCTGCTGGGCGTGCACCAATTTGGATGCTCTCACCCTTACAGATTTCCTTGTCTACACCAGCATTCGCAATCGGATTTTCAACCACGAATACAGTAACTACATCCTTATCCATACAACCTTTGGCATCAACTACAGTCAACGTGAAGGTTGTCTGCTGATTTGGGCCAGCCAAAGGATTGGCAATGCTGTCATTGTTCAAACCGATATAAGGCAACCAGCTATATACATAAGGTGCAGTACCGTTGTTAGCAGTTGGCAGACCACCGATTGGAGTCACTGTTCCGTCACAAATTGTCTGGTCAGGACCAGCTTCTGCTACTGGAAGTGGATTCACAACTACAGTAACCTCGTCTGAACCAACACAACCTCTGTCATCAGTAACAGTAACTGTGTAGATGGTTGAAGATGTAGGAGACACGGTAGGGTTAGCCACGTTAGGTGTAGTAAGACCTACAGAAGGACCCCATGAGTACTGGTATGGTGGAACGCCGTTTGTAGCAACAGCTGCACCTCCAATCTTTACGTCATCACCACTACAGATTTCAGCATCTGCACCGGCATTTACAATTACACCAGGTTCAACAGATACAGTAACTACGTCAGACGATGTACAACCATTGGCATCAGTAACAGTAACGGTGAAGCTGAATGGTACTGGCAGCGCCGTCATGTTTGCACTTGAGAAAGTTGGGTTAGGAGACGTAGTAGAAGACAAACCTGTGGCAGGAGCCCAGCTGTAGCTGTATGGAGGATTACCACCAGCACTGGTTGGTGATCCACCCAAAACTACATCAGCACCACTACATACAGACACATTCATTCCTGCATCAGCAACAGGCCCATTATTGATTGTTACAGTAACCATCGCTTCGCCTTCACAGCCGTTAGCATCCGTTACATGCAATGTATATGTAGTAGTTGCTGCAGGAGTAGCCATTGGATTAGCCACGTTTGCTGCACTCAAGCCGGTAGCCGGCATCCAGTCATATGTGTAAGGAGCTGTACCCATAGAAGCAGATGGAGCACCGCCCAGTACTACAGCTGTACCATTACAGCTTGTCTGGTCAGCACCGGCATCTACTACCGGAGAAGGAACAACGGTAACCACCATGGTATCCATGTCGATACAACCATTGTTATCCTGTACAGCCACAATATATGTTGTAGTCATCATTGGACTAGCAGCCGGATTAGGATCTACTGAAGAGCTCAAGCCGGCCTGTGGAGTCCAGTTATAGTTATCGATAAATCCGTTAGGATCTGTTCCAGGAGTTCCAGTTGGAGCACCTCCAATGATAACTGATGTACCAGCGCAGATTGTTTGATCAGCACCAGCATCGGCCATTGGGATATCCCATACCAATACATCAAGGCTATCAATATTGAAACAACCATTAGCATCAAGCACTTCATAGAATACTGTATGTATACCAGGACCAGCAGCAGCACCACTGAATTCACCGGTAAGCGGATCTACGATACCAAGACCAGAGAAAGTTCCAAGTGGCGTAGCTGCGCTCAGGAATACTGTTTCGTTAGTACAGAGCGGCAGTACTGGAGTGATAGATGCATCCGGCAGATCGTGTACCGTAACTGTAAAGATGTCACAGCTTTCACAACCATTGGCGTTTGTGATACA
Source organism: uncultured Chitinophagales bacterium (assembly GCA_964471795.1). GTDB lineage: Bacteria > Bacteroidota > Bacteroidia > Chitinophagales > S012-47 > CAJXXO01. The sequence continues at coordinate 21,673 of CAYYHM010000016.1, read as the reverse complement.
ATATGAAATATCATGTGTACCAACACCGGCCAGAGCGGGATCGAAAATATAGGTAGCAGGTATAACAGGACCAGTACATACTTCGTACTCTAGGTATCCATTGAATACACGTGGAGTAAAAGGTGCACCCCAAGGGGCGTTGGAAGCAGAACCAAGTTCAAGCTCAAGCTCAGGTGTGCTGTAGAACTGGTTTGCACCGTTACCGTTGGTGTAGTTATGAGCTGCAGAAAGCGCACGCAGACCAATTCCCCAAATACCTTGTGGAAGTATGAATGAACCACCATCGATAGGAGCTGCGGTGAACGTACCGTTTCCAGGGAAGGCTCCAGAGAAAGGACCAGTAGTCGCGTCAGCTGTAGCAACCAATGTCCATGCGCCCGCATTTGTTGTATTACCGGTGTGACCACCAGGAGTCAGATAAACCTCCACTACAGTTGCAGCGGTAATGTTCAATCCGATTTCCGTGATACTCAAATCAGATCCGGAAATGTTATTTGCGGTGAAGTAAACCATACCACCTACGGCGCCACCGTTACCACTAGCATTCAATGTTTCAATTGTGGCTCCAGTACATCCGCTGGATCCGCTGTCTACAAGAACTACACCGGCTCCGGAAAGAATGCCACCATATGGCTGGTAATCGAAAGTATCTACATCATCATCGATGCAGTAATCTGTGGTAGGAAGAATCAATGCTACAGAATCCAGTTCGAAAGTTCCGATGCTAACGGTTTTCTGAATAGTACAACCGGCATCATCAGTTACTGTAAGTGTGTAAGTAACTGGCGCAAATGGCGTAGCTGTTGGATTAGCGATAGTAGCATCATCCAAATACGTTGCAGGCGCCCAGCTATATGTGTATGGCTCAACACCTAAGTCAGCTGTCGGGTTACCACCCAATAATACAGGCTGGCCTTCACATACGGCAGTGTCTGTACCGGCAACTGCTATCAAGCAGTCTGGGCTGAACAGCATCTTAACCATAGGTACACCCTGGAACTGAGCTGCAAATGGTGTGGTAAATGACCAACCGCCACCTACAGAGTTCGGGTTAGTGGGGAAACGAATCCACACGCGATCAGCGATAAATATGTTATCAGTCTTACCAATAGCCACGTTAGGGTTAGAAGAAGTTTCTTCAATAGTTGCTACATAAATACCCGGATCCAATACAACAGGTGATGGGAAGAATACATCAATCTCCTGACCCAATGCATTGGATAATGTGGTCTGCTCGTCAGATTCGGCAATCTTGTTGGTAGGACGACCCAGCGTCTCATCGAATTCCCAAATAGCTACGAACCAAGTAGAACCCGGAGTTGGAGTAGCACCGTTACCAAATGGTCCACCGTTCGGGTTACCAAGTGTAACGCGAATTCCTTCAACGGCACTCTTGTATACGATATCATACTCCATACCCATACTTCCCTCTGAACCTGCTCCGATACCAAAGGCAAAGGTGGAGAAGTCGTCATCACGAGAATAAACAACGTCGGAGTAATCTTGATTGTAGCTGAGAGAGTTGTTAGCCGGATTGCCATCAGACTCAAGGATAGACACAGAATGGTTGATATTCCATGTACCGGCATTTGGAGGTGTAAAACCACCGGGGTAAGCAAATGTGAAAGTTTCACCTGGATTCAATACCTGCGGAGCAGAGAATTCAGTGAACAGCTGCAAACCATCTGTAATAGTAGTGGTAACCACAACACCGGTGATTACATCGGTACCGAAGTTTTCAGCTATGGCGGTTACAGGCGTTGGCGTCTGAGCAAATGGAATATTTGTGTACTCTATTGCGCCCAAGCCATTTAGTATACGTGCGTCATATTGATATGGCACGGTGCCCTGAACAGAGTGGTTGTCAATACCAATACCCCAAGACCAAGCACCCTGATCTACATACTCGTACTTCACCTGGAAGTTGGCGTTTTTGTAGGCCGATACATCAATATTAGCGGTGCCCTGTCCAAAGAATCCGGCAGGTTGATCGCCTGTTAGCGAGAAAACCACAACCCAAGCTGACCCATCCCACACACTAACCCGGAAAGTATGACTTCCATCAACTTCGTTGTTGTAGTTGAAAGTAAGGTTTACCGGAGCGTAGGTAGATGTATTAACCACCGGAGATAACAGTTCCACGTGATTAGTCTGACCCGGACCTGCAGCATCATCATCGAATACTGCAGCGCAGGATCCGTTCAGGCTACCACCGGCAAAGCCAAACGTATTGAATTGCCAGTTTCTGGCGCCTACCAGAATATTGGCCGTCCAGCCTGCTGGTTGTGCACAGCTGTTAAAGTTCTCAGACTGTACAGTAACAACAGAACCCGGTTGAGCCTGCGCCGTGACAATGGTCAACAGCATCAGAGCCGCCAGAAAAAGTTGTTGTGAACTTCGGTAAAGTATCTCCCTCATATTGCAATATTTTGAGAATGATATGCCTTTTTGTAGAATGACAGTGAAATTATTGCTGATTCAATTGATTTTCCAGACGCAGGATCGCATCCTCTAACTTAGCGTAGCGAGGGTCTGTCGGATTCGTATTCTGAAGTTGCGTTCTGTAATCATTGAGCAACTGGGTAAGCGCGTTAACTTCCTGCGGAGTAAGTACTGGAGCCGCAGCAGCGTTAGCTGGGTTCGCCAGATTGGCGTTGGCTGGCACGTTCACCTGTCCACTTCCAGGGGCAATGATGATGCCACTGTCTGTAGTGTCAGGTACGGTTGTAGATGACTGAGCCATCGCATTTGTGGCTCCGGCTACAAGAAGCATGAACAGTAAGGTGAAACATGCGCGTAAAACTGCCTTCATAGTGAAATGTTTTGCTTGTTCGTGTCGACAAAATTAATACACCCAAACGGGAGTTAAATATATCAAATAAATCATGCGTTCAAGGCCCATTCTTCATTTTTTTGGGCGAACACACGAAAATTATGGCTACTCGACCTCTTTTTATCAAATTTTGGCAGCTTTTTCAGGCGTTCTGAAAATACACAACCTATTGATAATCAGTGGTGTTGTGACCTTAAACACATTAAAAAAATCCCTTATCAGCAGTGCCAAAATTAAGAAATTGAAGATATATTCCGCATTCAACACCGTTTTTTTTCAAAAAACTTCATCCCGAATCAATTTACAAGTATCTACAATACTATACACTCACCCCTCGCCAGTCTCCTGTACCGACCCCCCTTCCTCACTGTTTTTCGCGAATCTGTCCTGCAGTTGTTTGACAAATGCCAGCTCTTTCATCTTACTCTTAGCCTCCTGTACCGGTGAACCAAAGTATTTCTTTCCTCCTGCTATCGACTTGGGTACCCCCGATTGTGCATATACCTCCGCTCCCTTGCCTATGCGCAGACTTTTATTTACACCCACCTGACCCCACAGTATCACCTCATCTTCCAATATGGTCTTGCCGGCGATGCCTACCTGTGCCGCAATCAAGCAATTTCTGCCGATTACCGCACCATGGGCCACATGTACCTGATTATCCAGCTTGCTGCCTGCTCCAATCACCGTATCGCCACTCACTCCGTTATCTATCGTACACGCAGCGCCTATTTCCACACCATCTTCAATGATCACCCTGCCACAGGTAAGCAGTTTGTCGTATTGCAGATCACGCTCCCTCCTCCGCTTGAAATAGAATGCATCCGCACCGATGACCGTACCGGCGTGAATAACCACATCATCTCCGATAACGGCAGGGCCATAAATAACCACATTGGGATGGATGATGCACCTGTTGCCGATGACCACATCAGGTCCGACAAATACACCGGGCTGCAGATATGAATCTTCGCCAATCACTGTACCCGGGTGCACAGAAACTGCGGCCGGTTCGAACCGCCGAAATCGGTTGCAAATCGCATTGAAATCGCGGAACGGATCATCCGACACCAAAACGCCCTTCCCCGCAGGACATGGCACCTCCTTGTTGATCAGTATGAATGTGGCTGCACTTTGTAATGCCTTGTCATAATACTTCGGGTGATCTACAAAACTTAGATCACCGGCAGTCACCTTATGTATCTCGTTCATACCGGTGACCAGCGCATCGGGATCACCCTGAAACGGCACATTCAGCCATTTCGCTAAATCGGCCAGCGGCCAAGGAGAAGGGAATTTCATGTGTCCTGAATTTTCTTGACAACAAAGGTAAGGCCGTTTATTTCAGTAATTTCGCCTTGAAATCGCCAGACCGATGAAAGCTACTCCATTTCTATCCCGTCATGAGGCCCTCGGTGCCCGTATGATGGAATTCGCAGGCTACAACATGCCCGTTTCCTACAGCACCATTAACGAGGAGCACGAAATAGTGAGAACCGGTGTGGGCGTATTCGATGTGTCGCACATGGGAGAATTCCGCATTACCGGGGCCGGAAGTAAAGCCCTGGTGCAGCGGGTAACCTCCAACGATATCGATAAGCTATCCCCCGGAAAGGCTCAGTATAACTGTATGCCGAATGAACAAGGCGGCATTGTTGACGACCTCATCGTGTACATGATGGCAGAAAACGACTACCTGCTGGTGGTGAATGCCTCCAATATCGATAAAGACTGGGCCTGGATAGCACAGCACAACACCTATGGTGCGCAGATGACAAATCAATCCGACGACATCGCCCTGCTGGCCGTACAAGGACCAAAAGCCATTGCCGCCTTGCAAGCGTTGACAGATGTAGCCCTGGACAGCATTGGCTTCTATCAGTTTGCTGTGGGCACCTTTGCCGGCGTAGACAACGTAATCCTGTCGGCTACCGGATATACCGGCAGCGGCGGTTTTGAGCTGTACATACCTGCCGGCCAGGCCCTGCCCGTGTGGGATGCCATCTTCCAGGCCGGCGAACCTTACCACATCAAACCCATCGGTTTGGGTGCCCGCGATACGTTGCGACTGGAGATGGGCTATTGCCTGTACGGTAATGACATCAACGACTCGACCTCTCCGCTGGAAGCCGGACTAGGATGGATCACCAAATTCGCCGACGGCAACGACTTTATCAACCGCACAGCACTGGAAGCCCAAAAAGCCGGCGGTGTCAGTCGTAAGTTGGTTGGATTTGAGATGATTGACAAGGGCATTCCACGCCACGGCTATGAAATCGTGAACGAAAACGGGGAGATAATTGGAGAGGTTACCTCCGGCACGCAATCGCCATCGCTGAAGAAAGCCATTGGCCTGGGTTATGTGCCAACGGCGCTGGCCACACCGGGCTCCTCCATCTATGTCCGCATCCGAAACAAGGATCTGGCTGCTACGGTAGTGAAACTGCCGTTCTATACCGGCCACTGATGAACACGGTAACAACACTGCTATCCACCTCGCTGGCTCAGCCCGAGCACTTCAAGGGAAAAACAGCCGTGGTAACAGACATTTTCCGTGCTACTTCCACCATTACAGCTGCACTGTCGCTTGGGGCAGAAGCCGTAATACCTGTGGCCACCATAGAAGAGGTGCTGGCACTTACCGATGGTCGCAACCGGGTTGGTGCTGCGGAACGCAGTGGCAAAGCTGTGCCGGGCATAGCCCTCACCAACTCACCGACACAATTATCCAAAACCGATATCCAAGGAAAAACCATTGTGCTATCCACCTCGAATGGCACACAAGCCTTGCTGCAGGCCCGCTGGGCCGATGAGGTATACGTTGGCAGCTTCCTGCAATTGTCTGCTCTTGCCAACACCTTGAGAAACGCCGACCAATCGGTGGTCATCCACTGTGCCGGATGGCTGGGGCAACCTTGCCTGGAAGACACCTTGTTTGCCGGAGCACTTACTACCTTGTTGCGAGATGCCGGATTCGCAGTAGGCAATGACATGTCCTCCATGGCGGCCTCCCTGTGGGCCACTCACCGGCACGACCTGCACGGATTGCTGGCTGCATCCAGCCACTACAACCGCTTGCAACGACTGGGGCAGCAGGCAGACATAGACTTTTGCCTGCAGGTAGACAGTTCCCCATTGATTGCGTGCTTTACTGACAACCGGATCGTTACTTGTTGACAGGGACAGTAATGCCCAGCTTCAGCTCGATAAACTGCATCAGCCCACTTTGCGAGGGGTTGAGATCGGCTCCAAAGCGGTCGAACACATTCCGCAACACAATGCCCACCTCCACACCATAGTCGCCCTCCACCATCAACAGGTATTGGATACCGGGCGACAGCTCCAGGCCTCCGCCGGTTTGGTCTCCGCCATTGTACGACAAAAAGGAATAACCGGTCTCCAGGGTTACTTCCAGCAACCTGCCGGTAGTGGGCAACAATGCATAGCCTGCCCCCAGGTGTAGCGCTACCATCCTGGCGTCGGTTACATCAGTCGGATTGTCCAGTAGTGGCCTGAAACGCTGATAGGCCAGTGAGGCACCTACCCGCAAGCGCTCAGCACTTAGGGTGCGCCAGCGAACTACGCCCCCCAGCCTCGACTCAAACCCAAGGTCGAAGAAGGAGTCATAGCGCGGAATGCCATAGGTGCCGGCTACATGCCAGTCGGATGTCTGCGCACTAGCTACAGCACACCACATACTCAACATCGCCGGCAGCAACCATTTCATAGCGACAAGATAGGCTATCTCCTTTCACTTACTCCAATGGGAGTGTCACATTTTCGGTAAGGCGGGCAATCGGATACCGCAAATGGGTTGGCTCATAGTAGGGCGACTGCCTGTACATCCAGTCCAGCTGTGCGTAGGCATTATCGGCTATCTCCGGCCGTTGCCGTTTCTCTTGTTCCAGCGCTTCCCGCAATGCAGGCTGCTCCCGCAACATAGCTGCAGCAATATCCTCAAACACGTAGGCACTGAAATATTCCTTCTGCATCAGCACCCCATCAAAGAAGTTCCACCGAAACCAACTGTCTACAGCCCGTGGCTCCAGCATCTCCACGATATATCGGTTACCAGGCTGATTCAGATATACCACATAATCACCCCGCTGAAAAGTAATCGGCTGTCGGGTAACATCCGTAGTAACATCTGTATGGAAATAATGCCCTTCCCAGGGATAGTCCAGCGTTTGAACATCGCGTAGATAGTATATCTCTACCTCCACCGTGCTGGTATCGGAAAGCCGCTTCATTTGTATGCCATTGGCCTGCAGCAAGGCAATCGCTTCCTGCCACGCCTGTGGGATGAGGTATGCCACCGGTGCCTGTACGGTTTCTGAAGCCCGATAGGTGTCATAGAATCGGATGGTGTCCTGCCACGGAGCCATGGTGTCGTAGTACAAGCGCGGCAAACCACTTACCTCACTGGTCTTGTAGCCGGCAGTATACCCTTTGAAGTCCACATAGCGCCACTGGCTGCCATCGGTTTCCCAATTGATGGCAAACGATTGCTGTTGGCTGGTTTCATCTGCCGCCTGCTTCCTGGCCTGCCGGAGCAGTGCGCCATGCTGCGATAGCCACTCCCCGGTGTGGTGCAGGAAGGAACGGGTAGCTTCCACACGCTGCTGATAGGTTTTCAGCATATGGGCTTCTGTAACAAACCCGATAGTGTGGAACAAAGCGGTATATCCGGTGGAATAGCGCGGGGTTTCCAAAAATCCCACCAGCCCTGTCTCCGGCGTACGTCCCACCGAGTTCACATAGGGCACCATCGGCCAGCCGGAGGTGTCCATAGCTGCAAACAGGTAGGGCTCCAGCTCCTGCGTGAGCACATTTGCTACGGCGGGGTGCAGCTTGTCCTTCTGTGTGCTGATGAGGGTCATAGTGTGCTGATAATCTGCACCATTGGAAGTATGCGTGTCAATAAACAAATCAGGTTTCCAGCGGTGGTACAGGGCTGTAAATGCTGCCATGTTGCGCGAATCGGCCTTGGCAAAGTCCCTGTTCAGATCAAGGTTGCGGGCATTACCCCGAAACCCTTGCTCGGCAGGACCAACCTGATTGGCACGGGAACAGCAAGATCGATGCAGGCTACCTCCTATGTTGTAAACCGGAATGATAACCACCACCATACTATCGGGCAATGATGATGCTCCCAACATGTCCGCAAGCCACAGCATGCTGGCATCAATGCCGCAGGACTCACCGGGGTGGATTCCATTCATCACCATAAGCACCGACTTGCCTGCCATCCTGATCATCTCAGGATCAAAAACACCTCCTTTGCTGACAACAACCGCCTCCATCGGTATTCCGGCATCAGCGTATCCATAGGGTTCTATGGCCACTTCCTCGTACTGCTGATCCACCATCCTGTACCAATCCATCACCTCCTGATAGGTAGGTGTGGTAGTGCCGTTGCCTGCTGCAAATGGGGCTTGTATGGCTGTTTGGGCAGCCAGGGCTCCCACCCACATGATGAGCAGCAGGCTAGCGCAATTTTTCATTCTGTCGATGGCGGTCACTGTCGCGTCTTGTTTTCTTATCCAAGTTCTGTTGCAATGCTTCGGTGAGATTGACACCTGTTTGATTAGCCAGGCAGATGACTACGAACAGCACATCAGCCAGCTCGTCGGCCAGCTCCTTTTCCTTGTCGGAGGGCTTTTCGGACTGCTCCCCATATCGTCGTGCCATAATGCGCGCTACCTCACCTACCTCTTCGGTGAGGATGGCCATATTGGTCAGCTCATTGAAATACCGTACCCCGGTGGTGCGGATCCACTGGTCTACCGTTTCCTGTGCTTGTTGAATGGTCATGGTTGCTCCCTGATTTGCTTGTCCAATGCTTCCAGTTCTACCTGTTTGATGCTGTCCTGCGGATTTTGCCAGGCATCCAGAAAGGTACGCATGTATGTCTCATTATGTCGAAACTCGCCAAAATGCCGGTAGAGCGATTCTGCCGGCCACAAGTAGAACAAAAAGAAAATAATCGGATAAATAGTTAGCCTGCGCAGCAGGGGTGTAAACTGCTGTATTACCACAGGACGCCGGTCTGCCGGTGTCGTTTGCCGATAGAACAGGGACACCAACATTACCACCGCGCCGAAGGCAATTCCCATCATCAGTAATATATCGCCCCGTTGCCAGAACCGCAGCCGGAAGATGAGTCCGATCAGTCCATTGGCCATGCTCCATAGCCCTACGAAGTAAAGAAATCGCATCACCCGCTCCACGCGGCTGTCAAACAGTACCAAGCCTCCGGAGAGCAGATAATACATACCCAATGTTGCCAGCGATACCACCACGAGTTGCGGGGCAAAACTTACCTGCCCGTATAATGCCAGCAGGGTAATCGCCGCAAAGCCAATCATGACCGGTTCTGCCCATTTTCGCCAATCCATCATTCCTTTTGTTTACTGTCCATCCAAATTGTCACCGGCCCATCATTGCACAGGTCTACCATCATATGTGCGCCAAAGATGCCATATTGTACCGGCTTTCCCAACAGTGCTGCCACCCTGCTGCCAAAGGATGCATACATACTGGCTGCATGACCCGGTGAGGCAGCCCGAATATAGCTGGGCCGATTGCCCTTTTTGGTAGAGGCATGGAGCGTGAACTGGCTTACTACCACCACATCGCCCTGCACATCCTGTACCGACAAGTTCATCTTGCCTTCGGAATCATTGAAAATCCGCAGGTTCACCACCTTTTGCGCCAGCCACTCCACATCTTCCGGCGTGTCTGCCTCCTCTACACCTGCCAGCACCAGCAGCCCCCTGCCGATATTGGCTGTCTGCCTGTCACCAACCGTCACGGTAGCCCTGCTTACCCGTTGTATCAACAGCCTCATTACCAGCTTTTCTTATCCTTCAGGTCAAACACGATGTGGACATAGTTCTCATACCGGCTAAAGGGTATCTTCCCCTCATCCAGCGCCTGCTTGACGGCACATCCTGGCTCATCGATGTGTAGACAGTTGTTGAACTGGCACTGATCCAGCAGCTCACGCATCTCCGGCAGATAGTGCGATACCTCCTCCGGTGTGAGGTCCACCGGGCTCAACTCCTTGATGCCTGGTGTGTCGATCAAAAAGCCTCCTTCCGGCAGTGGATGCATGCTGGCAAAGGTTGTAGTATGCTGCCCTTTCCCGCTGTATCCGGAGAGTTCTTGCGTCTTTAGATTGAGCTGCGGATACAACGTATTCACCAGCGTGGTCTTTCCTACGCCGGAATGCCCCGAAAGGAGTGTCGCCTTGCCCTGTAACAAGTGCTGGAAGGCCAGCATTCCCTCGCCGGTTACGGCTGAGGTACGCATGGTTTGATAGCCGATGGACTCATATAGCTGGCACACTTCATCCAATGCCTCCAGCTCTGCAGGCTTCAGCAAATCAATCTTGTTGAAGATGATGATTACAGGGATATGAAACGACTCGCAGGCAATCAGAAAACGGTCTATAAAGCCCAACTTTAGCTTGGGATGACGAAAGGTAACAATCAGCAATGCCTGATCGATGTTGGCGGCAATGATATGATGGGCATGTTTTACCCGGGTTGACTCTCGCACCAGATAGTTGTGCCGCTCATGAATCACGGCAATCATGCCTGCCTCGCCACCGGGCTCAGGTTCTACAGTCACCTTATCACCTACTGCTACCGGATTGGTAAACACCCTGCCTTCCTGCCGAAACTTACCCTTGAGGCGGCATTTCAGCATGGTGCCATCTTCCAGCTGTACATCGTACCAACTACCGGTAGATTTCAGTATGATTCCCGTTGCCATATCCCTCCTACTCCATTGTTGCTACCGTCTCTGCATGCACTGCCGAAGCCAACTGCAGCATCAGGGAAGGACTCTGCTCCAGGGCATTGCCTACCACAATGATATCCGCACCCGCTTTGCAGGCATTGGCAGCATCTGCTGCCGTGCGAATTCCGCCACCTACGATTATCGGCACTGATACGGTTGATTTCACCAAGCGGATCATTTCCTCAGGAACAGGTTGCTGCGCACCGCTACCGGCATCGAGATATACCGCCTGTAGTCCCAATTGTGTACCGGCCAGCGCTGTCATGGCCGCCACTTCCGGTTTGTTGCGCGGAATGGGCATGGAGTGACTCATGTATGCAGCTGTTGTCAGGTTGCCACCTTCTATCAGCATGTACCCGGTAGGTATCAGCTCCAGCTGGCTGGCAGCCAGTCTGCCGGCAACTTCTACGTGCCGACCGATCAGCATATCGGCGTTCCGTCCCGAAATAAGGGATAACAAAAGCAGTGCATCTGCCGCAGGGGTCACCTGCAGGCTGCTGCCGGGAAAAAGGACTACCGGTATATCACTGTTGGTTTTTAACGCCAGCACAACGGCATCAACGTGATCTTCCACCAGCAGACTACTACCCACCAGCCATAGATCTACACGTGCCTCTCTGGCATACGCACACAACTCCGGCACCTGTGCCACAGGTGTTTTGTCGGGATCTACCAACACGGCAAATCTCCTTGCAGCGTGTGGTTGCCGCCATTGATGTAACAGGGTGTCCATATTGCCAAAGATATGCATTTACAGGTATGACGTCTGCATACCTGCTGATTTGCAGACGCCTACGATAGCGTGGCTGTTCGTAGCGGTTATTCGCTTTTTTCTCCTTGTTCCTTAAAGGTAGCCGGCAGGTCTTTTTTATATACAAGCGTACGATAGGGGAATGGTATCTCAATGCCCGATGCATCGAATCGCAGCTTGATGGACTCCATCAGGTCGGTGGACATGGTAAAGGCCGTGATGGAGTCCTTGGCCCACAGGTAGGCCCTGATCACGACAGCATATTCGCCCAGCTCCACCACGCGCGTTCTGACGAGCGGCTGACCGTCGGCTATTTCTTCGTCACTACGCACATCAACGTACTCGGGATGTCGTGCCACCTCCTCTTCAATGATCTGCTTGGCAAGGCGGATATCAGAGTCGTAGCTGATACCTATCGGCAGGTGGCGGCAGGTTTTTTCATCGATGATGCTGGAGTTGATGAGCGTTTCGTTGCTGATGACACTGTTGGGGATGATGATTCTCCTGTTCTCCCAGTTCCTGATAACCGTATGCCGCAGGGTAATATCTTCCACCACACCGGAGTGCTGCGTCCCAATCTGTATCACATCGTTGATTCGAAACGGCTTGAAAATTACGATGAAGATGCCGGAAATGATGTTGGCAAAAGCTGCCTGTGAGGCAAAGCCTATGATGACCGCCAGAATACCGGCACCAGCAAAGAGCGATACGGCTATGGCCCGGAGTGCCGGTATGGTGTAGATGGCTAACCCTATCCCCAATATGATGATGGTGGCCATCAGCAGATGCTTCAGAAAGCGGTACTTCGTAGGGTCGGAATTCAGGTGCTCCGACGCCAGCTTGATAGCACGGTTCATGATGCCTCGGGTAATCACCGTGGCCAGAAAAGTCAGAAACAGGATGATGACTACCAACAGGTACTCGCTGATGGCAATTCTATCTCCCAGCATGATGGTCAACCACATAGCAACTGAAATTTGATACAAAGGTAAAGGGATTTCAGGGGCCTGTTAGTGCTGATCCAGCCACCAAACTTCCAGGAATGACCGTATGAAGGCATCATGGTACAGCGCCTGCACCACTGCCGGCAACGACAGTACCAAGGCTGCCACAGTAATCACCCTGCCGGCACGGAAGACTGCCAATGCATCTATCACCGGGAGAGCTGCCAGCTGCAGAAAGGGCATGATGATGATCCACCACCGCATGCCAATACAATACCCGCCGTAGTTATGGGTGCCCAGTAACACAAACAGAACGATTGCCACCATACCGGGGCCTATCCACAGCAGTGATGTAGCCAGCGACCCCTTACGAACACGAATCATCCACACATAGCCAATGATGCCGAACAGCAAGGCGGGTGTCAGCGAGATGAGCCCGTTATGTCCTATCACGGCATGGAACAGGTACAGCCACCATGGATCGGCAAGTGTATCATTGGCCTCGGGCGAAACCCAATAGCTGCCGGTGTAGTCGTACAGCTCTTGCTGCATGTAGATGGGGCGTATCTCGCCGGTAAGGTGATAGAAAATAGCCGCCGAAGCCATTAGTGGCAGCACCATGCCTACTCCCATCCATACGCCTGCCGGTCTGCTCCGAATAACGACCGCCAGCCACAGCATACCGGCAATCGCTATGCCCGGCAAGTCGATAGCTACCGACCAACCGGCCAGGAGTCCGGCAACCAGCATCCAGCCAGCGCCTTTTGAGCCCTGCCACACCGATACCCACACCATCCATGCTGCCAACACCAGCGCGATGGCAGCGGGGGTATGGTTGTTGATGGTAACCGCATAGCCGTACACCAGCGATGACAACGTCATCAGAAGGGTCATCATGTACAAGGTCCACTCCTTGTCGGTATAATACCGTACCACCGTGAGCAGAATCCATAGCATGAGTAAAAACGGAAACACCTGATTCAGCAGGGTAAACAGCCTGATATAATCCTTCAGATGGGCATAGAAAGTATGACCGGTGACGGCTTTAAAGACAATACCTTCCGCCGCCATCAGCAGCGGATACAGGGGTGGCTTGCTGCTATACATCCTGTCGCCGACCATTACGGCATCGATGGACAGCTCAAAGGGTGTGGTGTCGCCGGGCGCTACATGTGCCCAGGTGCCTTTCTCTACCAATCGCTCAACCGTTATGATGCGGCTGCGTGTATTGGTGGTATTTCTTACCCGCCAAAAGGTTGCCAGCACCAGCAGCAATCCTGCAAGTGCCACCATGGCCACTACACCCCGGTGATTGTACCAGATGATCCTGCTGTAGGTCCAAAAGCTGTATGGCCGGTTGGCAAATGACATCAGCCTATCAGGAATTGTCCGTTTTCGTAGAACTTTTCACCGTCGGCATAGATGGCTCCACCCTGCCGCATATCGGCAATCATATCCCAGTGCACGGTAGACTTGTTTTTCCCGCCTGCCTGCGGATAGCTTTGACCAAAAGCCATGTGTATAGTGCCTCCGATTTTTTCGTCAAACAGGATGTTCTTGGAAAACCTGTCGATTCCGTAATTGGAACCTATGGCAATCTCCCCGACATGCCGTGCACCCTCAATGGAAAAGAAGTAATCGAGGAAGTCCTTGCCCCTGTCGGCCTGCCAATCTACTACCTGCCCTTTCTCCAGCTGTAGCCGTACATTCTCCACCTCATGCCCCATGAAAATGGCGGGATAGGTGAACCGTACATGGCCATTACCCGACTCCTCCACCGGACTGGTAAATACCTCGCCCGAAGGCATGTTGGCTTTACCGTCGGAGTTGATCCACGTCCTGCCCCGGGTGCTGAAGGTGATGTCCGTACCGTCTCCAACATACCTGATCTGCTCCCTGGTGTTCAGGTAATCGACATACGCTTGCTGCCGACTCCTTACCTGTAACCAGGCGTCTACAGGATTGTCGGTATGCAGGTGGCAGGCCTTCCACACAAACTCGCTGAATGCAGTAAGCGAAAGCCCCGCCTCCTGGGCCTGTGCTTGTGTCGGATATTCGGTAAGGCATCGCTTCATTGATCCATTACCGGTGCGTTCAAAATAGGTCTGGTTGATTGATAGTGTTGCCCGCTGTCTGATGTCCCGCTGTGCGGTTGGCACATCCTGGGTTTCCTTTAGGTTGAAAGGTGCCCGAATCACTAGATAGGCATCATAGGTTTCCATGGCTACCTTGGTGAGCGGGTTGACGTAGGATAGCTGTTGCTCGTTGCCAAAGGTAAGCAGCAGCCGCTCCTGATCCGCAATGCCGAGTTGAAGCTGTGGTATGCCACCGGCCAATAAGATCTCTTTATATACCTCCTGCAGCAATGGCTCTGCCAGCCAGGTGGAATTGATGAGCACCTTTTCTCCGGGTTGAATGGTGAGACAGTAGTGGGTGAGCAGCCGCGCCCATTTTGTATACAAGGTGTCCATGCACTAAAAATAAAGTAGGATCATCCAGACAGGCAACATACTGATCACTTTAGATGAATGGCGGTTACTTGGATGGTGGTACGAATGGATTGCCGGTTTGTGGCACACAAGATACTTCAAGAAATCCGGGACAGACTGGCAATGAAACTATGGATGGTGCGGGAATCGCTTGTATGGTGATGCTGCGGGAAACCTGATACCCTGCTCCGCTGCGGAGAAACCCATACCGGTATAAAAAACGAAAGCCGGTTTCGTGAACCGGCTTCCAATAACCAAAAACCAAAGACTATGTACGATTCATTTCTTTATCGTGGCACTAAACTATTCATAGGCCGGTTTGTGTTCTTTTTTTATCGACGAATGGTCAAATTCTTTAGGTTGAATTCGTCGATTTTCAGGTTAAGCACAGTGGCTACCGCCGCACTACTTCTACCACATACCGGAAGCCCGTATCGGGATGTCCCTTATCCGCCTCCCGAAGCAGTTCCCGGCCCGGCATCAGATACCAGCCGGTAGTTGCATAGCTGCCGCCCATGGTTACATTGGCTGAAGTAGTCCATTCGGCCACGTTCCCCTGCAAGTTGTAGGTGCCCCATTCATCAGCATTGTAGCTTTTTACCGGTGACGTAATCAAAGCGGGCTCCCGTAAAAATGGTTCTTCTTCGATGGTTGGCGGGTTCGGATGCAGTCCATCATGCTTTACAGCATCTTGGCGGGTAATCCGGAAGTTGGCCGTATACTGACCTTTTTCATTCTGGAACTGTGCATGTGGCATGTTGCCGGAGGCATCAGCTACCCCCTGCCAGCCCATGCTTCTGCCGATAGCCGTGGTCATCTCCTCCGTAGTAGGCAGCCGGATTATCACTTGTGCATAGGCTCTGTCACTTCTGGCGTTGTATTGATTGGTTAACCACTGGCAATACAGGGCCGCTCCCTGTTGGCTCATATTCACAGCTGGATAGCTGTCATAGGCTGGATGGCTGTGGTAGTGCTGCCGGAAAGGCACATCATAGTCTAACACCTCCGACCAGGCGGCAGTATCCCAGAGGGCGGCAGCATAAGCCGGGTCATTTGCAGTGAGCGCCAAAAAATTACGGTACTCCTCATTGCTTACCTCTGTCTGATTGATGTATATGCCATCAGCCAACATCGCCCATCCCCGCTCCATCTTTTTGGTAGATACCTGCGCTTCCATAGTCATGGCTATGCACATGGCAATACATATTGCAACTATTCTCATGACTTCACTTTGATATAGTACCCAAAGATAGGATTCCCCAACACACTACTGCGAGTTTCAGATCAAGAACCGGAAAATTGGGAGCATGCCGGAGCTCCATAACCTACAGTGAAATGGGTGTGTTACGGTGCAGCCAACTGCAACTGTCGCTATACCGGCTTGAATCGCTCGAAGGTCTGCTTGCACTGATGGCAGTAATGAATGGAACGGCAGAGAGCCGAGCCGAACGGCGACTGTAAATCCGTATCCGCACTGCCACAGTAGGGACAGGCTGCTGCTTCTACCATCTCCAGGGTTACCTCCCCATCGTGCCATTCCGGCTTGCCCAGCCCGAAAGCCACCAGCTTTTCTTTGCCCTGCTCTGAGATGTGGTTGGTGTTCCACTGTGTCTTGAATTCCACTTCCACTGTCACCTGCTCATAACCGACCTCCCTTACCTGCTTGGCAATGCTGCTTTTCATAACATCAATTGCCGGACAACCGGCAAAGGTCGGAGTCATCTTTACCACCACCGCTTCCGAAGATTCATCCACCGATACGCCGGTGATGATACCCAGATCAACCACCGATATTACCGGGATTTCCGGATCCTTAACAGCCCGTAAGGCTTCATATAAGGCCAACTCCCGCACAGTCATTCTTGACAAATCTATGGATGATCTTCTTTTCATGATCGTTGTTTACCAGGTAGCCTCCGGATCAGCGGCAGACACTTCGGTCATCTCCGTGAGCAGGGGTTGTAAGAACTCGGTATGGTATCCGTGGCGTCCTCCATAGGCCGGTTCCGTACCTGACACTTCAGGAACTACATATCCGGCTCCTTCCAATATGGGTGTGATGGTTTGTATCCATTGTTGCTGCAGAGCTGCTTCGCCGATGAATGCCCCGGATGCCACCAATTCTGCCTCCATTGGCGACGGCTCAAACAATCCCAACGCTAGCGGGAACACCTCGTTGAGGGCAGACTGCATGCGGGCTTTGCTTTCTTCGCTGCCACGTACACCCAGTCGCTTCATCCACGAGTCGGCATGCAGGATGTGGTACTTCACCTCTCCTGTAACCTTCCGTGCAAAATCGCCTAACGGCTCAAAAGAGCTCTGGTGCAGCGCCTTGTACCTGAGCAGTGCCGCATGATCGAAGCAGAACTGCCGCATCAATGCGAATGCATAGTCCTGTGTGGGCACTTCTGTGAGGTGGCTGCACTTGTATCCGGTCTCCGGCCTTCTGAATCCCAGCGTGTCAGCATCTGGCATACCGAAGTGCTCTTCCAGCATACGATACATGTTCCAGGCATGACCGATTTTATCTTGCGACATGGAAGAAAAGGCGATGTCTTCTTCCAGCGTAGGGCCAAGACCTGTCCACTCGCTGTCACGATGACCCATGATCAGGGCATCATCAGCCATTTTCAGCATGAGTTCCTGTACGGGTTTCATGAGTGTGTAGTTTGTTGTTTGTAAGCTTCAATCTTGTCCCGCGTTTTGTAGCCGGCGGCCTCACGATGCATCTTTTCCGGAGTGGTGTCGAACATATCCGAGTCATCATAGCTGAAGCTGAAGATATCGGCTGTACGTACCACCCACATGTTCACACACTGTTGCCTGCGGCCAAACTGCTCCTTGGCATACACCAGGGCTATCTCGGCGTCGGGGGCATGTACTGTGCCTACATGGGCATGGTGCTTGCCCCGCTTGGCCTGATGGAATACCTCCCAGGTTTCGCCATAATCGTGGGTGCCAACCACCGGTGCTTCTCCACCGGCCTTCAGGTGATGCAATCGGCTGACTCTCGGGTCTAATGAATCCATAATCTTGATTTGGGTCTGATAATCGGGTCAGGATAATGGCAGGGTGTACCGGGCGTTGGGGTTGAACATGGCCTCCCGTATCCAGCGATGCTGCTCCTCTACCCAGGCTCTTACAGCCAGGCGCTCGGCATTGCAAGGGCCATTGCCCTTGATTACCTGATAGAACTCATCCCAGTTCGGGTCGCTGAATACCCATGTACCATCATCTTGCTTGTGCAGTTTAGGATCCGGGAAGCTGAGGCCCAGTTCCCATACCTTGGGTACATAGCTGCTGAGGAACTGATTCCGCATGTCATCGTTGCTCATCATCTTCACCTTCCACTGCATCAATTTGCCGGTATGTACTGACTCCTTGTCTGACGGACCGAAGAAGTGGATGATTGGGCGATACCAGCGGTTCAGTGCCTCCTGCACCATGGCACGCTGTGCCTTGGTGCCTGTAGCCAGCGCAACGAAGGCATCATGACCCTGCTTCAGGTGGAAGCTCTCCTCATAGCAGATGCGCTCCAGCGCCCGGGAATAAGGACCATAGGAACCTTTGGAGTTGGCCACCTGATTCACAATGGCTGCTGCGTCGATCAGAAACCCGATAACGGCTACATCCGCCCACGTCTTGGCCGGATAGTTGAACACGTTGGAGTACTTGCTCTTACCGGTCAGCAGATCTTGCATCATCTGTTCACGCGACTTGCCGAGCGTTTCGGCAGCATTGTATAATAGCTGTCCATGACCTATTTCATCCTGCACCTTGGCAATAAGCGCCATCTTCCGCTTGAAGCTGGGGGCACGGGTAATCCAGGTGCCTTCAGGCAACGAGCCAATGATCTCACTATGGGCGTGCTGCTCAATCATGCGGATGAGCTGCTTGCGGTATTCCCTCGGCATCCAGTCGTGTGGCTCAATCTTTTCGCCCGCCTCTATGCGCGCTTCAAATGCTGCCAGCAACGCAGGATCTTCCTCAAAATGCTCCTGCTTTCTTCTTTCCTCTTCCGGAATGTATCCACCTCCGTACATAAGCGTATTGTTTTAGTGATTGTGGTCAGTTATGAATGATGGGGTTGCTTGAGTCCAAAAACAAACAGCCGCCAGATCTCCTCCCCCATTTCCTGCGGGGGAAGCCAGTTGGCATGCCTTGCTTCATCATAGGCGGTGTTCATGCTGCTGAACAATGCGGGTATTACGATGCGAATGTTGACTTGCCGGTACAGTTGCTGCTCCACGCCTTCAGTCACCAGATTCCGGAAAATCTGCTCGTATTCCCGGCGCATGTTCCGGAAACGCGTGAGGTTTGGCTCGTCCAGATATCGCCACTCATGAAAGAACACGGAAGCTGCATCCAGGTTGTTCCAGATTACGGTCAGGTGGGCTACTATGGCCTGCCGCAGCTGGTCGGGCATGTCATCAGTGGTTCGGTCTATCCCCTGTATGGCCTCAAAGAACTCATCGGCCATGCGGAAGCAGATTTCCCGTAGTAGGCTTTCCTTACCGGTGATGTGGCTGTACAGGCTGGCAGGCTCGATACCAACCGCCTTTGCCAGATCGCGCATCGATGTGGCTGCATAGCCGCGCTCCCGAAAGAGCGCCTGCGCTACCTCCTTGATTTGCGACTTACGGTCGATGACTGTTGTCTCCTGCATGCTTACCTAACGTTCGTTAGCTAAAATAGTTTGAAATATGGTATTCTGCAAACCCGCTTTGTCATTTACTCAATTATTCTGCCATACATACGATTATTTCGCCTGATTATCCGAAACCTTGTTTTCGCGCACTATTTACGTGTATCTTCCACAGGCAAATGCTGAAAAGAGGCGTATATATCGCATTGTTGCTGCTGGCATACTGCCAACTTTGGAGCCAAAGTGTGTACTTCCGCAACTTCACCACGGCAGATGGACTCTCCAATTCCAAGGTTAATGGGATTGCGCAGGATACGTTTGGATTCCTGTGGGTGGCTACCCAGTATGGTCTAAACCGATTTGACGGGTACGCTTTTACGCAATACTTTAATGATCCATCCGACTCTACCACAATTGCCTCCAATGTGATCAACTCCGTGTTTTGCGACTCCAAGGGTCGGCTGTGGGTAGGCACCTCCGGTGGTGGGTTGAATCAATTCGATTTCGGGTCGAACACGTTTATCAGATATCCTTTCTATCCCGAGTCTCAAGATGGCTTCCCCAGCAATTCTGTGAATCATTTTATGGAGGATGACGACGGCAGCCTCTGGATCAGCAGCATCAACTTATCGATTGCACAAGGCAATCTGGCTCACTTTCATCCGGAAGCCGGAACATTCACCTCATACTCCATCCTCGACGATCCGAATTACACAAGGTCTCACCGCAACAATGGATACATCCGGAAAATGTATCAGGATGTAACCAATCCTGACTACCTGTTGCTGACCGGCAGCAATGGATTACTACAGTTTGATAAACAAAAGGGTATTGTAGCTCAGTGGCATTGGTCCGATGTGGACAGCATGAACATACATGGCTCATGTACCGCACTTTGGCAAGAGGGTGACTCCATTATCTGGGTTACCTCCTGGGGTGCCGGCTTGCTTCGATTTGACAGGCGCACCGAAACGTGGGTACGCATACCACACCTGCCGGCACGAATGGGGTTGAATGCGGTTATGGATGTGCTGCCGACAGCTGATGGCCTATGGCTTGCCTACCGGGATCAAGGTCCCGTCTGGTTTCAACCGGACAAACGGCAATTCAAGACGTTTACAACATCAAAACCGATTTCCGGTGCACCGCTCAACGGAACCTCACACATAATTTATTACGATAGAGAGGGCCGGATATGGTTCGGAGGCGAGAGAGGATTATCATCCATCGATCCACGTTTACAGCTCTTCAGCCATACTCCCCTGCCTGGAAATTTTGAATTTGAAGACCGGCTTGCCTATACCTCCGACTTAATGATCGACCCGTCTTGCAGTCAATATATGGTGGCACAATATATGGGTCAGGGGCTCTTGTGGGTCGACTCATCCACCGGGAAAATCATCCGGAAGATTGATTCCGTACAAACACGCACCGGCAAGGTGGTGCCATTCCGCCCGATCAAGTTCTTTCCGGTGGGAACAGACACCATTGCCGTACTCAGCAGAGAAGGTGTCTTTTGGTATCTGATCAATGAAAAATCGCTGGTAACAGCGCAGCAGTTCAGCCAATTCCCCTTCATCTATATGGATGGTGCCATCACTGATGATCAACGTGTATGGCTGGGCACTCCTTTTGAGGGTTTGATCATGTGGCATCCCGCCACTAATACAGTCCGACAGTACAACACCGAACAAGGGTTAATCAGCGAAGAGTACGCGCATGTGCTGTTGCCGGATGGGGATTTTCTTTGGGTGGGCACAAAGAGGGGGCTTACCCGATTGCACCTACCTACCGATTCGTTCTATTCTGTTGCCACCGATACGATTGGCACCTGGTTAAGTGCTTTTGCTATTTCAAAATTGCTACGGGATCAGCAGGGGCGAATTTGGATAGGCACTTACCAGGATGGCTTGTATTACTATGACCCTGCCGACCAAAGGTTCTATTCTGCCAAAAGGCAATGGAATATTCAGGTGTCTATGGTCGATGACATGCAGTTCGACAACATGGGATATCTCTGGCTGGCCAACGAAAAGGGATTACTTCGCTTCGATCCATCCGCCGGCTTGTTACAGGAGTTCACTTCGGCACATGGCCTTCACAATCAATTAGGTCGTATCCTGCGACTGGTTGTATTACCCAATGACATCATGGCTGTATGTTTCAGAGATGGGTTCGATCTATTCAAGCCCGCCGATTTCCTGC
>CAYYHM010000015.1:39851-41373 GCA_964471795.1 uncultured Chitinophagales bacterium | reverse complement strand
TTTACCAGCTTTGACTTTGAGGCGCAGGTGAAATCGGTGTTCCAAAACGTGAAGGCCGTGCTGGAAGCCAGCGGATCGTCCTGGGATAAGTTGATAGACATTACGGTGTTTCTGGTAGACATGAAGCGGGACTTCCACACGTTCAACAGACTATATGCCGAAGCCTTTCAAGAGTGCGACCCAAAGCCATGCCGTACCACGGTAGAAGTGAGGGCACTACCTACTCCAATTGCCATTGAGCTGAAATGCATTGCAACGGTTGATTAGACAGAGGCAACCATCCACTTACCCCATTCTGCCAACTCAGTTTCATTGAACAACCTGGGGAATAAGTTCACCCGCTGATAGCGTGGTGGTAGATATTTCTGCCAGTTGGTGCCTCCGGTGGCTGCAATATCCTCCGGATCCTTCTGCAAGTATCTTACTGCTGACCGGTAGTGCATAAGTGGCCACCTGACCTCGATATTCAGGTCCATCTCCCGCAGTGCCTCAATGAGTGCCGGGTCTTCCCTGTCGGATTCAGGTAGTGACAGATATCGTTGCCACACGTTCACATGCCGGTAATCGGCTATCATCCGCAGAAACGACTCTGAATACTTCTTCTCGAATTGCCGCAGGGTAAGTGTCTTTTTACCCGTTGCCAACTCTTTGCCGCCCATCTTCCAATAGAAATTGTTGTAGACTTCCTCATCTCCTGAATCGGCAGGCAGATTGTCTCTTACCCCTACATGGATCAGATTATGAGCGTCGGTACTCATGATCTCGATAATCCGGTATTGCGCACTTTGAAAACCACTGGCAGGCAACAACGACATCCGGAACTTCAGGAACTGCTCCTTATCCATCCCTTCAACCATGATCTCATAACTATTGATCAAGTGGCTGAAGTAGTCGTTGACACGGGTTATATATTTCAGCATCTCCGCAGCCGTCATCGTATCGGCATCTGTTATCTGGCGCAGCGCACTGATCGTCAATTTGAAATATAGCTCTGTAATCTGATGGTACACGATGAAAATCTCCTCGTCAGGGAAAGAAGTCTTCGGCTTCTGCAGGTTCAGCAATACGTCCAGCTGGATATAGTCCCAATAGGTAAGGAAGTCAGCATACAGCAAACCCTCCAGGTAGGATTTCATATCCTGGCCCATTACTGCATACTTCTGTTCCAACTGTTGCAGACGGGAAAGAATTTCCGGGTCAATAGTCATGATTCGGCGTTCTTGTCATAAAGATACCGAATCGACTGTCACTATCGTATCCGAAGTTTCTGCCCGGGATGGATGATTGATCGGGACGACATGCTGTTGAGTGCCAGCAACTGGTTGAGTGTGATGCCATGTTGCTCGGCGATGCCATATAACGTATCCCCTTTTTGGATCTCGTAATACCCTCCAGTACTTCTGTAGGTCATATAATCCAACCATTCCGGTGTAAACTCGATGCTCATGGCAGTAAGCGTACCGGAGTCGAAATCAATCAGCAAGCGGGGGTCGATGGACCATCCTTTGTAGCGCACTTCAAA
>CAYYHM010000015.1:0-39751 GCA_964471795.1 uncultured Chitinophagales bacterium | reverse complement strand
CGGTAGCGCCGGGGGCCGAACTCACTGGTTACACGCTGATTACTGACCGGATGCACAAAACCACAAGACGCCTCGTTTACCAGCTGAAGACAGATAGTGTCATCAAATTGGAATGGATCGAAGGAATAAGGATGGATTTCAGTCTCGTCCCAGTGGTTATACAAGTCCTGTGCAGGCAGGGCACAAAATGCAATGTGTGCTTCAATACCGTCGATATCCCACTCCGGAGAGTGGATGAAAGCATGTGCAAGGGAATCACCTTTCGAAGGATCACCCGGACCTCCTGCCAAAATAATCTGCCAGGTTGAAAACAAGAGTACAAATACACAAGCTGACTTCTTCATAACAGCAACTTATTCTTAGTCAATATATTATGAACAAGGGACATCAAACAAACTTACAGCCATCCACTGATGACCAACTGTTGTTTGTACACCACAAGTGTAAATGTGTATCCTATGCTTGTCAGTTTACGGCAGGTGAATAAAAAGAAAGGTGCAATATCGGGACAAATCGCTGGGTCTGCATACGTGCAGGCTATTCTTTAACGCAGTTTTTACTTAAAATAATGTTAATGTTGCTGCAATCAGGGAATTCGTGCTGTAAAAGGATGTCGGATACCTCCATAGGCGATCAGGTCCACCTTTATGGTTCCCACGGTTAACGGCGACTCAACACGTACTGGAATTCTGTTGGCATCATCCGTTACATATAAAGTCATCTCTTCTCCACCATCAAAGTAGTCATTATCCAGCAGCAATGGCTTCAGCTCAATCACGCGGAAGTTGCCCAATCTGGTCTTGATGGTTGTTTTCCCCATGTACCGGATATACAGGTTGTATACTTTCCTGTCGATAAACACATCCACAGGAATCTTGTCACCCGGCTGATAGGCGGTATAATCGATGTTTCTGGCGTAATAGATGGCAGAAACCACATCATGTACACAGGCATGCACAGCAAACGTGTCAAGTTGGTCCTTCTTGAGGTCTTGTGTGAATACCTGCTGACGATCCGTTGAAAAATCATATAGATCCCGGATCGTATACCCTCCTTCGTATACATCGCGATGAAAGCGATAGGGCATCATCGTTCCCGGATGGATGTAGCTTTCATAGATATCGTGCACCTTATAAAACCACTCATAGGATCGGTAGGTAACCCCTTCAACATACAGGTGGTAGGCCGGATTGCCGGCAAATGAGGCTTCCTGCACCCGGAAAGTCATTTCCCCGGCCTTCAGCCACAGGGCTTTCCAGTTGTAATTGAAGGTAAACACCATCTTCTCGCCCGGCTGATAGGCCGTATTCGGCAACATACAAGAGTCCGGCGGCAGATGTGCCGGTGATAATGATGGTAAGCAAGCCGCTACAAGTAACAATAACCAGGTACGCATAGAAAATAGTATGTCAAAATCCTTGCCAAATTGTTTCAACGGTGGAAGTGTATCTTTATGGGCACATGAATAGCCTGCACAACACCACCATCATGGGCATCGATCCCGGCACCAATGTACTGGGATACGGCATTGTTCAGGTAGATAACGGCCAATACCGGTTGGTGAGTATGGGTGTAGTAGAAATGAAACAGCAAAACCCCTACGATAAGTTAAAGGTGATTTTTGACAGAATCAGTCAGCTCCTACGACAATACGAGCCCAAGTTAGTAGCCATCGAAGCCCCCTTTTATGGCAAGAATGTTCAATCCATGCTGAAACTGGGCCGGGCGCAGGGTGTAGCCATTGCCGCTGTGGTGGCATCGGGACTTACCATTGAGGAGTATGCCCCCAAACGGGTAAAGCAGGCTATCACCGGCAATGGGAATGCCTCCAAAGAACAGGTGGCCAGCATGTTGCAGCACCTGGTGCCACATGAAACCTCACCCCGCTTTCTGGATGCAACGGATGCTCTGGCGGTAGCTGTTTGCCATCACCTATCATTGTCGTCTCCGCTTGCATCCATGCAAAAAGGTAAAGGAGGATGGGAATCTTTCCTGCGCAACAATCCGGACAGGGTAAAGGGCTGATTACGGCTGATAGGCCATCCTGATATCAGCGGCCATGGCAGCCAGTGCTTCCTGCGATACCTGCAGTTTAGGTCTTTCGAAATTGATGTCCGACACGTTCTGTAATGGAATCAGGTGGATATGTGCATGCGGCACCTCAAGGCCGATAACTGCCACCCCGATTCGCTCGCAATCCACTACCTGCTCAATGGCATAGGCCACCTTCTTGCTGAATGCCCACAACTCCTGATACAACTCATCCTCCACGTCAAACAAGTAGTCCACCTCCTGCTTCGGTATCACCAGCGTATGCCCCATGGCCAACGGGTTGATATCCAGAAAGGCAAGGCAATGAGCTGTCTCAGCTACTTTGTGGCAAGGAATCTCACCCTGAACGATCCGTGTAAAAATAGTGGACATGATGCCTGATTATTCCACAGTAATTGAGAGGACCTCCAGTACCATCACTCCCGACGGCGTGCTGATCTCAGCTTTATCGCCCACTCTTTTGCCCAGCAAGCCACTGCCTATCGGCGAGGAAACGGATATCTTTCCGGACTTTACATCGGTTTCGTTCTCCGACACCAGCATGAACTTCTGCTCTTTACCGAGTTTGTGGTTCTTCACCAGCACGGTGCTTAGGATCTGTACTTTGCTGGTATCAATAGCCCGCTCGTCGAGTAATCTGGCGTTGGACAGGGTCTCTTCCATCTTGGCAATCTTCAGCTCAAGGTGACCCTGCGCTTCCTTTGCCGCATCATACTCTGCATTTTCCGACAGGTCGCCCTTCTCACGGGCTTCCTGAAGCGCACGAGCTACTTCCGCACGTCCTTTGGTGCGTAGTTCCTCGAGTTCTTTCTTTAGCCTGTCCAGGCCTTCTTTGGTGAAATAGGTAACATCCGCCATTTGTTCTGCTTTATGGTTGACGAATAAAAAAAGGAAACGTTCCTATTGCTAGAAACGTTTCCTGCTACAAAGGTAGAATTTTATCAGAAGTCGAGCGTAACGCCCACAGTATGGCTTCCGTTGAATGGATCAGAAGCACGGTAAGCGTAGTCGATAGCCATCCTTGGCACATCAGAGTCCTTGCTAAATGGCATCATTACAGTGAACCCACCGGCAAGCCCTGTATGCGCATTGGTGCGCTGTACCGGATCGGTAATGCCATCTTCGTAGCGGTATCCCATCCGGAGCATAAACAACTCACGATTCCGCACTGACAGGGCATATTCTACACCACCTCCAATCTGATCGCGGTAGAAGGCGTTGGAGCTGAAAGAGCCGGCAATGGTTACCCGATGGCGGCCACCCTGCATATACATGTCATAGCTGGCACCGATGTTCAATTGTGTAGGCAATTCAAAGGCCTGTGAGTTCTGCGACGCCAGTATCTGATAGTCACCAGACAGCGCATTGGTACGGAAACGAAGACCATCACCACGGAAGGTCATCGGTGTACCTACGTTGCGCAGTGATACGCCAAACTTGAACTTGTCTTCATAGGTGTCGTTACCGGTGGAATAAATCAACCCGGCATCTAATGCAACACCCGTAGCACGTGCGTTCGTGATGCCTTCACTCACCATCCGCAGCACCACACCCCCTCTGATGAAGTCTGCAAACGAGTGGGCATACGCTACACCGATGTTTACAAATTGTGGGCTATAGGTACCCAGTCCACCCTCCGGCTGATTGGTAGTGGTAATATCGATTTCACCATATCCTACCGTCATCACACTGATACCCAAAGTACCATCGCCGAACTTCTGTCCGAATCCAAGGGCGTTCACGTTGATGTCGCTACCCACCAGATATTCCGTGCGGGAAAAGGCCACACCTGTCTTGTCGAGGAACGACAAACCGGCCACATTGACCCGCATGGCTTCGATACCCCGGATACTGGCATAGTTCACGTTGTTCCAACCCAGGCTTCTTGACCAGGGATTCACCAACAACTCGGATGCACCGGCCTGTCCTGCACGATCCGGATTACCTGCCACCAATACGGTAGCGGTGGCTATCAGGAAGATGCTTACTGCTAACAAATGCTTCATATACTTCATCATGGCTTCTTTGTTGAGGTTTAGAAGGTATCCAGATCAATGGGTCGCATAACACCGAACCACTTCAGGGTCTTTTCACCGATACCGGGCGCATTGACATGCACAATGTAAATACCGCTGGCTACAGGCACATTGCGGTTATTGGTGAGATCCCAATCCAATGAGCTATCAAAGCTTTCAGCAGAAATCGGGCCTCCTGTTGAGTTATCTGAAGGTACGTTTCTTTGGAATCGACGCACCAGCACACCATCGGTACTGTAGATACTTACCGTACATTGTGATGGCAGGTTAGTAATACGCACCCGGTTGTCCAACTGGCTACGCTCATATTCACTGTAAGCGTAGTATGGGTTGGGCACCACACGGATATTATCGAGGGCTGAAGTAGCCACTTCACCATTGTTTGTGACAGGCGCAATGTCTCTGGTGTCGAACCGGAAGGTAGGATACCCGTTGTTGGCACCACTCAGGTCCTTTCTGTAAGGCTTAGCCACACGCAGGCGCACAGTAGTTTCGGTAGGGATAATACCCTCTTCCACTGACTTCAATTCGAAGCCCGGTGCTACCAAAGCCATAGTAGCCCATATGCAACGCCCGAGTTGATCGCGCAATGCCGCATCCAGCGCTTTGGTCTGTACATCGCTGTAGAAAGAAGCACCGCCATCATACGGTGTATTCTGGATAAAGATGTAATGCTTACCACCAAACACGAACGACGCACCGGAAGGACCTGCACTGATCGTGATTCTGGAAGTAGGGTTCCATATCATGTCACCACCGTTCTCACCGGTCAGCCAGGAATCTTCTGTGAAGATGATATTCAGTCGCTGGCCGGACTCTACATTGATGGCATAGCCGGGGAACCAGCTCAAGCCGAGTGTATCGCTGTTGTAGGAACCATCCTTATTCCAGGAAGCATGCTCACGCAACGCTAACTTAGGCACACCACCTTCCGACAGGGAAGGCTCATCACCCATCTCCAACACCACACAACGTGTCCATTTGCTCTTGTCCGGTGTGAATACGAGATCCACACTAGCGGTGCTGTCGATCTTCAAGCGGGCGCTCAATCCGGTCACCCTTCTGAGTGGTGCCAGCGGATTTTCTGTTACAGCAGCATTATATCCGCCTACCAAGGCCATTGGCGCAAACGTTCCATCGAGGATTTGCTCAAATGACTCGGTAGAATCCAACCCGCCATAGTCATTGTAGAAGCTGGCTGGAGCAGTAGTGCTGGACACTGTACCGGAACGTATCCAGTTGAAGAATCGGGAACTACCTGCAGAACCATCACGATCCTGTATACCGGTGAGCCACTGCTGTTGCTGATTGGCATACGTCTTGGTAGCCTCCAGGAATCCATTACCGATCACTCGGTCGAAACCGGGATCCGGCACCTGCTGTATCTGGATAGATAAGCCCCATTTAGGTATCAACTGCTCGTTGTCTACCAGCAAGGTAGTATCTGAAGCCACCTCTTCTCCAGTGTCCAGATTTCTCAGTATCCAATAAGATCTGTTGCTGCGCAGCAGCAGTGGATTATTGGAGGAAGAATCGAGGATTACCAATTCAAAATCACCTGTAGGCACCCGAAGTGGATCATACACTTTGATGTTTACCGGTCCTGCATTCTTGGCATAAAGCGGCTCCGTAGTCTGACCCGACAAGATGGCACTGATTTCTGATGAATCCAGGTCAACTACCAATCCACCATTTCCACGTCCACTAATCTTGCGGAGCTGCGGTCTGTCGCCGTAGGTAGCATTTACTACAGTTCCACTGTTGTAAGGTGTAGACGGGTGCGGTATGGCTGTGTACACCTTGATGTTCCTTCTACCTTCCAAATAAGGGGTAGTTTGACTCAGGTCATTACCAGCTTCGTACGGAATGTAGTTGTTATCCGCATACGCCACCACGGCAAAGTAATAAGGCTTAAAGTTCACGAGCCCGGTAGATCCGGTAGCAAAGGCGTCGTCTGTTACCCGGAAGGAGTGACGGATACCTTCATTATTACCAACTACCATCAGCTGTCCGGAAGGACCTCCCAAGGTTTGGTCGAATGTCCAGTTGGTGAGCTTTATCACGTTGTCCAGCTTGTCTACCTGGAAGATTGGCCTGGACTTGGACAAGTCGCGGAACTCAGAACTGGACACCTGTGCGTTCTTCAG
The DNA here is from genome assembly GCA_964471795.1 of uncultured Chitinophagales bacterium. Classification (GTDB taxonomy): domain Bacteria; phylum Bacteroidota; class Bacteroidia; order Chitinophagales; family S012-47; genus CAJXXO01. The sequence goes on along the minus strand of CAYYHM010000015.1, from coordinate 33,516 downwards.
CTGATAGATGATGTATCCCTGGAAGTCGTAGGTTGAATCAGTTACGTTGGTATCCTGCAGGGCCTCCACGATAGATTTGATTACCGGGTCGGCCTGAGAATAAGATTCTTTGTAGTTATTGGAGTTCTCGTCATTGAACAAGGACAAGATGAGCTCACCATCCAGTTCACGGATTTCCATATCCGGAGCATCCGGGCCGTCAATCAGTTCAAAGTTGTTATCGAACAAAGCCTGTGCCTTATCGTCGGCCAAACGGATGGCATCGAAGTCAGCCTGGCAACCGGTTTGTGACTGAGGGCGCACCCACACCAAGCCCACCACTACTTCGTTCATGGCTCCCGGCTCCAGGCGGAAAGGTCCGGAGGCCTGCATGAAACGACGGTCAGCTGGTGTATTTCCAATACCACACTCGCTCCATCCCGTGGGGTTGGAAGGATCATCCGGGAAGATGTAGTTGAAAGGCTGCGTTCCACCATATCCATTACCACCATAGGTAAACGGTGTTCCATCTTTCCATGTACCTGTCAGGTAACCATAGAAGTGAGAAGCCACTTCCGGGTTGCCGATAGTTGAGAAGTCGTTGTTGTAATATAGGAACAAGGACATGCCCAGTGTCACAGAGTCTACAATGCCACCTGTTTGACCATCGTAAATGTAACGGGTTGGTCCTTTAAAGAAATCTACACCGACAATTGGTGGATTTGCCCCATATGCATTGGCAGCAGGGCCATCAATCGCATCACCATTGTAGCAGATACCCAGGTCGCGGGAAGTATCACAACCTACGAAGTCATCCGTGTACAAACCAAGATCAGGATCCACCCACTGTCCAAAGAATACGGAGTCCAGCACGGTAGTGGAGAAGTTCAACACATCGTACCGATAGAAGGTCATATCGTTGATCTCGTCGTTGGTAGCGAAACCGAACGCCAGTGCCTGTACTTCGATACCAATAGCTTCTGCACCTGTCTCAGTGTGGATGTCACCCTTGTCGTTGTATACCCACCAGATAGACTGATCACCCACTACATCCGGGTAATCGCCATCTTCCGGATTGTAGATGTCGTCACCATTGTAATCAATAAACGGCGCCAGGTTCTTGTTAGGAGCCAGGTTCATCGGAACACCCTTGGCGCCTACAGCGTTGGGGTTACCCTTGCCCGGCCATTCCAGGATAGACCGTGGGATTTCGCTCAATGGAACAGGCGCTCCATTGTCGTTTACGTAGGCGATGAAATCATCGATATCGGAACGCAACACTTTCCAGTGGCGGTCAAAGATGTTACAAGTCTCTTCTTCTACCGAGCCATTGCCATCAAGCGGACCCGGCCAGAAGTCGTTACCACCCTGACGGTAGGTCTGTGCTGCCAATTTCAGCTGTCCGCCGGCGTCGATACCGCCGATCCAGAGTGCTCCGGCAAAGATGGAGTGCTTGGAGATCTCGCCTGTTCCGGGCTCCACCTTGGGCACTTCATACTGGGCGTCACTGAGGTTCCACCACATATCACCGCCAGACAGCAACCGCGTACGTACGTTGTTGATGTCCAGATCAATCTGTGCAGTAGCCGGCTGACATGCTTCAGCTACTTTGCCGGCACGCTGTGCCCGCTTGCCACCTTGTCCCACGTTCTCCTTGGCCAGTACTGGCAAGGTAAGAAGGGAAAGCAACAAAACACCTGCTATCTTGATTGTGCTATTCATATCTGATTGTATTTATAGGGTATTAGAGATTAAAAGCGGAGCTTGGCACCGATTTGCATCCTGCGAGGCTGGGCAAAGTTGCTGGGGTTCTGCACCTTAGCCAGGTACTGATCCAGGAATGCTTGCCTGTCCAACTGTGCACGCAATACTTCTTCCGACTCTGGTGAAGCCAGATAACCATCATCAGTGGCACTACCGGTAAAGCGGTACACGCCTACGATGTTTCTGGTGTTCAACAGGTTTTGTGATACGAAGTACACGTTCAGGAACAATGGCTTGGCACCGTCAGGATTCAACACAAAGTCCTTGTCGATACGGATATCCAGCTTGTAGTTGAATGGCAACCTGGATCCGTTGATGGTGCCCTGCATAAAGCTCCTGTTGGCCACACCAAACTGAGCAGTCGGTGTAGGGTTGGCCTGACGGGTGTAAGGTTCACCGGTACGACCCCGGAAGGCAAAGTTGATACCTGTGTTGGCAAAGATGTCGCGGCCTCCCACAGTTGGCCCGTTGTACTCACGTCCTCCGGCAAAACGGTAGTCGAGGTTTACGTTGAAGGTGTGACGTACGTCCTGATCCAACGGCACGATGGTACGCAAGTTTGGTTGTCCGGCACCTACCAGGTTCAACTGAGAAGTGGTGTTAGAACCGGTTCCATCTGCAAACTGCAAGGTATAGTTGGCGTTCAACAAGATGTTGTTCACGCGACGAATCAGGTCGTAAGACAAAGTAAGACCTTTCACCGTACCGAAGTCGATGTTGCCAAAGGTGGTGTACTCTATCGGATAGGCGAACAACACGCGCTGTACTTGCATCATGTCCCTCATCTCGCGGTAGAAAGCAGAGATGGACAAGCGGCTGTCTTCACTCAACGCCTGCTGGAAGCCCAACTGATAGTTGATAGTACGCTCCGGACGCAGGTCGGGATTAGGAATTACACCATCAATGGCTATCTCTTGCAAGAAGAAGTAGTGGTATGGATTTGCCTCGTTGTTGGACAACGGACGCTGTGCCAACACATCATAGTGAGCGGTGAACATGGCCGTCTCCGTAATCGGGAAGGAGAAAGCGATACGTGGCATGGCCGTCAGCTGCGGTGTGTAATCCACAAAAGACTGATCCACGTCGAAGTTGGTAGCACTCTTGATGTTTTGTGAAGGATCAACCAGGTACGGTTGTATCTGGCCTGCACCACCGGTACGGGTCACCAGCACACGCGGGTCTGCCAGCAGGTTACCTTCAGAGTCATACCACTCATCACCATCACGGTATCCTAGGATCTCGCTTGGGTTTTGAATATCATTCACGTACACGGCAAAGTCCTCACCAATAGAACCCGGGTGTGTGATGTTGGCACCACCGATTTGGGATACTTCGCCTGCGCTACGGATTCTGTACAAGGAGTACTTGTCGCGCAATACCGGCATGTTGGCATCGAAACGATCCACACGCAAGCCCACACGGAAGATCACCCTTCCGATGTTGAAGCGATCCTGAATATAGGCAGCTGTATATATCGGTCTGTAAGCGGCTATGTTACGGGTAAACACCTCGCCAAAGTCACGCTCCCCATTAACGTTCACGTCATTGAAGTCGTAGAAGAAGTCGGCAAATGAGGGTTGATTGGTGATGCGGTTACCATAGTAATCGAATCCAATGGCATTAACGAAACGGTTACCTGCATTCAGCAACTCGTCCGGGCTGAACATATCCAAGGTGAGCAGCGATGGATCTACCGCATCGATATTGATGAAGTCTAGACCATCAACCGGCAGACCCAGTTTATTGCGCAGCTGCACGTCGAAGTACCGCTGCTCGGACTGATTGTACAGGCGGTTATAGAAAATGGTGTCGTATGCACCCAGGTCAGCCGTATAGTCCTGATACCAGATCGGCGTGCCATTGATCAGGTAGTAAGGATTGTTCAAGTCCAAATTGAAAATGTGGAAGTTGGTGTTCTGACGAGCCAGACCCCAAAGTCCGTAAGGGTTTACACTGTATGCACTCTCAATACGCTGCTGATACTCGAAACCGAACTGAATACTGTGGCGGTTAATCTTGTCACCGGCAGATTTCTTGAGGTCGAAGGAAGCGTCAAAGCGGGCGCCAAACTGATCGTTCACAAAGTTCTGGTAGTTAGTGAATGGAACGCCCGGGTTGTACCAAAGGGAGTAGGCGAACAAAGACTGTGTGAAGTCGCCATTACGCAAACCTCCACCCAACAGGATGTCAAACAGGTTATTGGGATCTCCCACATCATAGTATTGTTCTGTGTAGCGGGACAATACGGGGTTGGCTGTGCCGGGCGTGTAGGTAACGGCAGTATCCCGGTAACCAAACAGGCGGTACGCCGAGTTGCCGGTTACGGAGTCCACGGAGTAGAAGTACACCGGCTCACGATAGGTGTCGAAATTGCCGACATATCCATAGCGGAACGGATCACGACCGTGGTTGCGGTCTTCCTGGCCACCGGCAATGCGCTGGTAGTCTACAATAATGGTATAGTAGGCATTATCCAGCGTGTAGCCTGTTCTTCTCTCGCGGCTTTGATTGGCTACAAAGTTCTGGCGGAACTTACCATACACGCGGAAGTCGTTGTTGTATACGATTGGGTTGTTCTCATAGTTGAACATCTGATAGGTGCGGATGTAGGCATCACGCTCATTCAGGTAAAAGCTAGATCCAATGGTTAGGTTGGTGTTCAGTGAAGGCTTGATGTCCAGTTTACCGAACAAGTTGATTTCACGCTGTCCGTTGTTGGGTCGGTATGCCTGCATTTGCATATCTTCCATTCGTATGAACTCTGTACTCTTCACCAGACCTTCTCCGAGGCGTGAAGGACGCAGCGGGTTCTGCTTCAGTTCTGCTAACACGTCATCCGTAACCGTCCACATTTCCAATGCTGCCGGATCAGAGTCCTTCTGCTGTCTGTAGAGACCAGTAAGCAGAAATCCTACTACTGACCTTACGGAATCGGTTCCCTTATTAGTACGGATCAGTGGTCCGAGCACACTGGCGCGGGCTTCGTTGTAGCCAAATGGATCCAGGAACTGACTGGTAAAGAATTCCGCAGTACCATTATATCTGTTGGAAGGACCACGTGTAGATACACTTACCAGACCACCGGTAAAGTCACCCTGGCTGGCATCTACACCGGAGGTAATTACGTTTACCTGATCAATCGCATCTGTAGGCAGGTCTACAATACCGGTAAGGTCTACCCCGTCAATCAGATACTTGGTGCCATATCCACGTGCACCGGCGATACTGATCAGGCTGTTATCGTCGCTTTGATAGGTAGCAGCAGCATTGTTGAGGATACCAACCAGGTTGTTCCGGGGCATCTTCTCAATCTCTTCACGGGTAACGGTTGTACCCACCTCCGGCTTTCCTACGTCTACGGCCGGCTCCTTATATTCTACCACCACCGTTTGGAGCACCTGTGCTTCAGACGTATTGATCAGGATGTTATCCAGGAAGGTAGTCTTACCGGGAGAAATGGCCACGTTGTTCACAGTAACCGTTTTACCCAGATAGGAGGCTACCACCTGATACTTACCCGGATCGAGCGGTTTGATGGAGAAGTAACCGTCAAAGTCGGTGGCAGCACCATTCACCTGAATGCCATTGAGAGACACTACTACGTTGGCGAATGGAATACCTACATTCTTTTCATCTACAACCCGACCTTGTACTTCACCAAAAGATCCCTGTGCCAGCAGGGCGGCAGTACTCAGGGCAAATGACACGAAAAACAGTAGCAATCGCTTCATACACAAGCCTTTTATCAATATTTTATGGTTCCGTTAACGAACGTTAAGGTGTCCAAATATACAGAACCACCTGCAAACTAGTTGACCCGCATTGTAAAATTGGTGTAAGACGAGAGGTTGCCGGTTTTAATATTACAAATTCATGATGATTGGAAGTGGTGCAGAATCTTGTCTGCCAGATACCTTCCCAACTTTTCATGTGATTCGATTGTCCAGCCGGCAACGTGGGGCGAAAATACGACATCATCCCGCAGTGTCAGAGCCGCTAATGCGTCATTTTGTTGTAAAATGGTAGCTGTGAGGGGTTCTACAGGCAGTACATCTGCTGCAAAGCCTGCCAGCTTATCGGATTCCAGCATCAAGAGCACGTCGGCAAGCTCCACTATCGGCCCTCTTGACGTATTGATGAGGACACCACGCTTTTGCCACTTGCCAAGCCAGTGCCGGTCTACCATACCGTGGGTTGCTGATGTAAGCGGTATGTGCAAACTGATGATGTCCGCCTGCTGCCACAGCTCCTCCATAGTGGCCTCTTCGGCAAATTGATCCCCATAGCTGGTAAGCAATGCGTCAAAAGCCAACACCGTACAACCGAACCCACTCAGCACCTTAGCAAATGCCCTGCCGGTATTCCCATATCCGACGAGGCCAACTGTTTTCCCCTGAATCTCGAACCCGCGGTTTTCTTCCCTGCGCCATATGGCTGTACGCACCTCCCGGTCAGCTCGCAACAGATTATTACTAAGAGCAAGCAGCATGCCCAAGGCGTGTTCCGCCACCGCCTGCCGGTTGCCTTCCGGTGAGCTATAGCAGGCAATGCCCAGATCAGCCGCTGCAGCCACATCTATGTTTTCCATACCAGAACCGGAGCGACCCACCACCTGCAGCTGTGGCGCAAGTGTCATCAACTGTCGGTTCACCTTTGTCTTGGTCGATACTACCAGCACTTCATATCCGGGTATCCTTGCCGCTACTTCCTCCTGTTCAATATTAGGTAGATAGGTCACCTCAAAACCGGCATGCTGCATCCGGCTGATAAAATCGGGGTGCATATCGCACACTACAAGTGCTTTTCTCATGTGTGTAACCATTGTGTCAGCTCGTCGAAATCCTCCACAGACAGTCGCTCGGCACGGAGACTGCCAATATCATCAGGAAGCTTCTTGTCGGGAGGCAATATGCTGTGAAGGGCATTGCGCAGGGTTTTCCGGCGCTGGCTAAATGCGGCCTTCACCACCCTTCTGAAATCCTTGTAGTCGCTTTTTATCCGTGGTTCATCCAGCCGGGTGAGTTTCAACACGGCAGAATACACCTTGGGTGGCGGGTCGAACGCCTCGGGTGGCAGTGAAAACAGAAGCTCTGCCTGATAGAATGCGGTAAGCAATGCCGAAGTAACACCATATTGTTTGTTACCGGGAGGTGCTGCCACCCTTTCGGCCACCTCACGCTGAAACATGCCGACCACCTGCGGTATCCTGTCCCGCATATCCAATGCTCTGAAGAGGATCTCTGTACTTATATAATAGGGGAAGTTGCCGGTAAGCACAAAAGAACTGCCACCCAACATCACATCTGGCTTCCATTGCAGAAAATCCTGCTGGATAACATGACCGGACAATTCGGGATACTGCTTCGGTAACTGACCGGCAAAACGCTCGTCTAACTCTATACACCAAAGCCGACGACCGAACCGATCCAGCAAATGCCGTGTAAGGGCGCCTGCTCCCGGTCCGATCTCTACGATAGCCGGTGCTGCATCTTCATCGATAGCGGCAGCGATCTGCCACGACAGATGATCGTCTTTCAGGAAATGCTGGCCAAGAGATTTTCGTTTCTTCATGGTGGTAATCAGTCAAGACAGGCGGTAATTCACCTATCTTTGCCCATACCTCAAAGGTAGAGGCTTTATTGCTACCCGAGGATAATCTGCAGCATATGAGCGATCGAAATAAACCAATCATAGGCATCACCATGGGCGACATCAACGGGATAGGTCCCGAGGTCATCCTGAAGACGTTTGCAGACACACGCATGTTCAGCCACTGCACGCCGGTAGTGTATGGATCAGCAAAAGTGTTGTCGTTTTACAAGAAAGCCCTTGAACTGGAGGATGTTGCCATCAACATAATAACCGATATAGACAAAGCCAGTGGTAAGACATTGAATGTCATCAATTGCTGGCAGGAAGATACAGTCATTCAGCCGGGCGTTGCCACGGAGGATGCTGGCCGATATGCCTTGCAGATGCTGCAGCAGGCGATTGCTGCGTTGCAGGCTGGCAGTATAGACGCACTGACCACTGGACCGGTGAATAAGGCGATGATACAAGTACATCAACCAGATTTTGCGGGCCAAACGGAATACCTGGCGCAACAACTCGGCGAAAAGAGCAGCCTGATGATGCTTACCTCTGATGCACTGACAGTGGCACTGGTAACCACGCACATACCGGTGAAAGACGTACCGAATGCCTTGCACCAGGATCTGATCGTGGAAAAGATAAAGGCGTTGCATGAATCGCTCCGGAAGGATTTCCTGATCACCCGGCCCCGTATTGCTGTGTTTGGCCTGAATCCACATGCCGGCGAGGCCGGGCTGCTGGGCAAGGAAGACAAGCAGATCGTGCAGCCCGCCATAGAACGGGCACGACAGGAAGGGCTCCTGGCATTTGGTCCCTATGCCGCCGATGGTTTCTTCGGCTCCGGCGGACACGCACGTTTCGATGCTATACTGGCCATGTACCACGACCAGGGACTTACGGGATTCAAAGCTCTCTCCTTTGGCAGCGGCATTAATTATACCGCCGGACTGAGCAAAGTACGCACGAGCCCCGACCATGGCACGGCCTATGACCTGGCAGGCAAAGGCACCGCCAACCCGGAGAGTTTCCGCAACGCACTCTTCCTGGCATTGGATATTACCGCCAACCGGGCCGGCCATCAGGAGATGTACCGCAACCCGCTGAAAAGAAAGGTACTGGCCAGCGAACGATAATCTTTTCTATTTCCGGCAGTTTGCCTATTTTTGCACTTCTTTCTAAAGTCGGGTTGGCGTGAAAGCAACAGCGCTTCGGGAATTTGACATACCATTTGTAGGGCTAAAGCTGGGAGAACATGTCTTTACCTACGAAATCGGTAAGTCCTTCTTTTCCCTGTTTGCCGACAGCATGGTGCAGGAGTGCGACTTGTACGTACACCTTACTTTCGACAAGAAGAAAGAGACGTTCTTTGTTTTGGAGTTTTTTGTAGATGGTACGGTGGAAACCACCTGCGACCGTTGCCTCAACCCGGTTGTTCTGCAGATCAACGCCCGCAATCGGATGGTTGTGAAATTCGAAAATCAGGCATCGCGCGTAGACCTTGACGATCCGGACGTGTGGCTACTGGAGCCGCAAGCCGTTCAGCTCAATGTGGCGCAGCAGCTCTTCGAATTGGTGAATCTTCAGTTGCCACTCAGGGTTACCTGCGACATGGATGCCATGAGCGAGAAGACCTGCGACCCATCAGTTACCGAGCAACTGCGCAAACTGGCACAGGAACAGCCGCCTACAACAGACCCCAGATGGAATAAATTGAAAGAATTAGGAGATCAATAAAACCATTGAACAATGGCACATCCGAAACGGAAAACCTCGAAGACGCGCCGCGACAAGCGCAGAACGCACTACAAAGCCGCTACACCTACATTCGGTGTGGATGCAGCTACCGGTGAAACCCATTTGTGGCACCGTGGCTATTTTGTAGATGGCAACTTCTATTACCGTGGCAAACTGGTGTATACCACGGAAGAAGCCTGATCCAACAGGAATCAGCTTCGTACAGAATAAATCAGACTATCTCCTGCCGGGGGATGGTCTGATTGTTTTTATATACCTCCCACATTTACACCCTTCAGAATCAGGTGTACACAACAAGTCGATTCCGCTATCTTTGCGACTTCTGACTGAAAATTCCATGCTTTAACCATGTCCAAGATTCGCGCAGCAATCACCGGCATTCATGGCTGGGTTCCCCCTTATGTGCTTACCAACAAGGAGCTTGAGTCGATGGTAGCTACTACCGATGAATGGATCCTGACAAGAACAGGAATCAAGGAAAGGCGAATCTTGAAAGGCGAAGGACTTGGCACCTCCGATATGGCCGTAGAGGCGGTAAAGGGATTGCTGGACAAGACACATACCTCGCCCGATGAGATTGACCTCATCATCTGTGCCACCGTAACGCCAGACATGCAATTCCCGGCTACGGCCAACATCGTGGCAGACAAAGTAGGCATCCACAATGCCTTCGGCTACGACCTCAATGCTGCCTGCTCAGGGTTTATCTATGCCCTTACAACGGCATCCAAGTTCATTGAAAGCGGTGCCTACAAGAAGGTAATCGTCATTGGCGCCGACAAGATGAGCTCCATCATAGACTATACCGACCGCGCCACTTGCGTAATCTTTGGCGATGGTGCCGGAGCTGTTTTGCTGGAGCCTACCCTGGAAGAAAAGGGCATCATGGACGCTATCCTGCACTCAGATGGTTCGGGTCGTCATTTCCTCCACCAAAAAGCAGGAGGATCAGTAAAGCCGGCCACGCATGAAACAGTTGAGGCACGGGAGCACTTCGTTTATCAGGAAGGAAAGACCGTGTTCAAGTTCGCCGTTACAGAAATGGCCAACGTAGCTGCCGAAATCATGGAACGCAACCACCTGACGGCCGAAGACGTAGCCTGGCTGGTGCCGCATCAGGCTAACCGCAGAATCATTGACGCTACCGCCGAAAGGATGGGTGTTGACTCAGAAAAAGTGATGATCAACATTGACAGGTACGGCAACACCACCAACGGCACCATACCCCTCTGCCTGTGGGAATGGGAGAAGAAACTGCACAAAGGAGACAACATCATACTGGCCGCTTTCGGTGGAGGCTTCACCTGGGGGTCGGTATATATTAAATGGGCTTACAACTCTTAACTTACCTATCATGGCAACAACAGCAGATTTCCGCAATGGACTTTGCCTGGAACACAACAATGACCTATACACCATTGTAGAATTCCAGCACGTAAAACCAGGTAAAGGCGGCGCCTTCGTGCGTACCAAGCTAAAAAGCCTCACCACCGGAAAAATCATTGAAAACACATTCAATGCCGGCGTTAAGGTAACCACCGCCCGCATCGAGCGCAGACCATTCCAGTACCTCTACAAGGATGAAACGGGATACAACTTCATGTCGAACGAAACCTTCGAACAGATTACGCTCGAAGAGTTTCAGATTGATGCGCCGGAGTTCCTGAAAGATGGCCAAATGGTAGAGGTAGTGGTTCATGCTGAAACCGAGAAAATCCTGAGCTGCGAACTGCCTCAGTTTGTAGAACTGGAAATCACCTACAGCGAACCCGGCCTCAAAGGGGACACGGCCACTAACGCCATGAAACCGGCTACACTGGAAACAGGCGCAGAAGTGAATGTGCCATTATTTTGCGATATTGGCGACGTAATCAGAATCGATACTAAAACAGGTCAATACTCAGAACGCGTAAAAAAGTAAACCATGGCACTGGAGTACAAAGAGATTCAGGAACTCATCAAATTGTTGGGTAAAACAAATGTTGGTGAGTTGAAGTTGAAGGACGGCGATTTTGAGATACAGCTGCGCACCAACGAATATGCAGCCGCCAACCGATCCAGAACAATTGCTGAGATACCAGCACCGGCTGTAGTGGTTCCTGCAGCGCCGGCTGCGGCACCTGCCCCCGCACCTGCTGCAGCGGCGGCTCCAGCCAAAGCCGACAATGCGTCACCGAGCACCGAGCAATATACCACCATCAAGTCACCTATGATTGGCACCTTCTACCGGTCTCCATCACCGGACAAGGATCCATATATCAAAGTGGGTGACTCCATACAGCAAGGTGATGTAATCTGTATCATCGAAGCAATGAAACTATTCAATGAGATTGAAAGTGAGTTTTCAGGCAAAATTGTCAAAGTATTGGTAGATGACAGCTCACCGGTGGAGTACGACCAGCCGTTGTTCCTGATTGACACCAACGCCTGATTTGGTTAACTAAGCATTAGGGTATGTTCAAGAAGATACTGATTGCCAACCGTGGCGAAATAGCCATGCGAATCATTCGCACCTGCAAGGAAATGGGCATCAAGACAGTAGCCATTTATTCCACTGCTGACAAAGAATCTTTGCACGTACGATTCGCCGATGAAGCAGTGTGCATCGGTCCTCCGGCTTCCGCCGAGTCCTACCTGAACATCCCGAAAATCATGGCAGCAGCAGAGATCACTAATGCTGATGCTATCCATCCCGGCTATGGATTTCTGGCTGAAAACGCTTCGTTTTCCGAGATCTGCCAGGAATACAACATCAAGTTCATAGGCCCTACACCGGAAATGATCCGGAAGATGGGTGATAAGATCACCGCCAAAGAGACTATGATTGCAGCCGGCGTGCCGGTTGTTCCCGGGTCTGATGGCCTTGTCACCAGCATCTCAGAAGGCAAGAAGGTGGCCAAGAGAATCGGCTATCCCGTAATGTTGAAAGCCACAGCAGGTGGTGGCGGGAAAGGTATGCGACGTGTGTTTAACGAAAACGATTTTGAGAAAGAATACGAGCGCGCCAGCAAAGAAGCTAAAGCTGCCTTTGGCAACGATGGCATCTACATCGAAAAACTGATCGAGGAGCCTCGCCACATCGAAATCCAGATTGCCGGCGACCAATATGGCAATGTATGCCACCTGTCGGAACGTGACTGCTCTATTCAACGTCGCCACCAGAAGCTGGTCGAAGAATGCCCATCTCCCTTTGTGGATCAGGAGCTACGTGAAAAGATGGGTGCTGCTGCCATCAAAGCAGCAGAAGCCATCAATTACGAAAGTGTTGGAACCATCGAGTTTCTGGTAGACAAGCACAAGAACTTCTACTTCATGGAGATGAATACCCGTATTCAGGTAGAACACCCGGTTACGGAAGAAGTGATTGACTACGACCTCATCAAGGAGCAGATCAAGATAGCAGCCGGGATACCTATCACCGGCAAAGCCTACTACCCACGACTCCATGCGCTGGAAGTTCGCATCAACGCTGAAGATCCGTATAACGACTTCAGACCCTCGCCTGGCAAGATCACGGAATTACACACACCAAAAGGCCATGGCGTGCGTGTAGACACCCATGTGTATGGCGGATACACTATTCCCCCGTACTACGACTCTATGATCGGCAAGCTCATTACCGTAGCACAAACCCGTGAGGAGGCTATAGCTACCATGCAGCGGGCACTGGACGAGTTCATCCTGGAAGGTGTAAAGACCACCATCCCATTCCACAAGCAGCTGATGCGCAACAAGGACTTCAGGGAGGGCAACTTTACTACGCATTTCCTGGAAACCTTCCAGCTGAAGCCGGAAAAGTAGAACCTATCCGGCAGGCATTACCTCTGCCATGCCATGCACCAGATACAGCTGCCCCGACCTGATGTCGCGACACAGGTGGCGTGTCCGTTTCTTTCCTACATGCTCGAATGTACGCCCGTTGGGCAGTTGGAACTTGCCGTTGACTGGAATCTCATGCACATACATCAGATGATCCGGTCTGGGTTGTAGTGCCTTCATCAACTCAGGATCGGCACAGGAGGTGGCAGCAGGACTCTTAAGGTGAGCAGCCAGCGTACGCAACAAAGAGTCAGAAAATATGTCGGGGTGCAGAAATGGTGCCATTATGTTCCGGTAGCACTGCTGCCATTCCTCACCATGCGGCGCCACAGCACGCTGGTGTTTGACCCACGTCACCAGATGCGCCCATTCATGGATAAAAGTCACTAAAAATGCTTCCTTGCTGAGATCACCGTTCACAGATATCCGGTGATACATGCGGGTTCCATGTGGTGGGCTGTAATCGCCCAGCTTTGTCTTGCGCTTTCGGGCAATAACCACCTGCAGCCTGTGCTGCGACAACCACGGCTCCACCAAAGGCCACGCTGCAGCTGGCATCTTTTCCGCCAATGGCTTCCAGCTAAGAGACATGATATCTGTTTGTCAAATACACCAGCCCGGAAGCTTTTAGGTACAAAAAAGTGAAAAATGCCGTGAAGAAGGATACGGCAACAACAAGCTTCGACGCTTGCAACACCTTGATCGTATAGAAGGCAAAACCAACACCCAGCAGCATATCTATCATCAACGAACCCATAAACAGTGCCAGAAAACGCGTTTGACGATTTGCCACTATAGCCTGCTTCATTACCAGAAATCCGGCCAGGGAAATGGTTCCTGTCCATAGTGCAGACAACGCCATATACAGCGCCCATTCAAGCAACCCGGCCAGGTACAATAGACCTGCCAGAGCACCGAACACAAGCATCATCAACAAAAATGGCCGGATAGTCCCCTTCTGTGTTGTCATTATTTATCCCTGATAACCTGAGTAATGGTAGAAACTATGGCAATGACAACCGCCACCATTGAAAGCAACATGGTAAACCAGGGTGTGTCTGTTTCATAGTGCTTGTCCAATTGCATACCACCCCATACACCCAACAAGATGATGACCAGCATCTGAAACCCAATATTAGTATACTTCAGGTATCTGTTATACCGTGGCCGTGGCTTTTGATGCGGGGGCGGCTTCCTTTCCATGGGCAGGTACTTTATGATCTTTTACTTCTCCCATCTTACAGTTCCCATTGAACACGGCACCCGATTCTACCACCAGTTTGTTGGTAGTAATGTCGCCTTCCACATGAGCTGTACTCTTCAGGAACAGGATATCCTTGCAGGTGATGGTGCCATCCACATGACCCAGTATGTCTGCGCTGGCACAAATGATATCTCCACTTACCTTGCCGGAAGCGCCAACGACCACCTTAGACTCTGACCGGATTGTGCCCTCCAGCTGCCCATCAATGCGGATGTCTGAGTTTGATGTAATCTCTCCCAGAATGGATGTACCCTGACTGATCAGGTTTACGTTTGGTGCAAAACCGTTGTTATTGTTTCGTGTATCCTTGATGCGCATATGTCCCGCAATTTAATTGAAAACTATGTATTGATTGGGATTTACAGGAGACATATCCAGCCACAGCTCGAAATGCAAGTGTGGCCCTTGTGACAACTCCCCCGTGTTGCCCATGAGCGCGATTACTTCGCCGGAACGAACGAAATTACCTACTTTTTTCAAAAGGGCAGAATTATGCTTGTATACACTTACAAGATTATCAGCATGTTGCAGCACAATGACGTGCCCGAAATCGTTGGTCCAACCGGTAAAGACTACCTTCCCCTCGTAGATAGCCTTGATTGGCTCCTTCTCCTTACCCACGATGTCAATCCCAAAATGGCCGCTCTCTTCTTCGAATGTCTTGGTAATGATCCCCCGAACAGGTGGCACAAATACCTTTCCCTCCATGATTCGCTGCGCTTGCCCGGTGATGCCGGTAAAAATCCCTACCCGCTGTTTTTCATCGAACTCGGCGCGCAACAGCGAATCAGCAGCTGACTGCGCTGACAACGGCAAGGTGTCATACAACACCCCTTCTGCCGAAATGCCGGGCCGCAGGGTATCTACTTCACCACGCATCACCATCCGAATGTCTTCCAGATATATGGTTTGCTTGTCGATCAATACTTCCAAAGAATCAATGGTAGTGCGCATGGCTACCGCTTCACGCCTCAGCTCCTGACCAGATCTAAAATCAAAAAACAAGTCGCTGGCAGGTGTATACTTCAACAACAGAATGATAATGGCTGCAAAAATCACAAACAGCGTACTGGTTACAATCAGCACATTCAGCATCGTCAGTTTCAACGATGCTTTCATCTCAAAGTTATCATCATTCATCACCACCAGCCGGTAGTGTTTCTGCAACCTACTGATCCACTTTCCCCGAGAAGTGTGCTTCTTTGCCATGCCTATACTATCGTGCCGGAAATTGTGGGTTTTTTAAAATAATTTTGAGCCTACTCTGTTATAAGAGCAACAAAAATAACCGTTTTGAATTTGCGCGTTGTTCGCTTTCTTTCTTTGCTATTCCTTTTGGTAGTGGTGGCTGCTGCCTGCAGCAAGAAGACTTCCCTAAGTCACATCGCCTACCACGATTTAACGGCACGCTACAACCGTTATTTCAATAGCAAAATGATTTTCATCGAAACTGAGCAGTTCTTTGAAGAAAGCATACGTGCCGACTATTCACAAATTCTGCCCTTATATGTGTCGCCTACACCGGAGCAAGCTCAATCGGTGTTCCCCAATATGGACGAGGTGATCAAGAAGGCCTCGGCTAACATCCAATTACATGAAAACTCGAAGTGGACGGATGATGCCTACCTGCACATTGGTATCGCCAACTTCTACAAGCAGGATTATGTAGAGGCCCTGAAGGCTTTCGTATATGTAACCTCTGAATATGATGATGGCCTCCGTGAGTTTGAGCGGCCAAAGCGCGGTAAAAAGAAGTCGAGAAGCAGGGAAGAGCGAGAACGTGACCGCAACACCAACGAATATTATGAAGAAGGCATCACCTTTGCCAAGCACAAGCCTGCCCGGTATGAGGCAGTGATTTGGGTAATCAGGTGCTACACGGCGTTGGGCGAATGGGACAAGGCCCAAAGTGTGATATCGCTGGCAAGGGGCGACAGGAAATTTCCTGATCCATTGCAAAGGGACCTGGCCATTGCCGCCACGGATTACCTCATCAAGCGAAAAGATTATGTGAATGCCATCACCAGCCTGCAACAGGCTATCCTGCTGACAGAAGACAAGCGAGAAAAAACCAGACTCACCTTCATTCTGGCTCAGATTCACGAGGCTGCCGGATTGCGGCAGATGGCCATTCAATACTTCCGGGAGGTAGTGCAGGAAAAGCCTGACTTTGAGATGGAATTTCAGGCATTGATCAAGATTGCCCGTATTTCCAAGGAAGAAAACATGTCATCAGACGCTGAGATCATCAGCATGCTCAACGACATGCTGAAAGATGACAGGTACCGCAACTTCAAGGGAGAGCTCTATTTTACGCTGGCTGAAATCTACCTGAAGAAAGGGGATACCGAACTGGCCATCGCCAACTTCAGCAGTTGTGTACGGGAAAGCGCTGAACTGCCCGATCAGATGGCAGCAGCTTACATGGCATTGGCCAACCTGTATTACAGCCGTGCGTCGTACGAACAGTCACAGGCATATCACGACTCTACCATCGTGGTCATGAAAAACAGCCACCCCGACTATGACATGCTGGTGGAGCGCAACATCATCTTGCAGGAACTGGTGACCAACCTGGAAGTTATCCGGGCAGAAGATAGCCTGCAATATCTGGCAAGCCTGTCGGAAGAGGATCTACAGCGGTTTGTAGAGGAGCAGGAGAAACAGCTCCGGCAGTCGTCCCGAGAAGAAGAGGACCAACCGGAGGAAGAAGGATTCGAGGAGCTGATGACCGGACAATCCACCGGCACCTCCAGTTGGCCTTTTGACGATGTAGCCATGAGAAGTCGGGGCTATAATGAGTTCGTTCGTTTATGGGGCGAACGGAATCGCACCGACTTCTGGAGAATCGGCTCAAAGGCTGCAGCCCTACTAACGCAGGAAAATGGATCACAAGACCCGGAAGCCACAGCCGGAGATGGATTGGGTGAAAATGGTGAGACCGCATTTGTATTAGGAGAACTCCCAAAATCACCAGAAGCACTGGCAGCATCCAACGACAGGCTGATTAACGCCTACTTCGCACTCGGCAACATCTACAAAGACAAGCTGGATAACCCCGCAGAAGCGATCGTTGCCTTCGAAACCCTGCTGGCAAGGTTCCCCGACAACCGATATCGACTGGAGTCACTATACTCCCTGTACCTCCTGCACAAGGATATCAACGCCGCCAAAGCTGCTTCCTACAGACAACAGATCATTGATGATTTCCCCAACAGCCTCATTGCCAAAGTGCTGATTGATCCGAATTACATTGAGGATGCCAAGGCGCAGGAGCGAGAGATCACCGCCTACTATGCCACTACCTACGAGTACTTTACCAACGATGATCTGGTGACTGCACTGAAACGCAAGAAACAAGCGGACCAACAATATCCTGATAATTTCCTGCAGCCTAAATTCGACATGCTTGAGGCGTTGATATATGGCAGGATGGGGAACCTTGACACCTGTAAGACTGCTCTGCAGAACATCGTAAACAACTATCCGTTCGATGAGGTGAAGAACAAGGCTACCGAGCTGCTCAATCTGTTGGAAGGCCGGGATTACAGCGCTACTTCCGGTGTTGGTGCCGGGTATGCGTATGAGCCTGCCGTGAAGCATTTCTTCGTGGTCCTCATCAAGAACCCGGAACTGGACATCAGCATGCTCCAGACGAGGATCGCGCAGTTCAACGACAAATACTTCAGCCTGGAAAGCTTCACGATGACCCCCGTGCTGCTGAACAACGACCTGTCGCTTGTGCTGCTGAAGGAGTTCCAGAATGCAGCTAAGGCCAAAACTTTCTACAATAGTATACGCTACAACCAGGAAGTGTATGCAGGTATGGCTGAAGAAGACTATGAGGTGTTCTATATTTCGCAGCAGAATTATGGTATCTTCTTCCGGCAGAAGGACATCGAAGGATACAGAGCCTTCTTTACCAGGGAATACCTGAACCAATAATCCGCTTGTGGCTGGTGCTACAAGGCAGCTAAACAGCATACATGAAGGAGCAAGCTACATCTTCACCAAAAAGAAGCATCGTCAGGAAGTTTATCCTCCTCCTGTGGGTGGGCGTGCTAAGTATCATCCTGTTCTTTACCGGGATCATGCTGGCGGTATCAAACGGATTGTTTGGTGAACTCCCCAGCCCTGAAGTGCTGGAAAATCCGAAAAGCTTTCTGGCCACTGAAATCTATTCGGCGGATGGTGTGGTGTTGGGCAACTTCTACCGCGAAAACAGAACCATAGTACCCTTTGACTCCTTGTCGCCTACGTTGGTTAATGCATTGGTTGCTACGGAAGACCGGCGGTATTGGGATCATGCAGGCATCGACCTGATGGGGTTGGGCAGGGTGTTTGTCAAAAGCTTCCTGATGGGGCAAAGCGAATCTTCCGGAGGTGGCTCTACACTTACGCAACAGTTGGCCAAAAACCTCTTTCACAAACGCCCGGAGAACATATGGCAACGAATCCCCCAAAAGTTGAAGGAATGGGTGATTGCCACCAGACTGGAAAGGAGGTACACCAAAGAGGAGGTGCTGGCGATGTACCTCAATACAGTCGAATTCGTAAACAACGCACACGGTATCAAGAGCGCCTGTAAGGTATACTTCAATACAACACCCTCACTACTAACCACCCCACAGGCCGCACTATTGGTGGGCATGGTCAAGAATCCATCCCTGTATAACCCCATCCGGTTTCCCGAAAGGGCCCTTGGACGACGAAATACTGTTATCGATCAGATGGTAAAATATGGCTACCTGGAAAATGCTGAAGCAGACTCGTTGAAGACCCTGGAACTGGGCCTGGATTACCACAAAGTTGATCACAATACCGGTCTGGCTCCCTATTTCCGGGAACATCTGCGTTTGTTTGTACGCCAATGGGCCAGAGAAAACCCAAAGCCCGATGGCACATTCTATGACATATACAGTGACGGCCTGAAGATATACACCACCATAGACTCCCGCATGCAGCAGTATGCCGAGGAAGCTGTACGGGAACATATGTCGTCGCTGCAAAAAGACTTTTTCCAACATTGGGCAGCGGCCCGCACCGATCCCTGGAGATGGGATTCGGAGAGTGAGCGGTATAATCCCAACTGGCTGGATGATAAGGTAAAACGCTCTGAGCGCTACAGAGCCATGAAGGAGCAGGGCATACCCGAAGATTCGATTTTGCTGGCCTTCAACACACCTGTTTCCATGACGGTGTTCGACTGGAATAGTCCCGGACAGGAAAAAGATACCATGATGAGTCCCCGTGATTCCATCCGGTATGTCAACTATTTCCTGCAGGCAGGATTCAGTGTGCTAGACCCCAAGACCGGCGAATTGCTGGCATGGGTAGGCGGCATCAACCATCAATTCTTTCAACTCGATCACGTTACATCCCGCCGACAGGTAGGCTCTACCTTCAAGCCATTTGTATATGCTGCCGCCATCACAGAGCTGGGCTATTCCCCCTGCCTCAAGTTTCCGAATGTGGACTACCCCAATCCAAGGTATGACAACTGGGCGCCAAGGAATTCCGGCGATTACAAGGAAGGCGAAATGCTGGCACTCTGGGATGCTCTGGCTCACTCAGTAAACAAGATAACAGCAAAGCTGATGCTGGACCTTGGAGATCCCAACAACGTAATTTCCCTCATGCGTAAGATGGGCATCAAGAGTGAGATCCCTCCTTATCCTTCCATCTCGCTGGGCGCCTGTGAACTCACCCTGGAGGAGATGGTAGGCTCGTATACCTCGTTTGCCAACCGTGGCTATTACTCCAAACCATTTTTCATTACGGAGATCCGCGACAAGTATGATAATGTGATTGCCCGCTTTGGACAAGAATCAACCGAGGTCTTAAGTGCGGAGCAAGCAGACGTAATGCTCTATCTGTTGCAACAAACAGTCAGCAAAGGAACAGGAGCTCGTCTTCGCTTCAAATACAAGCTGGAAATGCCTTTGGCCGGCAAAACAGGCACCACGCAGGACAATACCGATGGCTGGTTTATGGGGATCACCCCCGAACTTGTAGGTGGTGTGTGGGTAGGTGGTGATGACCCTGTATTTCGATTCAGGTCTACAGCACTGGGACAGGGCGCAAACATGGCACTTCCCATTTTCGGTATCTTCCTCCAAAAGGCCTATGCAGACGAAACACTCGGGCTTAGTGAGGAAACCCCTTTCCCGGAATATACGGAACGCAGAACCATAGAGACCGACTGCGAGAAGTATGAAGACATGAACAATGACGACTACAATCAGCTGGATCCATATTCCGGCCAGTTGTTCAACATGCAGGTACCCTAACAATCCCTGCCTAACTTTACAGGATGGAAACGGCCTATTTCAAGGAGCACATAGTGCCCATCCTGCCACATCAGCCGGGGGTATACCGGTTCATAGGCCAGCAGGATGAAGTTCTATATGTAGGTAAAGCCAAGAACCTGCACAACCGGGTGAGCAGCTACTTCCTGAAAAGCAATCAGCACTCCGGGAGAATTCGATTGCTGGTCAGAAAGGCTGTGAACATACATGTAACCGTGGTGGACTCGGAGCACGATGCCCTCCTGCTGGAGAACAGTCTGATCAAAGAACATCAGCCGCGGTACAACATACAACTGAAAGATGACAAAACCTACCCCTACATCGTCATCAAAAATGAACCCTTTCCCCGGCTGTTCCTTACCCGCAACAAGATCAATGATGGCTCGGAATACCTGGGGCCCTTTACCTCCCTGTCGCGGGTAAAAACGATATTGGAGTTTGTGCGTGCCGTATACCCGATACGAACCTGCTCCCTGCACCTCAGTGAGGAAAACATTGACAAAGGCAAGTTCAAGGTTTGCCTGGAATACCACCTGGGCAACTGTTTGGGACCTTGCGAGGGCAAACAGTCCGAAGCCGAATATGCCTACCACATCGAACAGATCAGGGACATTGTAAAGGGTAAAGCAACCGTTGTCATCAAGGCACTGAAAGAAAGCATGATGGAGGCTGCCGATCGCTTCGATTTCGAACAGGCAGAATCACTGAAGCGAAAGGTCGATCAACTCGAGAAATACCAGAGCCGCTCATCAGTAGTAAACCCTAATCTGGATAACATTGACGTGTATGGCCTGGAAGTAGTGGATGATCGTGCTTTTGCCAACTATTTCAAGGTAGTGCAGGGATCCATCGTAGAAACCTATGCCTTCCAAATGAAGCGACAGTTAGACGAATCCCCTTCCGACCTCCTCAGCTATGCCATACTATGGATGCAGGATAGATTCGGCAGCCCATCCGGCGAAATACTTGTCCCCTTCATGCCGGAATACACCCTGCCCGACGTAACCTACTTTGTGCCACAGCGAGGCGACAAGAAGAAACTGGTAGACCTGGCCGGCAAGAATGCTATCGAATACAAGAACAGGATTCTTACAAGGGTAGACAAGCACAAACTCAAGCAGACAAGGTCAGACCGTGTGCTCCGTCAATTGATGGAAGATTTCCGGATGAAAGACATGCCCTACCACATTGAGTGCTTCGACAATTCGAACTTCCAGGGCGACTACCCGGTGGCGTCCACGGTAGTTTTCAAGGATGGCAAACCATCAAGCAAAGATTACCGACATTATCACGTGAAATCAGTAGAAGGGCCCAATGACTTCGCCAGTATGGAAGAAATCGTTTTCAGACGCTACAAAAGGCTGATAGATGAAAACCAACCTCTTCCACAGCTGGTGCTGATTGATGGCGGTAAAGGCCAGCTGAATGCTGCTTTAACCAGCCTGCAAAAGCTAGGTATTGCCAGTAAAGTAACGCTCGCCTCCATTGCCAAGCGGCTGGAAGAGATCTATTTCCCGCATGACCCTGTGCCATTGCACATCAGCAAGAAATCTGAAAGCCTGAAACTGCTCCAACAGATACGGAACGAAGCACACCGCTTTGCAATTACCTTCCATCGGCAAGTACGATCCAAGAAGACATTTCAAACTGAACTCACCGATATCCCCGGAATTGGCGAAAAGACAGCCACACAACTGCTTCAACACTTCAAGTCAATCAAGAAACTTCGGGAGGCAGATGAGCCTGCATTGGCAGCAGTAGTTGGTGAGGCGAAAGCAAAGGCCATTGTGGCCTACTTCTCACAAGGGACTACATAAAAAAAGCCCTCACATTGGAGGGCTTGTATATTGTAGCGGGACTATTCATTAGAACTCCCACAATTCATGCTCTATTTTGAAGATCTCACGCTTGATACGCTCTGACTCAAGCACTGCGTCTACACCGGTGGCATAGCCTTCGATCAGGCGATCGTACACGTTGCTTTCCTTTACGATGTAGCTGCTGAACAGGCGCGCCTCAAAGATGTCTTCCCAGCTCAGCTGCACGGCATCGTTCATCCCGTTGAATGCGTTGGCATTTGCCAATACCTGTCGTGAATCCGGGTAGTATATCCAAAACATATCAGACTCACCACGGAATTCACCGGTAACAGGATCGTATACATCGCGCACAGGTGCAAGACCCATGATGCGGGGATACATCGTAGACGTTTCCTCATCGATGATCCACACCTCTTGCATACGGAACTTACGTACTGTCAGCGGGTTGAAAACCTGCTCGCTGACAATCATGGTATCAAGTCCGGTAAGTGGATCGATGGTGAACATGGTGTCCTTGCTGCTGAGGCCACTCAATATTTCTGTAGCCGTTACCTGCTTGCTAAAAGCGTCGTCGTTTGCACTGTAGGCAGGCAATCCCTCCTTCTCAATAGCATCCAACAACACCTGGATCAATGGGCGCTTGGGATACACGAAAGGTAGGTTCAGCTTCTCCCTGGTGTCGATTACACGCCAGATCCGCTTTTCCCAAAACACGTCACTTTCTCTGAGGTGATCGTACGGTATTACCTTACGCTCAGTTTCCAGATGCCTGTCATATGGGCTGTTGCGGGGCGTTTCATTGAGTGGCTGTGCCACTGCAGACATTGAGACGAAACCCAGTACTACGAATGCGATTAGACGAATCATCTTCATATTGCAGTTATTAAATCACTTTCAGTGACATGTTACCGGTTCTGGTGCGGTTGTCAGGTGATTTGATACGGATGTTGTCCATCCACACCTGATCGCCCGGACCTACCTGACGAAGAATGTCACGAATTTCGCCATTAAAGAGCGTACCCTGATTCTGAATGATACGCAATTGGTTGGTACGTGCCTTCTTGTAGGTAAACTCGAATGATTGTACTTCGAAACGTACGTCGAAGTCGAAACCATCAGCCTTGGCGTAAATACCGGTAAGTGCTCTTAGTTCACCAGCAGGTATAATTCCGCTAGGTCTGTTACCGGCATAAACGGTTGGATCCGGAATATATTTCACACGGAATGTAGCATCACCAATCGTGCGTGAGCCAGCATCATCTGTTTTACCCGTCAAAGTAATCTTTACCTCACCGGGTGTGCTTACGTTCACATTATACTTACCGGGGGTTCCCCTTGAAGTCAGCGTTCCAGAACTGATAGAGGCCGTAATCTGATTGGGCTGATAGCCGGGAGCAGATACAGAAACAGGGTTATCAACACCAATGTAGAACACGTTCATCTTCTCAGCAGAAACCACAGCCATTGTAGAGGCTACCGTGTACTCTGCATCAAAAGGGTAGTAGGAGGTCTCACCGGTGTTCGGGTTCTTGATTTCGATAACACCCTGATAGCTCTTAGGACCTTCACCAGGACGGTTTACCGAATACTTGACAATGCCACCTTCACTCTCGTCGATCGTGATGTAGCCTGCCTGCAATGGAACAGCTCCACCCTTGATCTCAGGGTAATCCCCGGTACTTGACTTGGTTATCGCAGATGAAAAGCGTCCAATATGTACTCTAGGCTCAGTTCCTGAGCTGGAGGCAGAAACGAAGATGTCAGCTTCATAGTTATCTCCCAGGTTCAGGTATGGTTTGTTAGAAATAGCACGACCCTTCAGGGCGTCGAAAGTAAATTTCGCAGCGTTGATTCTGCTACCCAAAAATTCGATTACCTGCGATTCTGCGTTCTTAACATCATTCTTCAGCTTGTTGAGAATAGTTATTGCAGCAACTGCAGGCACTTCATTGAAGTTGTACTCCTGCCAGGTCTGGATTTTAGCTCCTTGAGGTGCAGGGTCAATCGCATTCAATGGTATAGATAGGCCACGTGCTGAATCGCCTTCTGCCACGAAGTATCCGATGAACTGCTGACGAACACGCAGGATTTCATCCTTCAAACGCTGACCATTACCTTCGGTAATCATGTACCTCGTTCCTTCGTGCGTATCTTTCGGGTTACTGAGTTCACCCTCATCATTCAAACCACCCACGGCTGCCGTAATATCAGCAATCATAACATCGATGTAGGCGTCCATTGAATCTGCTAATGCTTTCACATCGTAAGCCTTTTGTCGCCAAGGCGCTGCTGTGGGATCATCCTGCACTTTCTTATCGAACTCAGTATAGATACCTGCATTCTTGCTGTCCAAGGCGTTATTGGTGGTCTGAATACCATCATTTACGATGATGAAGGCATTCAGGATCTCAGCCGAGATATTCAATGCAAGCATCGCTGTCAACACGAGGTACATCATGTTGATCATCATCTGCCGCGGGTCCTTTGGAATAGACATGTTTCTCTTATTGTCTGATGATTATCAATGAATTCTACTGTGCGTGCTTCAACTCCCTATGTTAACGGGGCTGATTCATGCTCATTGCGGCCAACATGTTGCCATAGATGCTGTTCAGCTTGGTCAGGTTGCCTGACAACTGATTCATCTGCTCCTTGTAGCGCTTGGTATCCTCTACAGATTCGTTGAGGTTACCTACGGCTGCATTCAGGCTGCTGTAGAATTGATTCAGTGACTTCAGGTGGCTGGTCGTATCCTTCAATTCCACTTCATAGATAGCATTCAATGAAGCGAGGTTCTGTGATACCTTGGTTACCTGCTCGTGGTATTCTTTGGTGTCAGATGAAACCTTAGCCAGTTCTCCTACAGCTGCAGAAGCATCGTTGTAGGCAGTGCGCATGGCAGACAAAGCAGTTGCTGCCCCACGGGCTTCTTTGGTGTACTCATTAGTAGCTGCTCCAGCATCTGTCACCTCGTTCAACTTCTCCAGGTTTTCGCCAAACTTCTGCAGATTGGTTCCTAAACGCTGAATGAGATCTTTTTCTACATGAGCCTCTTCCAGCATCTTATCCAACTGCTGGGTTACGGTTCCCTTAGCTTCCGGCTTAGCCAGTCCACTCTTTTTCATGTATTGTACATCCGGAGCAATGTCCAGACCCGGGTAGATCTTCTCCCAATAGTAGTCCTTGTGTGGAGGAAGTACCCCCAGGAAAAGGAAGATGAAGGCTTCGGTAAACATACCAATCATCAACATCTCAGTAGCACCTTGCCAGTGAAGAATTTTGAAAAGCGCACCCAACAATACTACGGCAGCACCAGCACCAAGGATAAAGTTCTTGACACGCTTGAAGAAATCGGTTTCAATGAAGCTTGACATCTTTCCAGTTTTTATTAAGTCAATAAAAGTTTGTTCCTCTAATGATCAGAAGAAATCCGGTTTTTTCTGATTGAAGTTTTCAGGTTGCTTATTGGTAATCGCTCATAGATCGACCCAGGAAGGTCATGGCACAACGGAAACCGATGTAGCACTTGGATGTATCCTGGAATTCGTAATGACGGGTACCTGTCTGCAGGTAATAGGCCACATCCTTCCATGATCCGCCGCGGATTACTTTCCGCTTCATGGTCTCTGAATCGCCTTCTTCCGCATCATAACGGATGTCTGGATTCAAATCATGGATGAAAGAATATGCGTTTTCGTAGAATGCAGTGGATGTCCATTCAGCCACATTTCCAGCCATGTTATACAGGCCATAATCGTTAGGCCAGTATGCATCCGCACGTACGGTGTACAGACCACCATCTTCAGGATAGTTGCCTCTTCCCGGCTTGAAGTTCGCCAAAATACAACCCTTGCTGTTTCTTGTGTATGGGCCACCCCAAGGATACGGTGCTAAGTCACGACCACCCCTTGCAGCATATTCCCACTCATGCTCTGTAGGCAAACGGAAATCCTCGATGATTTCTTCCCCTTCTTCAGTGCGATATGAGTTCCAGAATTGCGTTCTCCATGCAGAAAATGCGTTAGCCTGATGCCAGCTCACACCCACCACCGGATAGTCATCGAATGCGGGATGCGAGAAGTATTGACGAGTCATCGGCTCGTTGTAGGAATACGCATAATCATGAATCCAGGTCATGGTATCCGGAAACACCGGAATCTCCTCACGCTGGATGAAATCAGACTTAGGGCGAGTGCGATTCTCTGTCTTGGCAGCTTCACGCCAGTCAAACCACTCGTAGTTGTATACCAACTGGCTGGGATCCAAACCACCACGTCCCCACAGGATGTTATCCTCTGTCAGGAACATATCCTGCAACATTTCATAGTCGTCGCCATCCTTTTCCCAGTCGATATCCATCTTCCAGTCAATGCGCTCTACTTCACTATCCTCATCAAAGTGTCCCAGCAACACGTGCGCAATGGAGTCGCGCACCCAGTACACAAACTGACGATACTCGTTGTTGGTGATTTCCGTCTCGTCCATGTAGAAACCCTGGATAGAGATGGATTTGCTTCTTTGCCAGAAGGATACATTCACATCCTGGTCACTGGGACCGATGTGTAAGGTGCCTGAAGGTATGTATACCATTCCGTAAGGATTGATATTACTCCACGTCGGCCTATCAAATACGCCAAGCAGTTGTCCTTTGTAGGCTGACTGTCCCTTTTTACCACAACTCGCCAAAACGATCAGCGAAGCAGCAAAAAGTGAGAAGAGCACGAGTCTTTTCATAGAGATCAATTTTCCCCTAGATAATCATTGCGTCAAGAGCGCGTAAAGTTATCGTAATTCGCGGGCTAAAAGCAAAGCCCGAAAATAAAAAGTTTTTTTCGTAAATCCTTTGTAGGTCAATTCATTAAACGAAGTGCCTGTTTTTTTGTTGCGCAATCCTACCAAATTTAACAATGTAACGGTAGAATTAAAACGCTAAAAATCGCGGATTATTAATGACTTTCCCAACACGTGGCCGTGCTACAGGCATCCTGTACTGTAGCGACAACTCATGTGTTCCCTGAGTAACGTCGCCTAGTGCTGAAATCGTATAATCATAGCTGTAACCTACCATCCACTGTGGCGCTACTTTTATTCCCAACAATACAATAACAGCATCCTGCGACCGACGGTCGTACCCCCGAAAGCCGATGCCTGCCAGTAAAAACTGATTGTAATTCGCCAGCACAGACACATCCACTTGATGCTTCTTCAGGTCGGTACGCGCCAAAATGCCCGGCTGCAGGACCCACTGCCGGTTGATAGTAATGGCTGTTCCTGCATGGAGGTTGACATGCCTCCGCAAAGCAAAAGAGGAGGTTACTCCGCCATCTGCCAGCTGTACGGTATTACCCAACAGATGATCCGCAGATATACCGGCCCACCAGCCTGTTGCAACATACTGTAGCCCAATACCCAAATCGGGCGCACCCCCTGATATTTTTCTATTTGGAATTACACCGTCATTGTGATTGATGACCGACTGATCGGTGTAAGCGCCGCCGGGCGTGGTCAACAAGGCTCCGTCGAACGACACCTGCTGATAGCCGGCACGCAGGCCAATACTGAGTAGGTTGTTGCCCACTTTTTTGTGCTTGGACACGATACCAGACACCGAAACGGTTTGTTGTACCCCAAGTTGATCGTTGTACAGCTGAAGACCAGCACCACCGTTGATGCCAAACAATGGCACGTCGACTGTCATAGACTGCGACTCGGGGCTACCCGGCAACCCCAACCATTGATTTCTGTAGAAAACTGCACCGCGAATAGCCTCCTCACTCCCGGCGTTGGCAGGGTTGACGAAGGTTCTGTTAAACAGGTGCTGCGAAAACAACATGGTCTGCTGGGCCTGCATCCACAGACCAGCACAGAAAAACAGTATAAACCATGTTCGTTTCATTTGTACCGCATTGAGCAAAAGGAACGCACCTCTAAGGAATTCATTGCACTTCGACAGATGAGCTCCGCAAAGAGACTAGGTAAGATACACTGAAAATCCCAAATTGTTGCCGACCCGGTCGGCGAAGTGCCTATTTATTCACTTCCTTCAGGTACTTCTCAATAGCCATGGTCATCGAAGGCGCCTGTGGTATGGGGGCATGTACGTCCAGCCTGAGATCCATATCCTTAACCGCCTTGGCAGTAGCAGGCCCAAAGGCCGCAATGCGCGTATTGTTTTGCTTGAAGTTGGGGAAGTTGTGGAACAAGGACTTCACACCCGCAGGGCTGAAGAACACAATCATGTCGTAAAAGATATCCTCCAGATCAGACAAATCACTGGCTACCGTGCGATAAAAGATGCCTTCTATGAATTCGAACTTGTTCTTCTTCAGGAAATCCGGCAGGTCGGGCTTACGGATGTCTGAACAAGGAAGCAGGAACTTCTCATTGGTCTTGTGCTTCTTCAGGATATCCATGATGCTCTTCATGCTGCCATCACCATAGAACACCTTCCGCTTCCGGTATTGCGTGTACTTCTGCAGGTACAGGGCGATTGCTTCTGACACACAGAAATACTTGGTGTCCTGCGACATTCTGGCACGCAATTCATCGCTAACCCGGAAGAAGTGGTCTATCGCATTTCTGCTGGTGAAGATAACTGCCGTAAAGTCCGTGAGGACGATACGCTGTTTCCTGAAATCCTTGGCCGGCACACCCTCTACCTGTATGAATGGACGAAAGTCTATCTTTAGGTTGTACTTCTGTGCCAGATCAAAATAGGGGGATTTCTCTGTTTCCGGCTTTGGTTGAGAAATCAGGATTGACTTTACCTTCAAATCCTTTTTAGTTTCTGCATTCACCATCTGTACGTTGTGTTGTTTAGCCCTGATTGAAGAGCAACTGCTGTGCCGTCTTTACCAGAATCACTACAGGTGCTATTTCAACCGTGCAAATATACGCAATAAGCCGGAGCTGAAACAGTCCAAAGTATTGAGCCACAACCTGCAAACCCCTGATATACCTGATTCCTATGGCAATACCCATTGCTATTAAGCCGGCCCAGACAGCAACATGTGGAATTTTGTGCACAGAAGTCAACAAACCGACTGTCACTACAGGCATCAACAGATAGGCAAGATGGCTATACGTGAGGTTGGAGTAGAACTGAGCAAATCGCATCACCTCGCCAAGCTGAAACACCTCAGAAAGTATCAACCCAAACAATAAACGTACTACGTATAGACCAAGCAGGGTTACGAATACCACCATCCAAACCTGTATGCTGTGGGAGGCTATACCAGGGATAAGATATGGCAATATCAGCACATTGAGCAGCGACAAACCCAACAGGTAATGCACATGATACAGGGCATGCAGGAAGGAACTAAAAACACCTTCATCCCGAAAATACTGTGTAGCTATATTGAAATTCAGGAATGCGCGCCATCGATATTGATACAGGTTGAAGTTGTATATCCGCAAGAAGGCATAGAGCCCCCAGAAAATGAAGACAATCACAGCCAGCCATTCCTGCTCTGTAATCGTTTGTTGCATTGGATCTGCCGACTGAAGCTCCCGGACATATACCTCAGTCACTACGGTATCATGTCCCTGATTATCCATTGCCGGCTGCAATGTGTCAACTACAGCTACCGAGTCTGTTGCTGTGGGCTGCCCCATCACAGGCCCTGTGAGCAAACAAACTACTGCACCTATGATCCACCATGCTCTCATCAGAAGTAACTAACAAAGCCCAAATGTACTCTGGCTTTCCGCAATTGAAAGGGATTATCGCTATTCAACCGTCCCAGCGCATAACTCACCTCAAACACACCGGCGCCTGTTTCCAATGCCAAGCCTGCCCCGATGCCTGCAGGCCAGTAGTCTCTGAGCAGGGCTCCAGTCGCATCATTACGCACATAGGCTATGTCCGCAAAGCTCGCAAACCAGGCATTTCTGGACAGCAAGAACCGATACTCTACAGTCAACACCTGATAGAGTGAAGCCAGCAGCGATTCCTCATCGAATCCACGCAGGAGGTGACTCCCTCCAATCCGAAACAATTCGTTGGACCACAAGGTGGCGGCATACATCCACCCGGATCGGTACCCGGTGAGCAGGGTGCTTCTTTGGCCTATAGGCCAGAATTTATCGAGCCATGCCTCCACTCTGCCGGCGGTTGCCGATGTGTTGATACTATCATATTGTGCCTGATAATCGATCGAGGCATCACTCAAAGAAAGAATATTGGCGTTGGGCCGTACCGTTCGCCTTCCTCCTGACAGCGAAAATGACAGTTGCCAGCCTCTCCTGGGATTGAATCTGTAGTCCAGCTGATTCCGAAAGTAGGCGAGGCCCAGCAGGTTGGAACGTATGTCCAGTCGGTCGGGCAGCAGTCCCGATTGCTTTATTGCTGCTGTGTCTACATAGATCAGGTTGGACGTGCGATTGGTGAGAAATGCCTTGAGGTAGCCTCCATCTGTCAGCGCATAGCGGACACCTGCGGAACCTTCGATTTCTACAAAAAAAGTATCTCGCTTGAATAGGTGGAACTGGCCGTCTGCCCCTACGGATGAGCCTGCTATGTGTGGCCAATCCAGCGACATACGAACCTGAGGTGACCGTGGCTGCAGATTCTTCCAGTCCAACAATATGTTCCTGCCGCCACCAAAAGGATTGGCCAGCCGGAGTGTGGCCTCACCATTTACCAGCAGGCGCCCCCCCTGTTGATCGCTGTTGGGCAATATGCCGACCAAGAAGTTGAAGGTGCTGGCTTTTACCGGCTCCAAATACAGCCGCACCAGCGCCTTATCCTGAATAAACAGCACCTCAGGGGCCTTGGCGATACGCATGAAGGCACTCTCGCCGATCCGCCGGGGCATTTGTTGAATTAGTTCTTCGCAGTAGGGGTCTCCTTCCCTGATGCCCAACAGTGCCTGCATATACGCTTGACTGACGGACACCTCACCAACTATCTGTAAAGTGTCCATGGTGATGTATGGCCCCCAGTCCACCTGCAAGGCCGCCCGACAATGGCCCCTTTCAAGCTCCGCAATACTATCCAAACCGGCAGACGTAAACGGGTGCCCATTGTTTTCTCCGTACTTCACCACCTTATCCAGCAGGTCCGTTACCAGGCGCGGACGTACCGGGCTACCTTCCGGACGGAATGACCGCCAGCCTATTTCCCGCAACCATTCTTCCGGCACATTACCACGTGTTATGTCTATCCACTGCCATCGGACACCTGTTGTAAAGAGCACTAACCAGGCATCGTCTGCTGCCGATATACTGCCCGAAGCCTCCAGGTATCCATCTGCCTGCCAGTCCTGCACTTGCTGCTGTATCAGGTCCAGCCACTGCAGACTATCCAGCGAAGCAGTCTGCTCGAATTCATCTACAGAAAGCGGCAATTCTTCACCTGTCCACAGTACGCGTGCCGGCAATGATTGTGCCTGCACGGAGAGCATACCGCAACATATCAGGTAAAGAAGAACAACGATTCGATACTGCACCATTACAAAAATACCTATTCCTTTGTGTGGAATTAGAAACGCTATGGCCGGCATTTACGTACATATTCCTTACTGCAGGCAGGCCTGCCACTATTGCAACTTCCACTTCTCTACCAGCCTGCAGAGCCGGGGCCTCATGATTTCCGCCATTGCCGATGAGGTCGTGCTTACCAAAGATTACCTGCCTGTCAGAACCCTGGATAGTGTGTATTTCGGCGGAGGCACACCCAGCCTCCTCACCGGTGCTGAATGGGAAACAATTTGGAATGCCTTACTCCGGGAGTACACCTTATCCGCCAATGCAGAGGTTACCGTAGAAGCCAATCCGGACGACATCACCCCCGCATGGCTTTCCATGCTGTCGCAGACACCTGCCAACCGCCTGAGCATCGGCATTCAGTCGTTTCACGATGAGGAGCTGCGCATGATGAACCGCCTGCATAGTGCGGCAGAGGCCATTTATGCCGTTCAAGCAGCCCAGGACTTCGGCTTCCACAACATTACTATCGACCTGATGTATGGCCTTCCGGGAAGCACATTGCACAGCTGGGGGAGCAATCTGGAACAAGCCCTTGCCCTCCAGACACCTCACCTGTCGAGCTACAGCCTCACCGTAGAGTCCAAAACGGCACTGGCACATATGATACATACAGGCAAACTACAGCCTGCAGATGATGCTGTGGCTGCCGCTCAATTCCTGTTGCTTCATGAGAGACTCACCGCTGCGGGCATGGAACACTATGAAATCTCCAACTTTGCGCTGCCCGGATATCGGGCAGTACACAACAGTGCTTACTGGAGCGGCAAGCCCTATCTGGGACTTGGCCCGGGGGCCCATTCCTTTCAGGGACATAGCAGGCAATGGAACATGTCCAATAATCAACAATACATACGTGCTATCCAAGGCGGGGAACTACCGGCAGAAAAGGAACTGCTGACGCCTGAGGATCGCTTTAACGAATGGGTGATGATCCGACTCAGGACAGTAGAAGGCCTTGCCCGCACTGATGCCCTCACCCGCTTCGGCGAATCCATGGCAAAACACCTACAGGGGGCAGCGCAACCACTGCTGCAGACGGGGCACCTCGAAACTTACGGCGACAGCATACGCATTCCAATAGCACATTGGTACGTGGCAGACAGCATCATCAGCGAATTGTTCATCGCATAAAAAAAGCCGGCATCACTGCCGGCTTTGTCTCTGAGTGGTCGATGTGCTCATCAACCCTTTGCAGGCTCCTGCTGCATATGCTTAGCCAGGAAGCCCAACATTATCTTATAGAACTCGATCTTGTTCTCCTCATTACGGAAACCGTGACCCTCATCATATTTAACGAGATAGGGCACTTCCACACCATTCTCACGTAATCCCTTCACTATCTGATCACTTTCGTCGATGTTTACGCGGGGATCATTCGCTCCCTGCACAACCAGCAGTGGTGCTTTGATATTGTCGATATGGAACACCGGTGAGGCTTCGCGCATCCGGAGGCTATCCTCTGTATTCGGATTGCCGACCATTTCGTACATCATATCAAGATATGGCTTCCAGTAGGGTGGAATGGTCTTCATGAAGGTGAAAAGATTAGACACGCCTACATAATCAATGGCACATGTGTACAGGTCAGGCGTAAAAGCCACCCCAGCTAGCGTAGCATATCCGCCATAGCTACCACCATATATGGCTATCCGCTCCGGATCTGCAATGCCCTGCTCCACCAGCCACTTTACACCATCGGTAATGTCGTCCTGCATGGTTTTCC